>SLSY01000221.1 GCA_007130145.1 Bacillota bacterium
TGAACTACAGACATAAGATCTCTCCTCTCTCTTCGCGGGGATGGGCTGTCTTCATGACAACCTCTGGAGAGATCTTCTTCTACCTCAAGACCCTCACTGCCTACCTAAACTTTACACGCTCGCCAGCAACGTACCCAGCGGTCGATTCCCTTGACCAGCAAAGAAGGCTTCCATCAGTCTACCCTCGGAAAGACTTCCCAACACCTTTCCTGACGCATCAATGATGTCAAGATGATAGTAGCGGTTGGAGCCCAAGAGTGCGGTAGCTTCATTCACGGTACACCTATCACCGACGGCGATGTGTTTGACCTCATGAACGGCACGCCGGTTCATTAACCGGCGGCGCCTTAGCAGTTGGCGCATCCCCTGCCCGTTTCCACCCGTTCGCTGGCCGCGGGCATGCTGCCAGAGCAATGCAGCCAACAAAGCAGGCCAGGGCCAGAGTACCCCACACGCGAGAGCAACCAAGAACACAGCCCCGCACAAGAAAGAGAAACGGCGCGTGATGCGAGTGGTGATGAGGGCAGCTCGCCGGTGTCCACCGTTTGCGGCCAGGTAACCTTTGAGAGCCTGTCCTCCATCCAAAGGAACGGCAGGGAGAATGTTGACCATGGCCAAGGCCAGATTCACATCCACCATCAAGGGCAGCATACGGCCCGCATGGTTCATCCAGCGCGACGTTGCCAGACAAAGGCCCAATAGAAGGAAGTTTGCCAAAGGCCCTGCTAACGCTACTGTGGCATATGCCATAACATCCAAGGACAATGCATCATGAGACTCCATGACACCCCCGTACGGTCTGATCATGAGTCGGGGGAACGTGTAGCCTAAAGCAGCAGCCAGAATGAGGTGGCCCAGCTCATGAGCCATGAGCGCACACAACCAGACCAACACTTCCTCGAAAAGACCAAAGAGAAAGCAGACGACCAGCAAAGCCAAGGTCCAAAGGCTGATGTAAATCTGGGTACCCCAAAGCTGACCGGCTCTTACCATGAGGACTCTTCATCGCGCAGCCAGTAGAGGGGGTCTACCGCCTGCCCGGAAAGACGCACTTCAAAATAGAGCTGAGAAGGACCTTGCTGGGGCCGGGCGACCTGGGCAAGAAGTTGTCCCTCACTCACGCGCTGTTTGGGAGCCACCTGAGCTTCATCACAGTGCCCGTATACGGTAACCAAGCGGTTTCCATGATCAACTTCGATTACCATGCCATAGACCGGACTCATGCGCACCGCCGTGACGGTTCCCGCGTAAGCAGCTCGCACCGGGCTTCCCACCGGTGCAGAAATCTCGATGCCATCTGCAAGAAGCTGCCCGCCGACACCGGCATCCTGCCACCCAAACGCCGCTACCACCGGGCCACCGGCTGGCCAGAGCAAACTGCCGCGTTGGGGTAGTTCGTAGTCACCCCAATACCCCCACCAGCGATCCCATCCCAGTTGCAGCCCTCCTTCATTCATCAGCAGGGCGACGCCCTTGATGAGGTCCCAGTCCCAATTGAGGCCCGCATCCAACCACTTCAGGGTAGGCTCAGCGTAGTTTTCGGGCAGCTGAAGCAAGGAGAACACCAGGGCGAACAAGAAGCACGCCAGAACGACTTGAGACAACATGACCACATGGGAACGCTGGCCCTGAGCTAGATATGCACCTCGCCTGCGTCGCTTCACCGGCATCATTCCATTCTCCCGCGAGTCGATACTGGCCTCCCACCAATGCTTGGCTATGCTCTAGCTATTACTATTTCCACAAGTTAAAGACTATGACCTAAAGGTATAGGGAGGTAATGAGGATTGCCGTGCCGAATGAGGCTGGGAGTTAGGAGAGAAAGAATGGACGATAAAGCGAAAATCATCTTAGGTCTTATGGATCCGGGCGAAGGACAGGTTCCTTTTCCCATTGTTGCCATTGATTGCGCCACCGAATCCATGGCCAAGGGTTTGTCTCTTTTGATGGTTCGCTGGCAAAACGGCGGCGACACCCTCAGGACAAGCGCTCCCGGATGCTACTTCGGCGATGGGTTCTTTCGCGTGTCCATGCGGCCGTTACCGGGGAGCAAGGACCGGGCGTTGAACGTAGGAGGACAATGTCCGGGTCACCTCACCCATGTACTGCTTGTCAACGGCCAGGCTGATGCCCAGGAATACGAGCTGTTTAGTCGGCTCTATTCGCTCACCAACAGCTATACGCTGACCTTGTCGGTCAATGGTACGGTGCGGTTGGACCTATTGCACCTGGTTAAATACATCTTTGATACCAAACAGCAACCAAAGATCTAGATGAAGTAGCGGGCACCACTACGTACCACCTCTACCGGACCGTTGAAGTGTTGCATTGCTTCCCTCTGACGTTCGCGGGGATCCAATAGAGGATGAAAGTGGGTCAAAAGCAAACGTTTCGCCCCAGCCGCCCGGGCCAATGTCCCTGCCTGTCCTCCCGTCATATGCCCCTTTCGCAGGTCTTCATCATCCTCTTGACGCAAAGATGCCTCTGCCAGGAGCACGTCCACTCCCTCCGCTACCTTGAGGAGAGTTTCCGCATAACCGCTATCCCCCGTATAGGCCAGAGTCCTGCCACCGGCACTGATCCTCATGCCCAAACAGGGAAGAGCATGTTGCCCCAAGACAAACTGGAAGGTAAAGGGCCCAATCTCCCTTGCTTCTCCCGGCAACACAGAAACAGGTTCGGTGGCAGCACCATAGCTGAGGCGAGCAAATTCTTCAGCCGGTTCAGCGATAGCAAAGATCTTCAGCGCGTCCTTCCTCCGGTCCATACGCATGAGGCTGTGAACCGCGTAACGTAATATGAGGGCATCGGCCGCGTGATCAGCATGAAAGTGACTGAGGACAACTCCATCGAGTTGCTCCAGGTCCATATGCAAGACCAGCTGGCCGAGCACACCGCTTCCACACTCCAAGAGAACACGATATCCATCATGCTCCAAGAGATACCCTAAGCACGCCTCACCGGCAGCGGGAAACGGTGACCAACACCCCAAGACTGTCATTTGCATAAAAGGTATCCCTCCTGCGGCACCTGGCATCCAAGCACCGTCTCCATTTGCCCGAGGGCCCAATCATGAGCCGATGCATCGAACGAAGCCACCGCATCGGCGGGAACCACCACTCGATAGGCCAGATTGCGCGCATCAGCCGCAGTGTAGAGAACGCAAATATTGGTGCAGACTCCCACCAAGATCAACTCATCTGCTCTCAGTTCCCGCAAGGTAAGATCGAGATCGGTGCCGAAGAAGGCACTGTAACGCCGCTTGGCGATGACACGCTCATCCCCGAGAGGGCGCAAGGCCTCAATGATCTCTGCCCCGGGCGAGTCTTGCACGCAATGGGGCGGGAAGATATCAAATTCTGGATCGGAAGGCAAGTGTCGATCGGCAATGAATACGACGGGGATCCCCTGCTCACGTGCTTGTTCGAGCAGTGATTTGACCCGAGGAACGATTGCACTTCCCTCCGGTCCACAATAGAGGCGCCCCTCAGAATCCACAAAGTCGTAGAGCATGTCAATGATAATGAGGGCTTTGGACATCCACCATTCCTCCAATCTGACAAAGAAGGGATACATCATGACAGAAGAACTCGTTTTCACAGTAGAAAGAACACTCCTGTTTCCTGCCGATACACCCCAGGGCCTATCCTTTGACGTTGAACCGCTGCTCCAGCGCTGTGCCCAACACGGGCGCTTCTCGCCGCGCTCTCGCGTGGAAACCGACCCATCAATCAAGCAGCTTATACCATATATTGTCCTTTATCATGACGATTCCCTCTTCTGCGTCAGGCGCCTGAAGACCCAGAGTGAGGAACGCCTGCACAACCTGATGTCGGTCGGCATCGGCGGGCACATGAATCCCATAGAAGCAAACGAGCAGTTTGATGTGATACTAGCAAAGAACGCCCACCGTGAACTCCACGAGGAACTCGTGTTGAAGGACGAAGGTAACATCCATTGGGCAGCCATAGTCAATGATGACAGCAATCCGGTGGGTCAGGTGCACACAGGACTCATTGGCCTTGTGTCCACGCATCCCCTTGGGATCAGGGTGCGCGAGCGAGACAAAATGAGCGGTGGTTTTCAGCCCTATGAGAAATTGATGGATTCTATCGACGGCTTCGAAACCTGGTCGCAGTTGGTTTTGTCACACTGGTGTAAACTGCGGTCACAAGTCAAGGGATAACCCGGGCGTCGTAACTAACATGCTGATGTGCCCAGCGGCCAAGAACACCGCCTCATACCCTCATTCAAAACCCTGTTAGGCAACATCACTTGCCCTGGGACCCCTAGATCTTGTTCCGGACAGATGCGAGTTTCTTCTCCATAGATGCGTTCTTATCACGCCGATCATCGATCTTTATCGCAGTGGACACCCGCCCTGCTCCCTTCGCAAAGGGTATCTCATGCATCTTACGGATCAGACCCAATATGGCATCCAGATCGCCTTCTAGAATGGTTCCCATGGGGGTCAACTGGTATTGTACCTCTTGTTGCTGTTGCAAGATCTTGTGGCAATCCGCCACGTAACCGCTAATGCTGGTGGAACCGGTACCCAAAGGAGCAATACTCACCTCAGCAATAACCACGATTCTTCCCTCCCAAGACAGTTCTCGTCTCCATTCTACTAGGGGAGGCACCCCAGTTGCAATGGAGTCTGTCTTACTTCCTCCCGAGCTGGAAGTATTCTTAACATGAGAGGGCAGGATTGATAAGAACAAAAGAGGAGACTGCCCAGTGACAGCCTCCCCTAAAACGCATCCTCACTAGCCACCTATCTTCAACCATTCGCTGAGCAGGAAGTCTGCTCTCCCCAAGAAGAGGGTTATGCGGCCGGCGATGGTGTTACCGAAACTCGCACCGAAGCCGACCATCAACAGATAGCGGCCCAACCGTCCCGACCATTGAGTCGGCCGCCAATCCCGGGCAAGGGTGAACATAAAGTAACTGAGTACCGTCAGGGTGGTGATGAAGATCACCCACTCATTCACGGTAGCTGAGAAAACAAATGAACCGTCTTGCGTCACCCAGAGATTGCGGAACGCCGCTGTAATCTGCACCATGGTGGGACGGGGCAACATGGCCATACGGAGTCCCACGAAGTATCCCACATTCAGTGCGATGGGATAGCGAGCCAACCATGCATATTGTGATGGTCCGTAGCGCGTGTAGAGCAACAGACCCACAAAGAGAACGAACAGGTAGATCCATTGTCCATCGCGGACCATGTTGTCGCGCAAACGGGGAATCAGGGTGTTATCCCAAAGAATCACAACGCGATAGGCCACATAGCCACCCACCAGCGTGTGTTCGGCAAAGCGGTACAATGCATTCTCCTTGTAGAGAAAGGACAGCACCGCCAGTGTGAAGAAGGCACCCAACCAAACCTGCCACCAGTCAGCAGAGAGAAATCCTTCGAACATATGCATATTCACCTCCCCTAGTCGTTCGATTCATCTCGACTCATCTCGACAGATGGCAGCCTCATTTTGCCGCCCTCTTCTTGCTGTTCACTATGAATGCGATATTACCCAGAATCATGAGGGTGATGATGAGCAAGTGACCGGCACCCTGTGGATCCATGAGGCGACTGGCTTCACCAAGTTGACCTACCAGCTGCTCATACTGGGCACCACCGGCTTGGCCCGAAAGAAGAGCTTCTATTTGCCTGGTTTCCACAAATCGCATATAAGTGGGTACCTGCACGGCCGTAGCCTGGACAAAGAGCGGCATGTTAGGATTGTATGTGACCCAGTCATCTACACCCGGATTTCCAGACGCGAAGCACACCACCCCGGCGAAGTATTCGGGCCGCACCGCGGCCAAATCCCTGGTGAGGGGCATCTCTGTCAGATCATTGCCACTCATGTCAACGCCGACCATGCCCCCAATGAAGTCATCGCGCAGGCCGATAAACCAGTTCTCAGACCCTGCACGCCATCCCACGTTGGCATAATCGACACCGTACTCTTTGCCGTATTCGGCTGCTAACTCATCGAGGACCGTCGAACTGTGCATGGCTCCCAGCTCCCACTGGGCCATCATGACTACCTTATGATCATTCTGAAAGAGATGATGCAGCAGGGCCCGCATGGTCGGCTCGATCTCCGAAGCACTGCCCGGTGCAAAGGCGGAATCAAACAATACCACCGATCCGGGGGGCAGGTCCTCAACCCAATCGTAGAGGGCTTGCGTCAAGGGGGTTATATATACGGGCAAACCAATGGGTCGGATCATGGGCGTGATCAAGACAAACAACATCAGTAAGAAGATGAAGCGCGGATTAATACGCTCAAAGCGTTCCCAAATGGACAATTTCTTCTCCCTCCTTCCCGTCTATACTACAAACCATTCATACATGCATCCATATATCATCACAAGCCCAGATGCTTTCGTTCCAGGCCCAGGAACATGCGCAACACCATAGCGTACGAGCCCAGGAATATACCAATGGCCAGACCTCGTTGGGCCGGAGCATTGATGATGTCCATAAACCAACCTGCCATATCTCCCCAACCTGACCAGATCATCGGGCCAATGGACGCCTGGTTGAGCATGAGAACGGCGGCGGTCACCATCATGACCGTGGCCTCCAGGTTGCGCATCCGGAAGGAACGGTAAGCAGCTGAAGCAATGTAGAATGCAAGCAGGGAGAACATGGTCCGGTCTGCCGGCTGGAGAACGCTGTCAAATATCCAACGGAACCAGTGCTCCTGATTTCCCGCCTGGAAAGGCCCTTTTAGGAGGATCCCATAAAGGCCGAAACTGGCCATGACAAACAAACACCAGGCGCTCATCTGCCAGTGAGCTACCTTTCTCCGTATGCGGTGCATATGCAGCCGACACAAATTGATCACGCCGATAAACACCGCGGTGGCCGCCAAGAAGGCCCACCACTGGTTGGTATGCAGCTGCCATTGCATCTCGGTTCTTTGATAGTGAGATAGTTCAAGAAAGAGCCTGAGCAATGCCGCACCCAGGGCCAAAAGCATGGGAAGTTCTCGTTTCAACTTATTGCACCCCCTTTCAACTTAGAAGCATCCCGTGGTCAATAGTTAAACCAGGTTCTCAGGATGTTATCGGCTCCTTCAGCCTTGAAGGTCTCCAGCAATGTGCCCACAATCATGACGCCAAACAACGCCATCTTTACCATGTCTTCTGCCACCACCGTTCCGGTCATGACCGGATCCCGCGATATGTAGGCTGCACCCACATAGAGTTCTTCACCAATGAGCACATAATCGCAGGTAGCGACGAAGAAAGGCAGCTGAAAGGCTGAGTCGTTGGCCGCGATCTGAATGGCACCAATGAGGTTACCTTGCTCGGCCAGGACCAACGATTCTGCGAAGAAACGTCCGATCAACAGCTGGGCTGCCGGGCGCTCACGTTCGAGCATGCCGATTACACCAGCCACCCAAGCGAATTGCTGGTTGCTCATGTAGCGAACATCATCGGGGTTGTAAGCATCTGGACGTCCTGCCTCCAGGTAGCCCGTCTGGATGATCTCCTCATGGATGGCCAACGAGATTTCGTCACTGACGCAGTTTATGATGCGCGTGTCGTACTGGGCACAAAGCTTAGCAGTATGAGCCAGATAGACCCAAAAAGCCCAGCTTTCCTGCTGGTCGACGGTCGAGCGAAACGAAGATATGTGCACTGGCTGCCCCATTTCCGTCGCCCGCCCGATGGCCTCATCCAACGCCTCCAAACCAGCAATCTTCCGAATGTGAGGAATGGGGAAGCCGGCGCGAGCCCGAGTGATGACATAGTAGGTCAATATCAGCATGATCATCATCATGCAAAAACCCGAGACGGCCTGCCCATCATCGGCCAAGAAGCCCCATTTGGCACCGGAAGCCAATTGAACCATTTCTAACATCTACATACACCTCCCTTCCTCTTTTTATTACGCAGCATCAAAGCGACACCACGCGATTGCACCGTGTTTCTACACAGCCCCCCTGCAATCCTTCTGACTATTCAGTTTATCGTTATTATTTTCTATTTTCGCTTTAGCGTTGATATTCCCATTCTTGCGTTTTTCCTCTCCCTTTACTTTCACCGCTTGCACCATTATTATGAACATGGTGATGCAACAAAGGAGGTAGAATCAATGACCCGTAGCGACATCATGCTTATCGTCGCCGTCCTCCTTGCCGCGCTGGCACTCAGTATCTACCTGGGAGCTCAGACCGGTGATCATCTTACGGCCACAGTGGATATAGCCGGCGAACGAGTATTGGCTTTTCCCGTTCCCCGTGAGGGTCATGCTCTCTATGACATAACCTTTGAACAAGGAGAAGCGGTTATTGAGGTAAGTGAAGGGCGTGTGCGCATGCAGCCGCTACCCTCTGAGATCTGTCCTTTGGGCATTTGCTGGGGCACTGGCTGGATTGGCCGCCACCGTCAGACCATCGTATGTCTCCCCAACCGCATCGTCATTGCGCTACGAGCCCACGATGAAGACTTGGATGGCGTCACACGCTAAATTGAGGCCAATATCACCTTAGGAGGCTGAAACCAAAACATGAAGGATCTGAAGGTATCTTGTCTACAGCTGAGAGCACATGATATTGAGGACGCTGAGAAAGCCCTGGCACAAGCGCTAGCGGCCGTGGATGCCGAAGCCCGCCATGAACCCGACCTCATGGTTTTGCCCGAGTGCATATATCCGGCATATTACCTAGCCCCCTGGCTGGGCCGAGAGGATTTGGGCCAGCGCCTGAAATGTGCCCTCGACAGATTCGCAAAAAAGGCAGTCGAATGGGGCATTTGGCTATGCGTGGGGCTGGTGGAAGCCGCGGGCGGAGTTCTTTACAACTCGGCGTATCTCATAGACAGACAAGGCGTGGTGAGGGGAACGGCGCGTAAGCACCTCTTGTGGCACTTCGATAGATTGTGGTTTGAAACCGGGGCGGACTTTTCCGTGGTTGATGTGGACAATGCCCAGGGCGAAACATGCAAGGTGGGGATGATAATTTGTGCCGACGGACGGGTCATGGAGGTCTCTCGTTGCCTGACCTTGCAAGGAGCAGCGTTGATCTTGAATGTTACCAATTGGGTGACGCATGGTCGTCAGAAGGATGACCTCTCCAACATCCAGGCTAAGTATATGATGTCATGTAGGGCCAAGGAAAACCAAGTCTACATCGCCTGTGCCAACAAAGTAGGGATGGAGAAACGAAGCATTCTCTATTGTGGACGCAGCCAAGTGGTAGGCCCTGACGGGAACGTTATGGTGATGGCGAGTTCAGACCGAGAAGAAACGATCCGTTCGGTTGTGGATTTTTCTCCATCCAAGACCCCTACCCCACCTCGTCTTCATCCCGTAGAGGCAAGGCGGCCTTATCTGTACAGAGCTCTCGTAGACGATCCTCCCCCCTGCTCGCGGACACGGCCCGACGGTTCGTTGGGCATAGGACTCATCCAAAGTGCGCTGGATGACAGTGATTCGCTGGAGCGAGCCGGTGACTACGTCAAACTTCTGGAAGAACAGGGTGCACAACTCGTGCTTTTGGGCGAACCCCATCACCGTCTGTGGGAGAGCGACCAAGCCCTCTCGGGTCTGGGCCGCGCCATGCAGAACAAAGAGACGCTGGTGGCATTCGTCGCCCGCGAAACAGACGGAACATCTCATTACAAGACACTCTTTCTTATGAACGGCCACGGTGTGCAAGGGAAATACCGAAAGACTCACTTGGAAGCACACGAGCAAGAGCAGTTCCAGGCCGGGGACAGCATAGTTACTTGGTCGCTGGGACATCTCACTCTCGGCGGCATGTTGGGATACGAAGGTATGATCCCGGAAATTGCGCGCCTGCACATGATCAAAGGGGCACATATTGTTCTCTGGCCACGGGCTTGCGAGGAACGACTACTGTCCGTTGCCGTTACGCGAGCAGCAGAAAACCGGCTCTTTGTCGCTATGGCGGACAATCTCTCAGCCGGTACAGGTAGCAGCGCAGTGATAGATCCGGCAGGTCAGTTCAACGCACCCTTACTGAACGATCATGAGCAGGCTGGTGTGGTCGTCACTCTTCCGGCCATGGCGGAGCACAAACTCGTAGCTCCTGCTACCGATGTTATGGCAGGAAGACAACCCAAGAGGTATCATCACCTTCTTATGGATACCGATCAATCCGCTAATTGACGCTTCTGACGTTTGCGCTGACGGTAGGTTTCGGCCGAGCGCCGGAAGGCTTTGAAAATGCGTGGTCCACAAGTGGCCATAAGGTGCGGCCGGAACTGAACACCCATGACGAAGGTATGCGCTTTGCTTTCCACCGCCTCGATAGTCCCGTCGTCACTCCAAGCTACCGGAACCAAACCTCTTCCGGGCTGTGTGATGATAAGCCGGTGAAAGGAATTCGCCTCGAGACGGCTGTCACCGATACAGGTCGCAAGACAGGACCAAGGATCCAGCCGCAAGGTATGGCAGGGCATGTGACCGGGCAAAGCCCCCTGCTCATGGGCTGTGAGTCTGCCGGATGGTTCAGAAGCACGGCCTCCTAGAACCTCATTGAGGAGACGACAGCCGCTATCCACAGCCAGAATGGGAACGTCTCTTTCCAAAGCTGCGAGCAAGAACTGTCTTGCCAAGGCGTCATCTGCGCGGGTTTGGCATGCTTCATCGGTTAAGACGAGCGCATCGAGAGCATCAAGAATGGGTTCTACTTGTTCCACTTCAGACGGCAGGGAGCATACAAGAGGAACCGCTCCAACGTCCTGTATCATCCGACAGTAGGTGTAATTGGTTGTGCCATTGAGATCAACTTGTGTGGGGCAGGTAACGCCGATTAACGCGCGCATCTAAAGACCTCCCTAGCTTCGAATGGTGTATGAAACATTGGCTACCGGGCACGCATATCCCTGCCATTATTCGCCGGACGTCATAAACATTCCAACCTTGGCGTACTTCGAAAGAGGGTGGAAAAGCGAGATGAAGCGCTCAACAAGGCAACCTGTCTAAAAGAGGATCTTCTGCCGTCGCATACCCACGTTGAGTACCAGACCGAGAGCAGCGAAGTTAGTGATAAGAGCCGAACCGCCATAGCTAATGAAGGGCAAGGGTAATCCGGTCACCGGCATGATGCCAA
>SLSY01000142.1 GCA_007130145.1 Bacillota bacterium
AATCGCTTAGCTCTGGCTACGGCGTGCATTTTAATGGCCAGTTTCATGACTGTGCTGAATACCAACATGCTTCGCATTGCCTCCCCGCATATCATGGCCCAATTTGGGGTTTCCGTTGCCCAACTGACTTGGATCTTCAATGGCTACATGCTCCCCTACTCAGTGCTGATGCCCATCTGTGGTCGTTTGGGCGATACCACCAGTCGCAAATTTCTCTTCCAACTGGGTCTGGTGATCTTCGCCGGAGGTTCTCTTCTGGCCAGTTTCACCTGGTCTTACTGGGCTCTGGTATCCTTCCGGGTGGTGCAGGCAATCGGCGCTGCCTGCGTGTTTCCCAATGCTCTGGTCATGGCCACCAACCTCCATCCCCCAGAACGCCGTGGTACAGTGTTGGGACTCCTGGGCGCTACTGCCTCATTGGGAGCGGTGATTGGCCCCACCGTCGGGGGATTTCTTATCGAATATCTGCACTGGAACGCCATATTCTATGTTAACATTCCCGTTGCTGTGATCTTGCTCGTGACCAGCATGCATTTGCTCAAGGAGATCAAGCAAGAGGAGCAACGCAAAGAAACGTTTGATTATGCGGGGTCGGTAACATTATCGGTGGCCCTTTTGGGTCTGGTCGTGGTGCTCGTAAACGGCACCGAGTGGGGATGGTTGAGCTGGCGCAGCCTCATCTTCATAGCCGCCTCAAGCAGCGTGGCAGCGCTGTTTTTCCGCGTCGAAGTAAATTCTGCATCTCCGCTGGTCGATCTCGATCTCTTGCGCAACCGGCTGCTACAAGCGGGCATTATCACCGGCTTGTCACAGATGCTGTGCATGCAAGCATCCAACTTCCTCATCCCCTTATTTCTGGCAGAGGTGAAGATGTATCCGCCGGCTACCATCGGCATGCTCATGCTACCTGCCGCGCTGGTGCGCTTGGTCGCTTCGCCTGCTAGTGGGGTAATGGCCGATCGCTACGGAAGTCAATTTCCCGTGGTGTTGGGCTTGGTGATTAAGGTCGTCACCTTCTTCATGCTCTCACGACTGAACCCTCTGGTTACCGCGGTCTATGTCGCGGCCATGCTGGTTGCCAACGCCATAGGATCCAGCCTCATGTGGTCTCCAACCCTCAGTGCCGTTCTCTCCTCCAGTCCCCAGGACAGAGCGGGCTCGGTGACGGGTATTTTCAACATGGTCCGTTTCCTCGGCGGCATGGTGGGCACAACCATCGCCGGTGTCATTCTGAACGCACGCTACCACCTCATCGAGCCGGGTAGAGCCGTGCCGGCGGCCGGCTACCATGAGAGCTACTTGCTGTTGGTCGCCGTGTCTCTGGCCACCTTGCCCATAGCCATGCGCCTGGGACGGACCCCAAAAGTGAGCACGGCTGCTGCTATCACTAGCAGCAGCCGTGGAAAATGGGAGCCTACCGTCCGAGGACGGTAGATATCAAAGAAGAAATCACGCTCAAAATCAATGCCACGATGACCGCCCACAGAAATCCACCGGTGAGAGTAACCCCGGTCAGCACGTGGGCCACCAGAATTAACATGAAGGCATTGATGACAAAGGTGAACAACCCCAACGTAAGAATGTTGATGGGCAGCGTGAGAACAATGAGGACGGGCCGGATGATGGCATTGATGATGCCCAGGAAAGCGGCAGCCAACAGTGCTGATGCCGTGCCATCGATTTGAAACTTATCGCCAAGCAATGCAGCCGTAAGCAACAGAGCAACCGCATTGATCAACCAGCGAACCAAGAGCGAGCTCATATCCATCCTCCTTCCGGGCACCCCATGGCAACCCGACAAAGCCTCTACGCGCTACTCCAGCGATATCTCAACTCTCTCGTCATCCTCATCGACATCCACGATCTTGCCAACACCGCCCTGGCGAATGAGATCCATGATTTCCTCCTGCCCGACGGAAGTTCCCTCCGGGATGAACCGTATAGCCCAACTCAGAAGACTGGCGGGCAAATTGATATTAACCTTTCGCCTGCCCGTGTGCCGATCCGTGACACGAATGCGTAGCCAGCGGACAGGCTGACCGGAGATCTTTGCGGTAGGCTGCGGTGTATCCAAGGCTTCGAGCAACCGGGCGCCCTCTTCAGCCGTCACCTTGTCCTCCTGTACCATCTTGAGAATCTGCAGGCGCTCTTCCCGACTCATTACGCTTGCTCCTCCCCTTCGCCAATATAGACACGACCATTGGTGGTCTCCGCATGAATGCGTACCTTCTTGTCTTTGGCATCCCAGTCACGGGTCTGGGCCACTACGCGCTTATGACCTATACTGGAACGTTGATCCACGGAAAACTCCATCTCGGGGAGATCGGTCACGATCTTGGCGTTATGGGTGGAGGCCTCTACATTATACCCACATTCTGCGTCCGGCTGCAAGTGCACGTGGATGGAGCCGTTGGATGTTTTCAATCGATACTGTCCGCTTCCCACCGCAGGCCGGAGTACAATGCGCCCGTTGGACGTGCGCGCCTCCACGTTCTGACCATCTCCCTCTATCTCAATGCGGCCGTTTGCGGTCTTCAACGTCATGTCCGTTGACGATATATTGTCAATCTGAATGCGGCCATTGGCCGTCTTCGCCACAACGCTGGTGGCCTCCAGGTCCTTTAACTCAATGGACCCATTGCAGCTGTGTACCTCCATGGTGTAACGGGCGCTGCGGGGCACGGTGAGATGGAGCGCCACTCCATGTTGGTTTCGCAGCGGCTGCCCAGACAGTCTCACCCGCAGTGCATCGCCATCCTTCTCCACTTCCATCAGCTGGCTTGCTATCTCT
>SLSY01000170.1 GCA_007130145.1 Bacillota bacterium
CCCACGCTGTGTAGTCATCTGCTTTGACTTGCTTAGTATAACACTTGCTAGGTTAAAGCGCAAATTGTTCGTTTGTTCAAGCCGGCGTGCCAGGGGGCAGCGCGCGAAAGGATCCGCCACTGACCATGCATGTTGTGCCGGGTAATGCCGGCCTTTCCCTTTGGTCGTACTGGTGAGATCGTATACCACCCAAACGTTGGGCTCATGGTATTCACTAAGAACGCGTTCTCGATCGATGGTCACGGGGCTAAGAGCCCCAGGTATGACGTACGAGCCCGATGCAGAGAAACGCAAGCTGCTCCCTCCTCCCACTGTGCTATGGTCCCTGGAATGTACATGGCCCTGTGGCAGGGCTTAATGATGCGGGCGCCTCGGCGCACGTGCACCCGTAACCAAGGATCAAAGGGGAGTCCGTCATTCCTTTGCCGAGTGATGTGTCTGCCATAGGCACAAGCGGGTGTTGGCTCTTTTGCGTGGGTCTTACCGCGATGATGATATGGTCGAGGCCATGGCGTTGAGCCAGCTTCTTCATTTGCGTTGATGATGAGATAGCTGATGTCCTGGCCCTGAGCTGGGCCTGTGACCAAAACCTGTATCCGGTTGAGTATGTTCGGAGGTATGCCTTCGTGGTGGTCCCGTATCCCCTTCTCAAGAGCCCAATCCCAACCCCCCTCAGGCAGCTGGTCGAAGGCTCTATCCCAGTAAAGGGGCTGGCTGGTGGCCAGCTCGATGATGCCGTCTTCTGCTGCGAGAAGCAGCTGAAAACCCGCAAAGAGGCTAAAGAGAGGATGCCAGAACTCATTGAGAATCGGGCCTTGTGACATGTAATTGGGCCACATCCCTGCACACAGCCGACTTTGCCGGTTCATGTGTTCGTCAGCATCCATATTGGTGATCAGCTGATAGTCCATCGGCAATTCGTCCTATTGCATTCGATGTCACTCCTGTCCAAGTCGATTGTTATTGGGTAGTCTCTCTTCATCCGTCTCCTGCAAGATGGGTTATGTCTGCGCGGGCCAAAGCGGTCTCGGGGCATTGATGTGAGTGACCATCAGATGGAAATGCGGCCCGGAAAGGGCATCTTTCGGGCCACTGACCAAACCCGGTTAATGTAATGTAGGAAGAAATAGTTCTGGGCCAGGTGCACCCAGAACGAGCCCCGTTGCGTGAGTTCAACCACATCAGGTTTGCTTTTTGCCATGCCCAAGAGGTGAAGCGCCTTTATCAGGCCCTGGGCTTTCCAGTCCTGACCGAGCATCGTAGCGAACGTGTCCCGTGGTAGGTATGTGTCATACAAACGCCAGTAGAGCCAGTAGTAGGAGGACAAGGCCGGCGATAACTTCATGTCAAGGGCCACCGGCAGGCGGTGAGTATTACAGCGGTGGATGTATTCAGGAAGGGAGAAGGTATTCATAAACATCTGACCGGGGAAGTGGGAAGCAGCACCTGCTCCCAGTCCCAGATAGTGCTCGCGTGTGACCGATGAGTAGCGCGGGCCGTCCCCCTTCTTAAAGCCCCAAACCGATACACGGTCATAACCTGCCTCGAGCAAGGTGTGATGAATGGTATGATACATCTTCTTGCGCTTGATAAGTGGAGGCAGCTGGACTCCTTGGAGCTTGCGCCATCGTCCCACCGTCGTATAGGGAAAGCAAAACAGGGGATAGGTGGTGAGCTGTTGAGCCTGGCTTGCTATGGCTTGCTCCAGATCCCGGGCCAGTGCGCTGGAGCCTTGGTGGGGCAGAGCGAACATGAGGTCGAGATTGACCGTTTCTAGGCTCGAGGAGAGAGCCATTTCGATCTTGTCATGGAGAATACCGGCCGTATGATCTCTCTCCAAGAAGCGCAAGTTTTCTTCTTCGAAGCTCTGGACACCGATGCTGAGCAGATTGACGCCCCAGGATACCAGCGAATGGAGAAGCTGAGGCGTGATATCATTGGGATTGCTCTCGATCGAGATGTCGCCTGACAAGGTGAAACGCTCATTGAGTTTCTCCAGAATCATGCCCACGTGCCTTGGGCAGGTGGAGGGTGTACCCCCGCCTATGTAGACAGAATCGATGCAAACGGGACCTAGTCGTTGATAATACTGTTCGATCTCTGCCATCATAGCGGAAAAATACCGCGCTACCAACGTTTCATCATACAAGACCCGGTTGTAGGGGCAATAGGGGCACAGGGAACGGCAAAACGGGACATGAATATAGAGGTGGATGCGGTCGGGGACCGATAGCTCGATGTCGTCGGCGGGGGCGAAGGCAAAGTCTTGCTCTCCCCCCACCAGGAAACGCCTGATGCCGTTGGTCAATAGACTGCTCATGATGGTTGGTCGCTGCTCTGCTTCTCGCTATCGAAAAAGCCAGAGTGCCGTTCTCCTGCCTGTTTAAAGATGTCAGATCTTGCACGACTTGGTTGAGGAGGTCTTCCACACATGCCCCCAAATACCTCTTGTCTGAGCCCATGATGGCACAAGGGTGAGTTCTTGGTGAGGAATAAAGCCGCCTTAATCGGCCACGACTCCCGCGTGGCAGCCATTGAGTAACAAGATACATGCCGACAAGGACTGCTCACTAGAGTTGTTGCCACAAGCTTAGCGCCAGCGATGCCGGTTCTCTATAGGTCAGGGGAGATCTATGCGGCACATCGCGGACCAAGAGAAATCCGGATAGGTTGAGGCCAGCGTGAGACGCTGATCCGGGCCAGATGGCGGCGGTCTGCTCGTACCGGTAGGTGAAGACCAGGGCCGGGAGGAAGGTGCCCGGCAAAGGGCGGGATGCTAAAGGCA
>SLSY01000250.1 GCA_007130145.1 Bacillota bacterium
ATGGTGAACCCGTTACGGCACACGACCTAGAGTTTACCGTATTGAGTATCCTGTCGCCTGATTACACGGGCATCTTTCAGAGGCGATTTACGGTGTTAGTCGGTGCAGATGCCGTCATTGCGGGTGAAGCGGATGAGCTCGAAGGTTTGCGTGTCATTGATGATTATACTCTCGAAATGACGCTGGACCAACCCTACGCTCCCTTCCTTCCGGTGACACTGCGGGATTTGAAACCTGTCCCCAAGCATCTCCTTTACGGGGAGCAGATCACGCTGGACCATGATTACAGCAGCGCCCCGGTAGGAAACGGACCGTATAAGTTCCAAGAGTGGACGAGAGGTCAGCAATTTGTCATCGTCGCGAACGAAGACTACTGGGCCGGCCCTCCCAAGATGAAGAAGATCACCCAGAGGGCGATCCCGGATATGGCCGCCATCGCCATGGCCTTGGAAACGGGGGATGCCGATGCATCCATCATGCCACCCCCATCTGAAGTGCCAAGGCTAGGAGAACTCGATCACCTCGTTGCACATCGATTGCCGGAACTGAGCATTGAGGGGTTTGAATTCAACCTGACCCATCCCATCCTGGGTAATCCCCTGGTCCGCCAGGCGATTGCCCATGCAGTCCATGTAAAACCGTTTACCGAGCAGTTTCTGCTTGATCTCACCGTACCAGCCCAAGCCCATATCGTGCCCTCAATATGGGCACACAATCCCAACATCAGTCGGCCTGAATACGATCCTGAGAAGGCCAAGGAATTGCTGGCACAAGCTGGATACCCCGACGGGTTTGAGATCACGGTTCGCACCAATGCCGGCAATGTTTTCCGTGAGCAGTTCACCACCTATGCTCAGGCGGAGCTCGACAAGGTTGGCATCACCATGAACATTCAGCTGAGTGAATGGGGCATCTTTGCTGATGAAGTGTTCGCCGGCAAATACGAGATGGCTTTTGTCGCTAAGTCGGGTCAATATGGGATTCCTGACCCGGACCAACTCTACCAATTCCTCCATAGCAATGGAGCAGTTAATGCCACGTATTATGGCAATTCGGAAGTTGATGCTCTTCTTGACGCGGCGCGTCTGACCTCCGACATCGAGGAGAGGCAAGAGAAATACTGGCGCATCCAAGAGATCCTCATGGAAGAATTACCCATTCTACCCTGCTTCTATCGGCCCAATCCTTTGGTAATTCACCGTAAGTTCATTGGATTTGAGCCGAGTGGCTTGGGTGCCTACTGGAACATCTATGACTGGGAGATTGATCCTGATTGGCAATAGTGCAGGCTTGTGAGTGTGCTCTCATGGAGGGGATGGGGTTGGATCTTCATCCAAGCCCATCCCCCCATTTCCTTGTACAGTCGAGCTGAAAGGAGGAAGTCCGCCACATGGGGGGGCTGACCAATTACGTTATCAGGAGACTGCTGTTAGTCATTCCGCTGCTACTGGGGTTGTCCATGATAATATTTCTCCTGATTCATCTGGCTCCGGGCGATCCAACAACCTACTTCATCCCAGAAGAAGGCCTAGATACCGCGGCAAGAGAACGCATTGCGCGGCATTTGGGTCTGGACCAACCACTGCACATTCAATACTATCGATGGCTCGTGCGAGCAGTTCAAGGTGATTTCGGTCAGTCATTTGGATATGGGCGCCCGGTTGTGCAGGTTGTAATGCAGCGCCTACCGGCGACTCTAGAGCTACAGGTGGCTGCCATTTCCTTGTCGCTGATCCTGGCCATCCCCATTGGCGTGGTATCCGCCCTGAAGAAGTATTCCACTTTGGATCATGGCGTAACATCCTTTGCCTTCTTGGGACTCTCCATGCCCGAGTTTTGGTTTGCACTTATGCTTATGCTGCTATTCTCTGTTCACCTTGGCCTCACGCCCGTAACCGGAGCAGGCGTAGGAATGCCAGGGCTGCACAGAATACCCTACTTCATATTGCCCACCGTTGTCTTAGGTCTCAGAACATTGGCCTGGTATGCAAGATTCATGCGTTCGAGTATGCTAGATGTCATTCGTCAGGATTACATCACAACGGCCCGTGCCAAGGGGCTGTCACAAAGAGTGGTTGTCTACAAGCACGCGCTGAAGAATGCTATGCTGCCCATGGTCACAATAGTAGGAATGTCTCTTCCGCGGCTCATCGGAGGTGCGGTGATAGTTGAATCCATCTTCGCTTGGCCAGGTATCGGGCGGCTTATGTATGATGCGGTCTTGCGCCGTGATTATCCTGTTCTCATGGCCCTGACCACGTTTACCGGCGCGTTTGTCCTCGTACTCAACGTGGTGGTGGATATCATCTATGCCTTCCTGGATCCCAGGATATCTTACACTTAAGGGGGGTGTATGGTGATGACAAATCGCGAGATTGAACTAGATAGGCGCGATGGCCACTTCGGGTTACGTGCGAAGGCCTTTGCCAAGAGGTTCGCTCGTAATCGCATGGCAGTCGTCGGCTTTTTCGGTGTAGTTATGCTCGTTATCATAGCCGTTCTTGCACCATATCTGGCACCCTATGATCCAGGTGAACAGGACTTAATGCGCAGACTGCAACTCCCCAGTCGTAGTCATCCGCTAGGAACCGATGAATTCGGTCGCGACATGCTCAGCCGCATTATCGTCGGCTCACGAGTATCTCTGACCGTAGCCCTAGCTGCAGTCATTATTCTGACAACCATCGGAGGGTTGGTCGGAGCCTTGGCCGGCTCCAATCGTCGAGTTGACGCTGTCCTCATGAGGGTGGTTGACTTGTGGATGTCCATCCCTTC
>SLSY01000117.1 GCA_007130145.1 Bacillota bacterium
AAAACTGGCAATGGCGATCTTCAAGGTCGCTCCCTTCCTTTCCGGTTCATCTACGACGGGGTGGATTCATGCCGGGTAATCCGGCGCCAGTGCAGGATGTAGATGGGTAGCGCCACGGCGATCCAGGCCAAACTGTTGAAAGCACTGCGTACTTGCCGGTGGCGCATGTCCTGTTGGCTTTGACTTCGCTCCTCTTCGAATATCCGCCGGATGGTTTCTTCGTCGGCCTCCGGACCCAGTCGCATGCCGACCGATTCCAGAGTGGGCCATGGGACTCGGGCTGGGAGAAAGTAATCCAAAAGGTTACTTGCCATCTGTACTGTGCCCACGATGACCATCATTAAGGTGACAAAACAGACCAGGTAGTGGTATATGGTCCAGGCATTTAGTTCTCTTCGCACTCCGTTTGCACCTCACCCTTTAACATGTTCTTACCCTTCCTCTTTCGGTCCATCCGGCCATGTTTCCTGTTGAGGGCCGCGCCAAAGAAAGTGGACTTGGGCGCCACGGCCGGGCCTACGCAACCCGGGGAAGACACGGCTGTGGGCAGCAGCGACAGCACGCGTAGCGCCGAGCATCACGCGGACGAGGGTTTCTGGAGCACAGCATACTTTCCATTGCCCACTTTACGCAGCAAAAAACCCCAATGCCCAGCGATCCAGCGCAAGGTTTCCAAGGCATAGAAACACACGTGAGTGGGATCCCGCCGGTACCACCAGGTGGAGAAATCATGGTCGTCATGATGCTGGGTCATGACGGCCAGTATGCCCCCGGGGGTCAGGAGCCGGAAAAGGCGCGAGAACTCACGGGCCGGATGGTGCAAGTGTTCCAGGACTTCGGTGGTGGTAATGACATCATACTGGCTTTGCTCCCACTTGCTGTCAGGAGAGAAGTAGGGGTCGTAGCAGGTGACAGAGAATCCGCACTGCATCATCAGCCCGGCCAACACCGGACCGGGTCCTGAGCCAAAATCGAGCGCCCGACCGGGGGGCTGGATGAAGGGGTGTACGGTTTCATCCAAAAAGCGCGTGAGCATGCGAACATACCCCGCATTCTCCCATGTGTTCTCGTGAAGCTCATAGATGCGCCGCTCTTTGTCGCCATCGGGCAAGTACTTCCTGTCGATGAAGATCAGCTGGCAGCGAGGACAGTGATAGTAGGCTGGCTCTGACAAACCTTCTATCAATGGGGAAGGTGTCATGCAGAGCCAGCACCATGGGGCGCGTTCCATCATACTTCCTCAAACCCTTGTGGACTCGCGGCGAGGGGCCGCTTCGTCCTCATCGGGCATGCAATCGTAGCGCGAGCTATCCACGCTCCATTTGTCGGGGCTCGGCCCGAGTTCTTCCTTAAGCTTTTGGCTTAGCTCGGAGAGTTGGTTGAGAAAGTCCCGAGAAAAGTCGATATCGCAGGCCGAGGCACTCTGGCGAATCTGCTCAGGCTTGCGTGCTCCGGCAATTACACTGCCCACGCCCGGTTGGGCCATGGCCCAGCCCAGCGCGGCCTGGGTCATGGTTATCTGGGCCTGGTCGCACAGCTTTCTCATCTGATCGAGCGTGTCAAAAAGCAATTCTTCCACCCCGGGGTGGCCGTGTTCGGCGAAGCTGCGGTGGGAAGAGAAATGGCGGGTACGTGCTCTTTCGGGCGGCACTTCATCGGCGCTATGGTAGCGACCGGTGAGAAGGCCCTGAGACAGAGGACTGTAGCACGTCACACTCACGCCCTGCTCTTGACAATAGGGGGTCACGTGATATTCAATGGCCCGCCACAAGAGGCTGTAGGGCAGCTGGTTTGCTTCTGCCCGGCCGTGACGGAGCAATTTCTCCAGGTCGCCCGAGGCGAAGTTGGAGCAAGCCGTCACTCGAATCTTGCCCTCGGTTCGCAAGCGTTCAAAGGCCTCCATGGTTTCGGATATGGGAATTTCGGGACTGGGCCAGTGGATATAGTACACATCGATGTAGTCGGTGTTCAGTCTCTTCAGGCTTCGTTCGCAGGCGGTCACCACATCCGGAGCGCGCAAGTTCTTTTGGGATACTTTGGTGGCGATGATGACCTCCTGGCGGCGGTGGCCCAGTGCCTGGGCCAGCAATTCTTCGGAATAGCCATTTCCGTAGCCTTCTGCGGTGTCAAAGAAGTTTATGCCTAGTTCTTGTGCGGTGCGGATGGTGGCGATGGAATCCTCGGCATCCTGCTCACCCCACATGCCTCCCCCGGCCATGGACCAGCATCCCAGGGAAAGGGCGCTCACGGTCAAATCACTTCGTCCCAGCTTACGGTATTGCATGTATCTCGCTTCCTTTCTGACCAGTGATGGGGAGGTGCTCCGAGAGCGCTAGGCAATCCACTGTTCATAACAAGACTTCCACAGAAGCGCTATGCCTTCCTCTTTCACGTAGAGTGATAGATGTCAGGAGCCGGTCCCTGTAGTGGTCTCTGCCGGCGCGCGCAGCGAAGACTGACAAGTAAATGTTTGTGCCGCATGAACCCTAGAGAAGGAGATCCCCGCCGGGCTGTGGAAGAAGGATCAGGTCAGGATGAATCATTATGCATCAAACCACCTCATCAACACGGCAGAGAATCTGGTCACTTCTTGACTATTGTTGTTGTACTTCGATCTTAGCGGCTGCAAAGGCTTGGGAAGGGTCGACTTCCGGTCCTTGCCAGCAGTGTATGGGGCCTGGTCCCCGGTTTACCCTTAGCCAACGGATACAGAGGCAGAAGGCTCGCGATCTGTCGTACCCTTATATTGTCGTATACGAAGGGGGGGAACAGGGTGCGCGACGGCGTCATTCCGGACACGAGCAAGGTGACCAGAAACGATGTGACCACCATATTCCTCACGGGCTATGCCAAGCTTCCCGATGGTATCACCGCCAGTGAGATGTTTCGGGTGGTGGGGATCGGTCTGGAAGTTGAACGCACGACCGGGATCGTCGTTGCAGCAGACTGCACCTTGGCCACGGAAGTGGGCAGGAGGTTTTTCCGCAAACTCGTGGAAGGACGCAGGCTGGTAGAAGACTTTGCCGTCGTGGTGGAAGAGGTGGAGCTGCGCTACTTAGGCAATGCTCAGAAAGCCCTGATTACGGCTATGCGCATTGCGCGTGACAAGTACAGGGCTTACGCAGAGCAAAGGAGAAACTGAATCGAGGAGTCAGCCGATTCAGACGGAAAGAGCACGAACTGCTTTTCCAGAAGAACACGGTCAAGAGCATGACCTCGGGCGCTGGGGCAACACCCCGGCAACAGAAGAGGGGATGAACCGGCTCAGGGAGTATGAGAGCCGGTTTTGTTGTCCAAAAGGAGGGACTGATGGTGAGGGAGATCCATGTAGATCGGGTGAAGGATGTGGTCAGGGAACTGTCCATTAAGGCCAACTACTTTCTCCCCCAGGATGTGCTGAAGGCATTGAACAAGGCCATAGAGACGGAAGAATCCCCCGTAGGTAAGGAAGTATTGGGACTCATTGTCCAAAATGCCGCGATCGCTGCCGAGGACGAGATGCCCATTTGCCAGGACACGGGGGCGGCGGTCATTTTCTTGGAAGTGGGTCAGGATATCCATTTTGTCGGGGGCAGTTTGGTGGAGGCCATCAATCAGGGTGTGAGCGAGGGTTACCAGGATGGATATTTGCGCAAGTCCATGACCGATGATCCCTTCTTGCGCAAGAACACCGGCAACAACACGCCGGCTATCATCCACACGGACATAGTGGAAGGGGACCAGGTGTATCTGGTGTTGGCTCCCAAGGGTGGTGGCTCTGAAAACATGAGTGCGGCCCGGGGCCTGACGCCGGCCGACGGTATGGAAGGGGTCAAGAAGTTCGTGGTGGAGACGGTGGATCGAGCTGGTTCCAACCCCTGTCCTCCCATTGTTGTGGGGGTTGGAGTGGGCAGCACCATCGAGAAGGCCGTACTATTATCCAAGAAGGCGCTCATCCGTCCGGTCGGCCATCCCCATCCACGGGAGCACATTGCCGAACTGGAACAGAGCACCCTGGAGGCCATCAATAATCTGGGTATTGGTCCTCAGGGGCTGGGTGGGCGCACCACGGCGCTGGCCGTGCACATCGAACCCCACTCGTCCCACATTGCATCATTAATTGCGGCCGTAAACATACAATGTCACGCAGCCCGGCATGCAGAAGCCACCCTTTAGGAGGTGAGTTGACGGTGGAGAAGAGAATTACCACTCCCTTGACCGAGGAGACGTTGCGGTCTCTCAAGGCCGGTGAGAATCTGGTCATCGACGGTGTTATCTACACCGGGCGTGACGCAGCCCACAAACGGCTGGTGGAGACCATGGATAAGGGCGAACCCCTCCCGGTGGACTTTACCGGTCAGATTATATATTATGTCGGGCCATGCCCGGCCAAGCCGGGACATCCCATTGGTTCAGCAGGTCCCACTACCAGCGGTCGCATGGACTCTTATACCCCCGCCATGTTGAACGTAGGACTAAAAGGCATGATCGGCAAGGGGAACCGTTCGGCCCAGGTGGTGGAGGCCATCAAGGAATACGGAGCAGTGTATCTCTTGGCCATTGGCGGAGCCGGAGCCTTGCTCGCCAAGTGCGTCAAGAAGGCCGAAGTCGTAGCCTACGAGGAACTGGGTCCCGAAGCCATTTTCCGGCTGGAAGTGGAGAATTTCCCGGTCGTGGTGGGCGTCGATACGGAGGGCAATGACATCTATGTGGAAGGCCGCAAGGCCTACGCCAGATAAAGAAGAGGAGTTGAGAATACATGTCGGTAAGAGATGATGCGCTGAAGCTGCACAAGGATCATGTTGGCAAACTGGAAGTCATCAGCAAGGTGCCGGTGAATTCGGCCCGCGATATGACACTAGCCTATACCCCGGGCGTGGCCGAACCCTGTAAGGACATTGCCGAGAACAAGGAATTGGTCTATGACTATTGCACCAAGTCCAACATGGTAGCGGTGGTCTCCGACGGCACCGCGGTTCTGGGATTAGGCGACATTGGCGCAGAGGCATCCATGCCCGTGATGGAAGGCAAATGCGTTCTGTTCAAGTGTTTTGCCGGCGTCGACGCCTTTCCTATTTGTGTTTCAACCAAGAAAGTAGATGAGATCGTGCAGCTGGTCAAGTGGCTCGAACCCACCTTCGGCGGTGTGAACCTCGAGGACATTTCCGCTCCTCGCTGTTTTGAAATCGAACAGCGGCTGAAACAAGAAACTGACATTCCCATTTTCCACGACGATCAGCACGGTACGGCCGTGGTGGGATTGGCCGCCGTATTCAACGCATTGAAGGTCGTCGGCAAGAAGCTCGAGGATGTGACCGCATGTATCGCCGGAGCCGGGGCGGGCGGCGTGGCCACAGCTAAGATCCTCTTGGATTCGGGCATCGGCGATGTGGTCCTGTGCGACCGCAACGGGGTGATTCATGTTGATCGTGCTGAAGGCATGAATGAATCCAAGCTGGAGATGGCCAAGGTGACCAACAAGGCCGGTCGCAAAGGCAGTCTGGCAGACGGCATCAAGGGCGTTGATATCTTCATTGGTCTCTCAGGACCCGAACTGGTTAGCAAAGAGATGGTGCAGACCATGGCCGATGACGCCATCGTACTGGCCATGGCTAACCCGGTGCCCGAGATCTATCCGGACGATGCCAAGGCGGGAGGAGCCCGCGTCATTGGTACCGGTCGCTCCGACTTTGCCAATCAGATCAACAATGTGCTTGCCTTCCCGGGTATCCTTCGCGGTGCTCTGGACGTAAGAGCCAAGGACATCAATGAGGAGATGAAGATCGCGGCGGCCCGGGCCATTGCCGAGATCATCCCCGAGGCTGAATTGAACGAGGAATACATTATCCCGGCTGCCTTTGACCGCCGCGTTGCTCCGGCAGTGGCAGCGGCCACGGCCAAAGCAGCGATGGATTCGGGCGTGGCTCGCATTAGCATGACGCCAGAAGCGGTGGCTGAGAAGACCCGGGACATGGTGGAAATGGCCAACCGTTTCTTCAAATAAGGGGAAACGGGTTCATCCTCGCGAGGAGGAAACAACGTGAAACTATCCAGAGACAAGCTCAAAAGTTCCTTCTTGCAGAAGGTGGCCGAGATGAGCGGTGAAGATATTGCCAGTTGTTATCAATGTGGCAAGTGCTCGGCAGGATGCCCCTTGGAAGCAGCCATGGGCATCCTGCCCCATCGCGCTCTCCGCCTTCTGCAACTGGGATGTGAGGAAGAGGCGCTCAACTTCGATGCCGTCTGGCTTTGTGCCTCCTGTCATACCTGTGAATCCCGCTGTCCGCGGGGCTGTGATTTATCCCGGGTTATGGAGGCGCTGCGGATGATTCGCTTGCGTGGTGGCCAGTCGCCGGTCCACCCCCAAGAGGTGGACGAGGAGATTCTCCAACGTGCGCCCCAACAGGCTATCGTCAGCTGCTATCGCAAGAACATCAGTTAGAGCGCAAAGGACATGCAATAGCCGAGAAAGGTATGAGAGGCTCATGAGGTACATTTACTTCCCTGGGTGTACATTGCACCAACAGGCCCGGAGCTTCGATATGACAGCTCGTGAAAGTGCGCGCTGTTTGGGGATTAGCCTGGAGGAGTTGGAAGATTGGCAGTGTTGTGGTGCGGTGTTTCCGCTGGCCACCGATGCCATCATCAACTTGGCGTCTCCGTTTCGCACCCTGGCCTCGGCCCATCAAGCCGGTGCGGATCTGGTCACGTTGTGCTCAGGCTGCCTGAACGTGCTCCGGCGCACGAACAAGCTGGTGGCTGCTGATGCTGAGATCCGAAAGAAACTGGAGGACTTCGTCGAGATGAAATACGCCGGGGAGCGCAAAGTATTTCACCTTTTGGAAGTCTTGCGGGATGAAACCGGGTTCGACCAGCTGCAAAAGAAGGTGGTCCACCCCCTGGACGACGTCACCGTCGCACCATACTACGGCTGTCTCTTGCTCCGGCCCGCGGAGGATATGGCGTTCGATCATCCGGACAAGCCTGTGATCATGGGCGAATTCCTCCGGGCTCTGGGAGCCAAGCCCGTTTCCTATCCATTTCAAACGGAGTGTTGTGGATCCTATCTATCCGTCAGTTCCGTCGATAGTACACGCCAAGCCGCCAGCGCCGTCTTGAAGTCGGCTCAGGCGGCGGGGGCCCAGTGGCTTGTTACCAGCTGTCCCACTTGCCTGTACAATCTGGAACTGGCTGCCGAATCCCTGGATGAGCCGCCGCGACTGGTGTATTTCACCCAGCTGTTGGCACACGCTCTTGGCGTGGATGCGTATCTGGAGGAGAACGGCGCGCTAGCGAAAAATGTGATGCCCGAGGTGAACTGACTTGCGCAGGATCGGGGTATTCGTGTGCTCTTGCGGGCTCAATATTGCCGGGCGGGTCGATGTCCAGAAGGTGACAGACGCCGCCGCCGGCATCCCGGGAGTAGTGCATAGTGAGAACTACAAATACATGTGTTCCGAACCGGGACAGAACCTAATCGCAGATGCCATCCGCCAGAAGCGGTTGGATGGCCTCGTGGTGGCCGCCTGCTCTCCTGCCATGCATGAACTAACCTTTCGCAGTGCGGCCAAGCTGGCGGGGCTCAACCCATATATGGTACAGATGGCCAACATACGCGAACACTGCAGCTGGGTGCACCGGGACGAAGAGCAGGCCACCGCCAAGGCTACGGACATTGTTCGCGCAGCGGTGGAGAAAGTCCGCCGCGACCAGCCCTTGGAACCGACCCGCATTCCTTTGACCAAGAAGGCGCTGGTCATTGGTGGCGGCATTGCCGGTATGCAGTCGGCACTGGATATTGCCGACGCCGGGTATGACGTCGTATTGGTGGAAAAGGATGCTACCATCGGCGGGCGTATGGCCCAGTTGTCGGAGACCTTTCCCACGTTGGATTGCGCGTCGTGCATCCTCACGCCCAAGATGGCGGAGGTAGCGCGCCATCCCCGCATTCAACTGGCCATGTGCAGCCGGGTCACCCAGGTTGCCGGTTACGTGGGTAACTTCACCGTGCAGATCACGCAAGCGCCGACGTATGTGGACTGGGAGAAGTGCATCGGGTGCATGGACTGTCAGGAACGCTGCCCTTCCCGTCTTCCCAGTGAATTCGACCGGGGTCTGGGAAAACGCAAGGCCATCGGGGTGGACTTTCCCCAGGCTGTTCCCAACCGGCCGGTGATCAAAGCAGATCATTGTCTCTATTTGCAAAAAGGCCGCTGCGGGATATGTGAGAAGATATGCCCCGTTGAAGCCGTTGATTTCCAACAGCAAGAAAAGGTGTGGGAAGAAGAGGTGGGTGCCATCATCGTGGCTACCGGCTTTGATGTGTTGGGAGCAGAGGCCTTTGCCGAGTACGGGTATGGCCAGTATCCCGATGTCATCGATAGTCTGGCCTATGAGCGACTCAACTCCTCATCCGGTCCGACCGAGGGTGTGATTCGGCGGCCGTCCGATGGCGAGATACCCAAGGAAGTGGTCTTCATCCAGTGTGCAGGCTCACGGGATCCCGACAAGGGCAAAGCCTACTGTTCCAAGATCTGTTGCATGTATACGGCCAAGCACGCCACGCTGTATCGACACAAAGTGCCCGATGGTCAGGCCTATATCTTCTATATGGACATTCGCGCCGGCGGCAAAGGGTACGAGGAGTTCGTGCAGCGGGCGGTGGAGCAAGACGGTGCCCTCTATCTTAGGGGACGGGTCTCGAGGGTCTATGAGGAAGACGGAAAGATCGTGGTAAAGGGTGTGGACACGCTTGCGGGTGAAAATATCGAGATCGCAGCGGACTTGGTGGTGCTGGCCAGTGCCGTGACCCCCCGTACGGGGGCACGGGAGTTGGCACAGGTGCTAAAAGTCCCGGCCGACCAGGACGGCTTCTACAATGAAGCCCATCCCAAGCTGCGGCCGGTGGAGACGGTGACGGCCGGTGTCTACTTGGCCGGGGCTGTAGCCGGACCCCGCGACATTCCTGAGGCCGTAGCCAACGCATCGGGGGCGGCAGCCAAGGTTGCGGTACTTTTCTCCAACGATGAGCTGGAGAACGAACCTTTGATCGCCGCAGTGGATGAGAGTAAGTGCTCCGGTTGCCTGTGGTGTGTGCCCGTGTGTCCCTTTGACGCCATTGAAGAGAAAGAACTCATCGAGCGGGTGGGCTCCAAGGAAGTTACCCGTCCCGTGGCGACGGTCAATGCCGGTTTGTGCCAGGGGTGTGGTGCTTGCAGCGTCGCCTGTCGCGACGGTGCGATGAACCTGAAAGGATTCACAAATGAGCAGATCTTGGCGGAGGTGGAGGCCCTATGTCTCATGACTGGCAGCCCAGAATAGTAGCATTCGCCTGTCGTTGGTGCACGTATGCCGGTGCTGATCTGGCCGGCACCAGGCGCATGGACTACCCGGCTTCCATCCGGTTGATCCGCGTGCCGTGTTCAGGGAGGGTCAATCCTTCCTTCGTCGTTCGTGCCTTCCAAAGAGGTGCCGACGGCGTGTTGGTGGCCGGATGTCATCCGGGCGATTGCCACTATATTGAGGGCAACCTCTTCACCAGACGGCGTTATTCGCTGGTGAAGAGGCTTTTGGAATACTTGGGGATGGAACCGGAACGGTTCCGCGTGGAGTGGATCTCTGCGGCCGAGGGGGCGCGATTTGCTCAGGTCGTCAAGGAGATGACCGAGGATATCAGCCAGCTCGGACCCAACGCGAAAATGAGGGAACAGCTATGAGCCTCAAGAACATGGAGAATCAGCTGATAGCTGAAGTAAAGGAATTGCTAGAATCGGGCAAGGTGAGGGGTTTTGTCGGCTTTGGCCGCGGCTATGGGATGGCAGAGAGCGTGCCCGTGTTCATCACTGACGCCCTCGATGCGGAGAAACTGGTCCTTGACCCCTTCTGCGGAATGACCATTGCCAAGTATGTGCTGGAAAGAACGCCCCAAGCGGTTGGTCAAACCCGTCGCCCCCTTGGTATTCTGGCCAAGGGCTGCGATGGGTTGGCCCTGGCCCGCCTGATGCGTGACCGGCGCTTGCAGCCCGACGATGTTTACGTGGTGGGGTTCAATTGCCGCGGCATGGTTGATGCCAAGAAGGTGCGGGCTCGCCTCGGCCTAAAGGTGAGCGGAGCGCGACTGGAAGGCGATCAGGTCCACTTTGAGACCGCGGAGGGGCCGGTAACGCTGTCCAAGGATGAGTGTCTTTTGGACAAATGTCTGGCCTGTGAAAACCCCCTTCCCGAGGACTGCCAGGTGCTCTTGGGTGACGATCAGGACACAGGACCCGTGGGTCACAGGGACTATGCGGGTGTTGCCAACCTGGAGGCCCTCAGCCCTGATGAGCGCTACCGCTTTTGGACCCGGCAGTTTGAACGCTGTCTGCGGTGCTTTGCCTGTCGGAATGTGTGCAGCGCTTGCAACTGCATTACGTGTTCATTGGAGGACCGGGAGGTGGAATGGTTGGGAAAGGACACCCAGCTGTCTGAGCAATTCATGTTCCACTTCACCCGGGCCTATCACGTAGCCGGTCGTTGCGTGGGTTGCGGGGAATGTGAACGGGTGTGTCCGGTGGAGATACCCCTGATGCTTCTCAACGAGAAGCTCATGCGCGATATCCGCGATCTGTTTGGCGTTTGTGATCCGCACGTTCCGAGGGAAACCGAACCACTCGGTGAGTTTAACCCCGAAGATCCCGAAGGCTGGCGAGAGGAGGACGAGAGAGCATGAAGAAACTCCAAGCCCAACGCTTGCCTGAACTCCTCGACTTTCTCGCCGGGAGTATGAACGTGTTTGCTCCCGTTACCGAGGATGGCCTGACCTTGCTCAAACGTTGGTCTGGCCAAGAACTGGCCCAAGAATACATCAATCCGGAGAACTCGCTCAAAGATATTCTTTATCCCCAGACGGAGGAAATCATGGCCTTTCGAGGAGGCTACGATGACCTGTCCATTTCCCCAGCCGCTCCACCTTCCCGGCA
>SLSY01000008.1 GCA_007130145.1 Bacillota bacterium
CATACGCGCTGCTACCGCCGCCGCAACCAGAACGCGGGTGCGCGGAATCTGCCAAAGAAGCCAATCATCATCATGGTTTCTGGGGAGCCTACCTACCTCACCAAAGGCTTGCTTCATGCCCAGCAAAACATCGGGGCAGTCGCCGTTCATCACCTGCAAAGCCAAATCCATCGCAGATTGTGAGTGCTCCATTGCCTCGCAAACAAGGGAGTCGGGTACCGTATGAACCAGATCCAGTAGCTCATCGAAGGATATCTCTGTCAGAATTGTGATGGGGCTATGGCCTGGTCTACCGTTGCATTCCTCTTTGGTCTCCATGACAGGCTCACCATCAACATAGATGGATTCTACCGCAGCATGGTTTCCGGCGATGGTAACACAAGCCACGTTGTGTTCGGTCTTCACCTCAACACTAGCATAAACTCCGGTTATGTCGGGATCGCACGTCACACATACGCACTCTTGGTCCAACATGGCGTGGGCCATCGCCACGTCATCCTCTACCAAACGAGCCAAGACCTGCAGCCCCAGATCGGGAGCGCCCGCCATGGCTCCCAGCGCCGCCGCTACCTCGGGTCCCGTCCTATCCGTATAAGGCAGTCCCACTGTCAGACTGTTCTTGAGCACCCCCGGGCTCAACCGTACCCCAATGGCAATCGGGACCCCCTGAACCTTTTGCCTGGCGTTGGCTGCGGCCAAGGCGATCATGGCCGGTTCAGTGCAAAGTGTTGCGATTTGAGCTTCTTGTCGTACCAGTTGAATGAGTACATCCCCCGTCATATTCGACATCGTGCTTTTCTCACCCCCTCGCTGCACATTCATCGCAAGAACCGTACCACTTGCTTACGTCCTTGTTGTGCAGGCCCTTCTGCCTCTGTGTTCTTCTGTTCCCGTCTCACCGTGAGACGCATTCTCAAAGTGAGACGGATGGTGCAGGGTTTTCCCCTACCGCAACGAAACAACAACAGGTAAAGTGCAAATGAGAGGTGTGATGGGATGAACGAGCCAAGCGGGCACCCGCCGGCCTCTATTCAGGAATTCATGCAGGAAGTGGTGCTTTCTGTAGCCAGCCAAGTCGGTTTGGAAGTGACCATCGTCGATGAAAACCTGGTGCGAGTAGCAGGCAGTGGCGCCTACCAGGCTTCGGTAGACGAGCAACTGCCCGCTTCCTGCTCATTTAACGATGTCCTTCACAGTGCCACCCCTTCTTTGGTCACCCAACCGAGGAAAGACCAAAAGTGCCATTGGTGCCAAAAGCGGCACCTGTGTGAAGAAAGCGGTCATCTGGCCTTCCCTTTGATTGTGCAAGAGCGACCGATGGGTGTGATCGCGCTAGTTGCCTTCGACAGTCACCAGCGCGAGGAACTGCTCAACCGCCAGGATGAGCACTATCGTTTCCTCCGACATATGGCTCGGTTGGTGAGTTTGGCCTGGCAGGCGGAGATCATCACACAGAAGCTCCGTCAAGCCAAGGACTGGCTCACTGGGGTTGTAGATGCAGTGGGGGAAGGCATCCTCGCCATTGACCGTCAGGGCCAGATCATCTGCTGCAACCAGGCGGCCGGCTCCATCTTGCGCTTCTCCGAAGACGATGTGACGGGAAAGGATCTCTCCACCTTGATTCCTCACGCCCCGTTACTAGACGTAGTGACACGTCAGAAGGGATACACCAACCGCGAAGTCTTAATTGAGCGTCCCACCGAAACGTTCTCGGTCATCAGCAGTGCGGCTCCCCTGTTCAGTGCCGGCGTGGCGGTGGGTGCTGTGGCACTGATCAAGAGTTCGGAAAGCGTACATCGTATCGCCTATGACATATCCGAACGCCAACCTGATTTGGCCATCGAACGCATCCTGGGCCATGACGAGGCGCTACAAGAAGCTAAACGCACCGCCCTGATGGCAGCGGCGGGCCACGCTACCGTGCTTTTGTTGGGAGAAAGCGGTACAGGCAAGGAACTCTTTGCCCGGGCCATCCACCATCACAGTCCACGCTCCCATGGGCCTTTCGTGGCGGTGAACTGTGCGGCACTGCCCGAAGACTTACTAGAATCTGAGCTGTTCGGCTACGAGGAAGGGGCCTTCACCGGCGCCAAGAGAGGAGGCAAGCCGGGCAAGTTTGAGATGGCAGCCGGAGGAACCCTGTTTCTGGATGAAGTGGCGGATTGCTCGCTACAGCTGCAAGCCAAGCTGCTACGCGCACTGGATACAGGAGAATTGCAGCGCGTGGGAAGCACGCGCACGTCCACAGTAAACGTGCGCGTGGTATCGGCCACCAATCGTGACTTAGACGCCATGGTGCGTCAAGGGGAGTTTCGCGAAGATCTCTTCTACCGTTTGAGCGTAATCCCCATCAGCATTCCACCATTGCGCCAAAGAAGAGATGACATCCCTTTGTTGCTTGATGCATTGGTCCGCCATCATGCTGTTAGAATGGACAGAACCTGCCCGGAGGTCTCTGGCGAGGCCTTGCAAAAACTGCTCTGTCATCCCTGGCCGGGCAACGTACGGGAGCTGGAAAACGCCGTCCAGTATGCATTGCATATGTGCACCGGAGCGATCCTAGGCTTTGAACACCTCCCCCCTCGCCTCCGGGATCCATCTCCCCCAGCCGGACCTGTCACCCATCCCCAAGGGCTCTCAGCAAAGGAGTGGGAGAAAGAGGCGATTGAGAAAGGACTCGAGGAGCTGGGAGATACACCGAAGGCCAAAGCGATTCTTGCCAAGAAACTCGGACTTTCTCGCTCCACCATCTATCGCCG
>SLSY01000192.1 GCA_007130145.1 Bacillota bacterium
CAGGATACGGCCACAAGAACTGGCGACAGCGACAAGCGGCCATGGACCTTAGGGGCCATTTAGGTGAAAAAACGCCTCCGGGAGAAGAACCCCCAGGAGGCGTCCGTTCGACGAGCTCTAACACTCGCTGTAACCACAAGCAAAGCACTTGGCGCACCCTTCGGTATGAATCAGGGTTTGACAGCCGCAAGACGGGCAAAGCTGGAACCCCTGGGCCTTGGCCTGCGTCTTATGGGTCGGCGTCTCTGTGTCGGAGAGGGTAGACACCGCCTGTCCATCCCCAGACTGCAGGTACTCCATGAGGAACTGGCCGATGGCATCGGGCACCGAACGCACTCGGTTGGGACCATACCCCACCGACCGGCTACCGCCTATGCCCCACAGCTGGTCAGCCACCTCGTGCGGATCAACCCCTACTCGCAAGGCACCGGACACCAAACGCGCAATGGCTTCGGTAAAGGCTGTCACGTCACTGCCGGCCTTTCCGATCTGCGCAAATAGTTCCAATGGATGTCCATCCATCATGTTGAGAGTGAGAAACAACTTCCCGAGCGGTGTGATCTTCTCATCAGTAAAGCCTTGCAAACGCGTGGGCCGTGAGATGGGACGCAGCGTACCCCAAGTGCCGTTCACACCGGCTGCATCGTCTTGTGGTGCTGCTTTGTCCTTGCTCGTGCCGCCAACTGTGAGGACCTGAAAATCCCGGCTTCCATCGCGATAAACGGTCACACCTTTACAGCCCAATTCATAGGCCAACTGGAACACCCGAGCCACATCTTCCCGTGCCGCCTTCTTGGGGAAATTCACTGTCTTGGAAACGGCATTATCGGTATGGGCCTGGAAGGCCGCCTGCATGCGCACATGCCATTCGGGTGTGATGTCATGAGAGGTAGCAAACACCTGCTGCACCTCGGGATCAAGAGCCTCCACATCCCGCACCGACCCGTGTTCGGCGATCTCCTCCATCAGTTCTCGAGAATAAAAACCTTGGGCGCGGGCGGCGGCCTCAAACTGCGGGTTCACCTCGATCAGTTTCTCATTGTCAAGCACATTACGGGTAAACGCAATGGAAAAGAGGGGTTCAATCCCGCTCGATGTGCTGGCAATAATACTGATGGTGCCCGTCGGTGCAATGGTGGTTACGGTGGCGTTGCGCAGCGCCTTCATTCCTCTCTTGGCAGGTTGGCTGCGAGGAAACGCTGGAAAGGAACCGCGTTGAGCGGCCATCTGCACGGATGCTGCCACCGCCTCCTCGCGGATAAACAACATGATCTCACCGGCCAGTTTCACTGCCGCTTCCGAATCATAGGGAAGAGTCATCTTGATCAAGCTGTCGGCCCAGCCCATAACCCCCAGACCCACTTTGCGATTCTGAACGACCATGTCTTCAATCTCGGCCAGAGGATACTTGTTCGCATCGATGAGATTATCCAAAAAATGTATGGCTCGCCTCACGGCCGGCCCCAGCCTTTCCCAGTCTATGGTGCCATCGCGAACGAAATGGGCCAGATTAATCGAAGCCAGACAGCAGGCTTCATAGGGCAGCAGCGGCTGTTCTCCGCAAGGGTTGGTGCTTTCAATGTCACCCAGGGCCGGCGTGGGATTGTCTTCGTTGAGACGATCCAAGAACACGATGCCAGGCTCCCCGCTTTCCCAAGCACATTCCACAATAAGCTCGAATACTTCCCGAGCATGTAGCGTGGCAACCACTTCCTGGCTGCGTGGATTGACCAGCGGATACTCAGCGTTATCCGTCACCGCTTCCATGAAAGCATTGGTAATGCCCACTGAGATGTTGAAGTTGGTGATGTCCGTGGTATCGCGTTTGCAAGTGATAAAGTCCAAAATGTCCGGGTGGTCTACCCGCAAGATCCCCATGTTGGCACCCCGACGGGTCCCACCTTGTTTAACCGCCTCCGTAGCAGCATTAAAAACCCGCATGAAGGAAACCGGACCCGATGCCACGCCACCTGTCGAGCGTACAACATCATTCTTGGGTCGCAAACGGGAAAAGGCAAATCCCGTACCCCCGCCGGATTGATGAATCAGCGCAGCGTTCTTCAACGAATCGAAGATGCTGGCCATAGAATCTTCCACCGGAAGGACAAAACAAGCACTCAGTTGCTGTAGATCCCGCCCCGCATTCATTAGCGCCGGGGAGTTAGGCAGACAATCCCCCGATGCCATCATTATGTAAAAAGAATACGCCCTTCGGCTCAGCTGACCCTTCTGCGCCTCGGCCAACTCCAAGACTTGAGAGAACGATAGCTGGGGTTTGATTTCCTCGCTCTTGCGCTCATACGCCATGCGCAAGGTGGCAACATCGTGCGGTGATAAATCCCAATCCACTTCCTGTCCCAGAGCTGGTTGAACCTCGATATCCTTCCCAAACAAGTCCGGGTGATAAAGTATGTCCATAAGGGCAATGTTCTTGGCTACCCGCCAAAACAGGTCCTCGGGCGATTCCGCAGTATTTCCTTGATCATCGCGCTTGAGATAACGCTTCTTGAGAACAGTGAGTGCATTGGCCGACATCGTCACTTCTGGTAATTGCAAGGTCAATTCCCTCTCCTTCCTGACGGGCCGCGATCTTCCAAAAGACTTTCTAGTTCCTCGAGAAACTTCGACACATCCTTGAACTGGCGGTACACCGAGGCAAAACGCACGTAAGCAACCTCGTCGATGGCCCGCAGCTTGTCCATAACCATCTCACCCAACCTCTGGCTGGAGATCTCGCCTCCACCGGCATGGTGCAATGCATATTCGATCTCGCCGGCCGCTTCCTCCAGCACTTGCAGGGCAATCGGACGCTTCTCGCAAGCTCGAAGCATACCTTCCAGCAGTTTCTTGCGGGCAAACCGCTCTCTACGACCATCCTTTTTGATCACGGTAAGTGGCATGAGTTCAATTCGCTCATAGCTGGTGAATCGGCGTCCACACTCGGCGCACTCCCTGCGCCGGCGAGTCACCGTACTGTCCTCCACAGGCCGGGTATCAAGCACGCGGCTGTCAAGCTTCCCGCAAAAAGGGCATCTCACTGCTGCTTGGCTCCTTTCTCAAGAACACTCGTTAGCCCCATATATGGCTATGTTTTTATTATATACCCCTACATATAGTATGTCGAGGGCCATCAACGTGAGCAGACGGGCAAAAAAAGAAGGAAGTCAGCAAAATACGCGCCAAACTTCCTCATAACGACCGAACCTAAATTTCTACTGGTATTTCGCCTGTGATGTATAGCGTATCCAGCCCCACGTGGCTAACAAAGGCTCGTATCATCACCCCAGATTGATGGGCCAAGCGCAGCTGAAGTGAAAACGCCGGATCAATGTCATCGTGAGACGTCAAGGATACCGCATCGCAACGCTGCACGACAAAGGCCACCATGGTGGGCGTCCCGGATTCGTGTGCTTCTCTCAGAACTCTTAGGTGTCGCTGCCCTCGCTGAGTAGGCGCATCCGGAAAAAGACCGATTCCGTCACGCACCAACGTAACTGACTTGGTCTCGACCAGCCAATCATCCAACGCGAGGTCAAAACGACAAGCACCCCATGTGACCTCGCGCCGGATACGCACCGTCGCTCCAAAGGGCGTAACCAGGCCGTTCTGGACAGCTTCCAACAGCAAGCTCGGGGGTAGGCGCGTGTCCACCCCAACCCAAAGACCCGCATCATTTTGCATCAAGACCACATCCAGCTGGGTGCGACGCGATGAGGAGGATTCCACCCGCCGCAAGCCTAAACGATGCCCCCGACCCAAAACATCCGTCAACCGCCCGGAGTTGGCAAGATGGGCCAGTTCTTCTCCCCTTTGCGTGCGCACTTTGGCTACAAAGCGGTTCATCCGCTCCACCAAAACCCCAGCTTCCAGTTGCCCCAGTCGCATGTTAACGCGAACCCAGACTCTCGCCCAAACCGTAATAACCACCGAGGTTCAGCATCACCGGGCGATGTTCGCCGGAAAGCGGCCAGCCGCGCTCATCGCATCGCTCTTGGTCGACTTGCACCGCCAGCACCTCGGCCATGAACACATCGTGACTACCGGCCCCGATCACGTGCCGTACGGTACACTCAAAGCTGATGATGCACTCTGCGATGAGAGGGGCCTTGATGCGGCTGGCCTCAACCGGGGTAAAGCCACTGGCAGCGAACTTATCCAGCTGGCGACCACTCTTAGTGCCACATAGTTGAATGGCCTCCAGGTGCTCTTCTCCCGGCAGATTGATGACGAATTCCCGCGTCCGGCAGATGATGCCGTGAGAATGAGTTGCAGGACGAATGCCCACCGTAACCACGGGTGGCCGAGCGCACATAATGCCGGCATAGGCCAATGTGATGATGTTATTCTCACCGTTTGTGTCGCGACAAGACAGTAGCACGACGGGAAGCGGACGCAGTGTTGTCGCAGGCTCCAGTATTCTCTTGTTCGTCATGATATGTACCCTCCCAAGCAACTTGTGTAACCGTTTCTTGCTCGAATTAGGCGCGAGAAAGGCGCACCTCAAGCCAGGTATTGGCACGGCGTGTCCCGGCCTCATCTAAACGCTCTTCTAGTTCTCTGCGAATAGCTGCCGTAGCCTGCATAAACATTCCCGCACACGCCTCCTTTTTCCCCCCAGAAACGGCCCTATCATGCACTTTGACGTAATCGGAAATGGCCTGTGCCCCAGCAATGAGAAACGTGGTATTCAGGTTGTTCTTTCCCACCAAGCCCCGCATGAGACTGCGAGCGCCACTGCCCCCATGCTGCACAAAGGGTACGTAGCGACCCAGGTCTTCTTTGAGTTTGCCCTGTACCGCGAACAGGCGCTGATAGTCGGGCTCATATTTCTCGTCCGCCGAGGCTCCGTGCACCAACCCAATGGGATACGAAATAGCATCGGCCCGGGTGTACCGAACTAATGCACAAACCTCCCTTGTATACTCGTCCAACGCCCCTTGGTCCAAAGGAACATAACCGGTGGCCTGGGGACTCTTCCCGGTGGAACCATACTCAACCTCCAGCAATATGTCGCGTTGGCCTACGATGGTCCGCAAAAGTTCTCCCGTCTCCCGAGCCACTGCTGCCGTCAATACCGGTGGTAAACTCTCGGTATCGATCATGACATAAGCTGGCCGGATCTCTCCTACCAGGGTGCAAAGCTCTTGCTTGAACTCCTGATAGACCCGTGTGGCCATGTAATTCACCATGTCAGTTCGAAGAGAAGGCGTGGCCACGGGGATGGCGGCCTGTTCCTCAAGGTATTCACTGGCATCCTCCACATATCCCTGGGCCTGCTTCTGATACCAGCTCCCTGCGGAACGATCGTAAGAAGGAAAAGTCGGAACCCGGTAATGATCCAAGGCCATGGCCAGCATGCTAACGCCATATTCACGGTTGAGCGCCTGCAATTGCTGGGAAAATAATTCCCCGCCTCGCTGGATGGCACTCGGTCCACCACCCCCCAAACGCCTCATAGCATTGAAAGACACTTGCACAATAAGGGGTGAGCCTGGCGCCTCTGCAGCGGCTGGCAGAAATCCGCGCAGACCAATTTCCAACGGCATGTTTGCATTAACCGCCAAAAGGCTCCCTCGTTCATCATGAGGCTTGAGGTCTCCCTCTAGCGTGAAAGGATCCAACTGGGAGAAGATATCCCTCAGTTGTCCGCCATGTAGCATTGGGCATGCACCTCCATACCCAAGCAGTATGCCCCCATACTAGGGCGGGAAACTCATGGCAAGCTCTCTTGGCGCAGAAGTGGAGGCACCATGCTCATGAGGGTTTCGCGTTCATTCAGGATCGGATTATCCAGCACTGCTTCATGCAGCGCGCACAAGAGACGACCAACGGTGGGGCCTTGTGGTATTCCCCAGGTATCCATGATATCGCGTCCGCTAATAGCCATCTGTTCACGGGAGATCACCGTTCCTTCTTCCAGCACCTGGCGCAGGTGAGATAGGGCTCGCTCGGCATGACCGCCCATGCCCTTTCGGCTCGAAGCCTGACGGTCGGCCCAGCGCAGTTCCAACAGATCTTCTACCCCTTCTTCTCCCATGCGCAGTACCATCCGGCGCATGAGCCCCAGTTCACTACCGGGGGGATACAAGAACATATGCTCATGGATTAATTGGACCACCTGATCACGCACCTGTGAAGCATAGCCGAGCCTGTTCAGAGCTGCTTGTGCTCTTTCGGCGGATATCTGAGCGTGATCCGTGGCTTGTCCCTGAGCTTTGCCGACATCATGGAACAAAGCGGCAATACGCACGGGCAAGCGGCGAGGGGCCCATTGGGTGGCCAATGTACAATGGGAGAAAAGATCATCGCGCCCCCGCTTGTAACCTACCGCTGGCTCCATTTCAGGAAGCACCGCTGGCAACAGCCCCCAGGCCGACATATCGGCAAACGCACCCACCACAGCATCACTGAGCAATATCAGATCCAGTTCTTGACGGATCCTCTCTCCGGCCACGCGCGCTAACGCACTGGCGTTCTCCATCACGGCGGCAATGGCTTTTTCATCCAAAGAAAATCCTAAGACGGCTTTAAACCGCACCGCTCGCAGCATGCGCAGGTGATCCTCCAAGAAGCGCTCGCTCGGATCCCCCACCACGCGCAAGAACCGCAACGAAACATCCTTTACTCCTCCATAGGGATCAATCCATTGACCCGAAGCGGGCTCGTAAGCTACGGCATTGACAGTGAAATCCCGCCGTCCCAAGTCTTCTTCGACGTCTGAGCAAAAGGATATGAAGGCAGGATGGCGTCCATCCCGGTAGACGCCATCCCGACGCATGCTCATGACGTCCGCACCGTCCACCTGGATGCGACCGAACTGGGGTTGGGCCACCTCTGCTTCGGGAAAGCACGCCATCAGCTCCTCGGGCCGGGCGTCGGTAGCAAGATCCCAGTCCAGCGGCACCCGTCCCAGGAGTGCATCACGCACAGCTCCCCCCACCACAAAAGAGGTGAACCCTGCCTCTTCAAGGGTACGACAGATAGCAAGAATCCGCTCGGGCAGCTGCATAGACGGCATGTGTTCCTCCCTGCTGGTTAAGAGCTAATTTGCCATGTCCTCGGCCAACCAACCCAAACCCAAATCGTAGAGTTTCTCGCGACTAGGCACCCCGTCATCATCCCATCCCGACATGCGATAGAAAGCGATGCGCGCATTCTCCAGAGCCTCCCGGTCGATTGCCACCCCTTCTAGGGGTCCGGAGGTAAAGGCTTCACAGAAACGTTCGGGGAGATAATCATCAGCGGCCGTGAAGCCCTCACGCAGGTTAAAGCAGCGGGTGAGGTTCACTGCTCGTTCACCCACCTGCACCAATTCCAGGAGACTGGCATTCCAACCCGTCATGCCCTGAATCAGTGCCAGCGTCTGATGGGGTTTCCAGGGCACAAAGTAGCATTGGACCGAGCAGTTGGAGAAGGTACGCCAGTTGGTCACCTGCTTGTACAGGCGCACCTTGTCCAGGGACAAATCATCAGCCGGAATCGGCTCCAAGATCCCCAGGGGGTGAATATCCTTCAATGCTCCGCCCGCCTTAGTGTAGGCAGTATCATGGAGATTGTGGCAGTGATCGGCACCCGTGGGTGATACAGCATAGCCCAAGCCCAAACCATGCTTCAAGCGGGGCTCATGCATGGGTATTTCCTGCCCCTTGACATGCATCGCCAGAGCTATGGCCTCGGGGCCGATGTCTTCTGCCGCCGCCTTGACACCGCGGGCAAGAAGGGCACCAAGACCCTCCTGACGGGTGATCTGTTCCACCAGTTCTACCAACGCTTGGGAATTACCGAAGTGGAGGCTCTTTCCTTCGGTATCCTTGGCTTCGAGCAATCCTGCTTCGAAACACTCCATCGCAAAGGCGATACTCACCCCTGTGGATATGGTATCGAGGCCATAGGCATTGCAGAGTTCGGCAGCTTTACACACCGCCCCCAGGTCATCCACACCACACAACGAGCCGAGCGCGGCCAGAGTCTCATACTCAGGTCCTCCGTAGATGGGATCCACACGGTAGGGTTCATCGGTCTCGACTACGCGCTTACAAAATATGGGGCAGGCAAAACAGGTATCGCGATCCTTGAGGATCGTGTCTCTCATGGTCTCTCCCGTGATCTTCTCAGCTCCGGCAAAGTGTCCATCGCGGAAGTTATGCGTGGGTAGCCCTCCCGAAATATTGAGAGACATCACTGTGCCCGTGGTACCAAGATCACGCATTCCGCCAGCCAAATCCTGAACATTCTGGGACAACCAACGTCCCAGTTCCCGGACAGCGGCCGCATCAGCCATGGGAACAGGTTCAGTGCCTCGCACGGCAATGGCTCTAAGCCTCTTGGAGCCCATAACAGCTCCCATACCCGAGCGGCCAGCGAAGTGAGTCAAGTCATTCACAACACAAGCATAGCGAACAAGATTCTCACCGGCCAATCCACACTGCGTGATGCGAACACCCTTCTCATCCAATTCGTTCTTGATCGCCTCTTCCACGTCGGCGGTCTTTTTTCCCCATAAGTGGCTCGCCTCTCGTATCTGGACCTGGTCATCTTTAATCCACAAGTAGACCGGCTCAGCGGCCTGGCCGTGGATAACGATGGCATCGTATCCGGCACGTTTGAGTTCAGCCCCCCAGTAGCCACCCGCCTCACCGTCACCGTAGGCTCCGGTGAGAGGAGAGCGAGCGCCCACACTGTTGCGACCACTTCCAGCAAAGGGACCTCCCGTAAGCGGTCCGGTGGCAAAAACCAAGACATTGTCGGGGCCCAAAGGATCGGCGCCTGGTTTCATCTCCTTGAGCAGATAATGAGCAATGAGTGCCCTTCCTCCATAATAGAGACGGTAGAAGTTTTCGTCGGGTGTTTCTACGTTGATGGTCCGGTCAGTCAAATTGACCTTTAAGATCTTTCCTCTGTATCCCCCGCTCGTCATCTCATCTCCTCCTGTTCTTAGCCACCGGTAACCGGCGGAAATATGGAAAGTTCCTCTCCCTCTGTCACTTCATAGCTGGTAGATACCTGGCGTTTACCCACGCTCAAGAGCCATACTTCCTCCTCGGGGATGCCCAGGTGTTTCAAAAGCTCACCGGCTGTAACCGGCTCAGCCACCTCCAGCTCATGTTCTTCCTTCTGTTCGGCCACATAGGTCAAGAGCGTCCCGTAGACCTTCACCTTAACCTTCACACCTTACCTCCTTTCCAGAATGGGATTAGCTCCTGCAAGCTCCCGGAGGGACTTGCCACCGTCATCTTCTCAGGAGAGCGGTTAATGACCATTTCGTTGACGAGATAAGTGTCCATACCCAGGCTATGGGCGGGTATGACGTCTTCCTGAATATCGTTCCCCACCATGATACACTCCCTGGCCTCCAGTTCTAACCGTTCCAGTATTTCCCGGTAGTACTCAACCCGGGGCTTGCAAGAATGCATGTTTTCGTAACTGGTAACCAGTTCAAAGGGCAGGCCGTGAATATCAGCCCAGCGCATGCGTTCCTCTATGGCCTCTTGTGGGAATACCGGGTTGGTAGCCAGAATCAGGCGACCACCCCGGGCCAGCACCGTTTCTAAGACCCGCCGGGCCGAAGGGTTGGCCTCGTAGTCTTCACCCAGCTGCGGGTAGGCATACTGGTAGTACTCCTTTACCAGAGGAATTACTCTTGCCGTGGCAGCAGTTCCCAGGCAGGCCCCAAAATGACGCCAGAACACCTCTTCATTGGTCTGGTCGGGTTCTTCGTCCTCGATCATGCTGGCGGTAGCCGCCAGGAGACACTTCTGGAAGCGATGAGGCTCGGCCACCTTAGCCACGTAGCGGCACAAGCTCTCCACATAACGGGGGATGAACTCATCCACCCGCAACGGAAGCAACGTGCCGTCCAAATCGAAAAGCCAGCCTTTTTTGATCAAATTCACGATCGATCCCCAGGACGAGGTACGTGATGGCGCCCCAGCTTCTTGGGCTCCATCATCTCTCCGTCCTGATAAACATATTCCATATCGTCCGCTATGCTCATGGCGACATGCTCGCCCCGTGGATTCATGACAATTAAGCTCACCGGGCCAAAATACGCATCCTCCAATTGATAGAGGTCTTCTAGAGCCCTTTCGCCGGCCTGGGGTAGAGACATGCCCTGGCTGAGGTAGAGAACTACAGAACGAGCCGTGGCCGCTCTGATAGCCAATTCTCCCCGGCCCGTACAGGCACAGGCCCCCCAGCGATCATCAGCATAATTGCCCGCCCCAATGACGGCCGAATCTCCCACCCGTCCCGGATACTTCCAGGCCCAACCGCTGGTGCTGACCCCACAACACAAACTGCCCCGGCTATCCAGGGCAATGAAATTTACGGTCTCATTGGGGCGTTCGGGATCGCGGGTCAGGCGCACAAAATCCCGGATGCGATCCATATAGGCGTCGCGCCCCCGGCTCAGTTCCGGTGCATGTTCGTCCATCATCCGCTTCCACTTCTCCTCGGCCACATCCGTCAGAAGTTCCTTGGCTTCAAAGCCCATTTCCCGGGCAAAGCGCCGGGCCCCTTCCCCCACCAGGAAGCAGTGGGGCAGTTCTTCCATCACCTTGCGGGCTACGCTGATGGCATAAGGGTAGTCTTTGAAGGCTCCCACCGCTCCGGCGGCCCGAGTCCTGCCATCCATGATGCTGGCATCGAGTTCCACCTCACCCAAGAGATTGGGCAGTCCCGCGTAACCCACGGTATGATCTAATGGGTTATCTTCAACAAGCTTGATGCCGGCTTCCACAGCACTAATGGCACTCCCGCCACGTTTGAGAACGTCGAGAGCAGCACCAATACCTACGATGCCGTTAGCGCTGGCTACTACTTTGATCATACTTGGTTGATTCCCTCCTCAACAGCAACAACTCTTACCACTGTCCCGCTGGTAAACGATTTCTCC
>SLSY01000084.1 GCA_007130145.1 Bacillota bacterium
AGCGTGGCCCAACGCAAGCGAGATACGTATGCTCTGCGCATGTGCCGCGATCTCTTGCAAGAATGGGGGAAACGCTGATGACAGAATACTATGGCTATGCCGGACAAATCTTGAAAGTGGACCTTACCACCGGCAAGGTGGAGAAAGAGCCGCTGGCGCTGGATATGATCAAGAACTGGATCGGGGGCCGCGGCTTCAATATGCGCACTCTCTATTCCATGGTTGACGCCGATACCGATCCTGAGGGCCCGGACAATCCCGTTATCTTCGGGGTGGGGCCGGTCAACGGCACCAACAACTGCATGGGTTCGCGCTTCAACGTCAGTGCCCGCTCCCCTCAGACCGGAATCTTGGGAGATACCAATGCCGGTGGCCACTTCGGGAGCGAAATCAAATATGCCGGATATGACCAGATCATCATCACCGGCAAGGCCGATAAACCGGTCTATCTTTTCGTCGATGACGACGAGGTCACCATTCGCGATGGCGCCGGCGTCTGGGGTAAGGATGTGTGGGAAACCCACGACACTATCCGCAGCGAGTTGGGGGACTCCAGTGTGCAGATGGCCGTTTGCGGTCCGGCTGCAGAGAACGGTGTGACTTTCAGCGGGGTCTTTGCCAATTTGGTGCGGGCCGCTGCCCGCACCGGCATGGGGCGGGTCATGGCCTCCAAGAATCTTAAGGCAGTGGCGGTGAGAGGTTCGGGTACGGTGCGCGTATATGATCCCGAACGCTACCAGAAATGGGACCGGCTCATGACCGAGCGTATTCTCAACCACCCCGATTATGCCAGCCGCTCCAAACTGGGCACACCACGTAACGTGATTCCGCTCAACGAGGGCGGTTATTTGGTGACCAAACACTTCCAGAGCGGCTATTTCCCTGAGGCGCAAAAGATGAGCGGCGAAGAACTGGCCATGCACTTTAACGTCAAACATAAGTCCTGTCACGCCTGTCCCTTGCACTGCAGTCGCTGGTACGTGATCCCCAAGGACCGCGACTATGCCGGATTACAAGGAGAAGGCCCCGAATATGAGGCCATGGCCGGGTTTGGTTCAAGGGTCTATAACTCGAACTTGGCTGCCATTCTCAAGTGCAACGATATGTGCAACAAGCTGGGTATGGACGCCATCAGCACCTCCGAGGTAATCTCGTGGCTGATGGAACTCTACCAGCGGGGCATGATCACCTCCGAAGAGGCCGATGGCTTGGATCTTTCCTGGGGCAATACCGACACGCTGGTCACCTTGATCGACAAGATTTCCCGCCGTGAGGGCATCGGTGACATCCTGGCCGACGGGGTCAAAAAGGCCGCCGAGAAGCTGGGACGCGGTATGGAACTGACCATGCAGGTCAAGGGGCTTGAGATCATCCAGGCCGAACCCAGAGGCATGAAGGGCTATGCCCTCACCTTTGCCACGGCGACACGGGGCGCCGATCACCTGCGCTACGAACCCTTCTTTGAGATGTCTAATGACAAGGAACTGGCGATCAAGCGCTACGGTATGCCTGAGCCCTCCGATCGTTTGGCCGAGAAAGGGAAAGGTCTCTTGGTCACCGATTTTGGCGAGTGGTGCGCCCTTTCTGACTCGCTAAATGTGTGCAAGAACACGATGACCTGTATGGAAGTGTTGGAACTGCATGAGGTGCCTGATTTCATGCATGCCCTGACCGGAATCACCTGGAGTGAGGAAGACGTGCGGGATGTGGGGCGCCGTATGATCACGCTGGAGTATGCTCTCAACAACAAGTTTGGCATGCGTCGTGCCGATGACCGCTTGCCGCAGCGGTTCACCGATGAGCCTTTGTCCGAGGATTCGCGCGAGTCCGCGGGGCAAGTCGTGGATCTCCAGCCCATGCTGGATGAATTCTACCGGGCCCGCGGCATTGATCCCGAGACCGCCATGCCCTTGGAGGAAACCTGCCGCAAACTCGGTCTTGACGATGTAGCCGAAGATCTGGCCCGCTTGCGTCCTGCCCCCGGGGACAAATAGGACGGTGCGGATGGTTTGGGTTCCACGAAAGGAGAAATGAGATATGATGTCCATTGGTTTTATTGAAACACAGGGTTTGGTAGCAGCGATTGAGGCGGCGGATGCCATGGTAAAGGCCGCCAATGTGACCTTAATGGGTATCGAGAAGGTAGGCGGCGGGCTGGTAACCGTTACCGTTCAGGGCGATGTGGGCGCCGTCAAGGCGGCTGTGGACGCAGGAGCCGCCGCGGCCAAGCGCGTGGGTGAACTGGTTTCGGTCCACGTCATTCCCCGACCCCATGCCGACCTGGAGAGCATTCTTCCCAAGATGTCAGCGGATTGTGACGGTAAGTAGGCGATCATGAGACGGTTTATCACCAATGAGGATATTCATGCTCTAGCTCAACGGGGAGAGCAAGAGCTCAAGGTAGAGGAGGGTGCCCGCGTAACTGACGTGGCGCGGGAAACCGCTGACCGGCTGGGGATCAAGCTGGTAATTGGCAACGATGCCGCTACCCCCAGGCCCGAGGCCCCGGTGGCGAGCTCTTCGCCGCGACGCATTGCGCTGGCCCGGCCTAGTAAGAGTGAGCCATCGCGCGGTCCATCCCGGCTGGCAGAGGGCATCATGCCCACGGTCACCCGTTCTCCCTTCAGTGAGGAAGAACTAAAAACGTGGCGCAAAGAGTTTCCCGGTTTGGAGGCTACCATTCATCTGGCCAATTGCTCGCAGGGAGCGCAGTCGCGCACGGTGAGCAGCGCGTTGGATAACTACATGGACA
>SLSY01000223.1 GCA_007130145.1 Bacillota bacterium
AATGCCCAAAGGTGCCAAGGTCATGGAAGCGGCTGAGAAGTTGGGGCGCAAGCTGGCCAAGCGTGCTATATGTGCCCGCATTGACGGTGAGCTGGTCGGGTTGGCCCAGAGCCTAGACAAGGGGGGGGAGTTCGAACTCCTCGATTTTGAAGCGGAACCGGCCCGCGCCATCTACCGGCATACTGCGGCCCACATCATGGCCCAGGCCGTAACCCGCCTTTATCCCGCAGTGAAGCTGGCCATCGGTCCTGCGATAGAAGATGGATTCTACTATGACTTTGACGTTCCCAAGCCCTTTAGCCCCGAGGATCTGGGGCAGATCGAAAAAGAAATGGCAAAGATCATTCAGGCCAACTATCCCATTGAGTCAGCGATAATGGATCGCGATCATGCTATTGCCCACTTTCAGAGAGAGAAGGAGACCTACAAGGCTGAATTGGTGGAGGATCTCCCACCCGATGCCAAGGTGACCTTCTTTCGCCAGGGCGAGTTCATGGACCTGTGTGCAGGACCCCACCTGGTCTCAACCGGCAGGGTCAAGGCGTTCAAACTCCTTAGTCTGGCCGGAGCGTATTGGCGGGGCGACGAGAGACGGCCCATGCTACAGAGGATATACGGGACGGCGTTTGATAAAAAGAGTGACCTCGATGCTTATTTGCAGCGCCTCGAGGAGCAAAAGCGCCGCGATCACCGACGCCTGGGACGGGAACTAGACCTTTTTAGCACTCATGAAGAGGGTGGAGCCGGACTGGTCTACTGGCACCCCAAGGGGGCCATGGTGCGCCAATTGGTGGAGGAGTTTTGGCGCAATGTCCATAATCAAAACGGATATGGTCTGGTCTACTCTCCTCACATTGCCAAGGTGGATCTGTGGAAGACCAGTGGTCACTGGCAGTGGTACAAGGACGATATGTACTCTCCCATCAAGATCGATGAGGCCGAGTATTTGTTGAAGCCCATGAACTGTCCCTTCCATATTCTCATTTACCAAACGCAAACGCGTAGCTACCGGGATCTACCCTTGCGCTATGCCGAGCTCGGTACGGTCTACCGGTATGAGCGCTCCGGTGCCCTGCACGGGCTCCTCAGGGTGCGCGGGTTTACCCAGGATGATGCGCACATCTTCTGCCGCCCCGAGCAGCTGGAAGATGAGCTGGTGCGCGTTCTGGAACTGGCCGATTTCATGGCCAAGAGCTTCGACTATGAATCCTACGATGTCATCCTTTCGGTGCGTGATGTGGAGGACACTGAGCATTATATCGGCGACGACGAGGTGTGGGAACAAGCAGAAGGCGCTCTTGTCAATGCACTCAAGCGCAAAGAACTTGATTATGAACTGGGGATTGGAGAGGCGCAGTTTTACGGTCCCAAGATCGACATCATTCTCCGCGATGCACTGGGCCGCGGGTGGCAAGGGCCCACGATTCAGGTGGACTTCAATTTGCCGGAGCGATTTGGTCTGGGCTTTGTGGGCCCGGACGGGTCGGTTCAACGACCGGTGATGATTCACCGCACCGTGCTGGGCTCCATGGAGCGCTTCGTGGGAGGCCTGATTGAGCACTACGGCGGCGCCTTTCCCCCATGGTTGGCGCCGGTGCAGGTGGTTGTGCTGCCCATTGCTGATCGCCATCATGAGTATGCAGAGAAGGTGGGGGATGAGCTCAGGCAGGCGGGCCTGCGGGCAGAGGTTGACGTAAGAAATGAGAAGATCGGTTTCAAGATCCGCTGGCATGAGATGCAAAAGGTGCCCTTCATGCTCATCGTAGGGGACCGAGAGGCCGAGACCGAGGCCGTCTCACTACGGGCCAGAGGAGAAGGCGATCAGGGCAGTGTACCGCTGGGCAAGGCCATGGAGGATATCTCGGCGGCAGCGAAGATGCCCAGGTTTAGTTGACTAAAGTCTTATGGACATGATAAAATTGGCGTGGTTCAAGAAGAAGCATCCGCTTCTCACCTTACGACGATTATGATCTGTTGTTAAGGTCTGCCGACTGTCGATTTCGAACAGGTATGGTATGCGGGTGCCTGGCACCCGCATTTTTCATTGAATAAGAGGAGGTGGTAAGCAATCAGCAAGGATTTGAGGGTCAATGAGCAGATCCGGGCGCGGGAAGTGCGCCTGGTAGCGGAGGATGGGGAGCAACTGGGGATCATGTCGTCTCGCGATGCCTTGCGTGTTGCCATTGAACGGAGTACCGATCTAGTGGAGGTAGCTCCTACCGCTCGCCCGCCGGTTTGTCGCTTGATGGATTACGGGCGCTTCAAGTATGAACAGTCCAAGCGCTCCAAAGAGGCGCGTAAGAAGCAGAAGGTTATCACGATCAAAGAGGTTAAGATGCGGCCGGGAATCGAAGAGCATGACTTTGAGGTCAAACTGCGCAATGCTTTGCGTTTCTTGCAGGAAGGCAACAAAGTCAAGGCAACCATCATGTTTCGAGGCCGGCAGATTGTTCATGCACAGTTAGGTCGCGCTGTTCTCATGAAACTGGCGGACAAGGTGAGTCATGTCGGGAATGTGGAACGTTCACCCAAGGTAGAGGGCAGGAATATGACCATGGTAATCTCACCCAAACCACAGCCCCAGGAGAAGAAGGACAGTGGTCTTGAGGAGGCAGCAGACAATGAGTAAAAACAAACTAAAGAGTCACCGCGGGGCCTGCAAGCGCCTGTGGCTCTCCGGTTCGGGTAAGTTGCGGCGCCGGCGGGCAGGGATGACTCATAAGGCTGAGGTCAAGTCCAGCCGCCGCAAGC
>SLSY01000024.1 GCA_007130145.1 Bacillota bacterium
ATGGGGATTGGTAAAGTAGGTATTCTCTGCTCCCAATGCATGGGCTCTTTGTGTCATCTTCTCAGCAAACGCTTCAACCGAACCGGCCAGCCCTTCGGCGACGATCACGGCCACATCGTTTGCCGACATGATGAGAAGAGCTTGCAACAGCTCGTATCCGGGCAGGCTGCTTCCGGGTTGAGCGTAGAGGGAAATCGGTGGTGTGCTCGCGGCAAAGTGGGAGACGGCGAAATCGTCCTGCAGGCGATCGGATTCCACCAGTAAGATGGCGGTCATAAGCTTAGTAATGCTGGCGATATACGTGGTTTGGCTGCTGTTCTTTGAGAACAGCAGCTCCCCGGTGCGGGTATCGGCCAGCAATATGGCATGGGCTTCGGTATCGGGTATAGCCCCGGCGCTAGCAACGGCGGATAAGAGGGCCGAAAGCAACAGGGCTACCGTAAGATGACGGATGAGTCTCATAGTGCACCTCCCAAGTGACAGCAACCACAGTAAGGTGGTCTGTCTTTTTGCGGTGGTCTCAAGTCAGATTATAACCCCAACCGTCGCCGAGGGGAATGCAAAGATAGGGATGTTTCGGGTCAAAACATGACGTTTTGGCCGTTCACCTTTGGTCTTGCTCCCCCGTCGCGGATGGACTGCACAGATTTATCTCATTATCGGTTGCGCCATGCGTAGCAGAAAACTCATCATACCATACTATTTCGTGCGTTGCCCGTTTGGCCTGAGGTTCTGTTGCCTTGGCATGGTAGCCTACAGACATCATCATGGCTACGCGCCAGGCGGCGGGCAGGCGCAAGAGGCGGTGAACAGCGGCCTCATCAAACATCCCCAACCAGCACGTGGCCAGGCCGGCGCTAAGAGCGGTGACTTCAATTTGAGAGAGGGAGATGAGAACATCAGCTACGGTACCCAGACCGGTACGAGACGTGGCGATACCAGCGATGACCAAAGGTGCTTGGGCTACGAAGGTTTGCATACCCCCTGATTCGACTAGGGCCTCACGCAGATGAGTCGCTTGTATGAAGGCAAAGCGGCGCGCCTGTTGGTTGCGAGACGTTGCCGCATGCACTGCTGCCAGCTGCAGAAGCTGGATCATAGCGGCTGGAATGGTTCGCTCCTGGTAGTGCCTCACACTGCTTCTTTGCTTGAACAGATCAACCATCCACTCGCTTTGACGTTGGCACCATGTGCTCTGGTTCCATTGGTCCAGGCGGTCGACAAGAGCGGCTCCCTCTTTGCATTGAACCGGGATAAAGTCGGCGACGATACGCTCTAACTGCGCCCTCTTCTCGGCGCATACGACGGGCACTCTTGTGATGGCAAATCCCTCCCTAAACCGCATCAAAGTGGAATTCGCGAGGACATGATTGCAATCCTTCTCACCGAAACGCCACGACAAGGAATTCGCAGACGGCGCCCCGAAAGTCTAAGGTCTGAAGGGCACGATAAGGGGGACTACGGTTGCTGTTATTACTGGCGTTGGCTGCCGGCATGGTGGTAGCCAGCGCATCGAGAAAGAGTGCTAACAGGCAAGATATCATGCGCAAGCTCGGATATGGCAGCTTGTTGCTCTTGCTGCTGGTAGTGGGGGCACGTTTGACCGCGGATCCAACGGTATGGGCCAGCTTCGCCGGACAGTGGTGGAAGGGTCTGGTCGTGGGAATGGCTGCCACGGCAGCCAGCGTCTGGGCGGGTCGCTTGGTTCTGGGCGCGCGTTGGCGGGGGAATACCTGACATGATGATGATCTTATCCGTACTTCTGGGTATGCTAGCGGGGTTTTTGGTGTTGGACGGTCATCACCTTCCCCAGCTGGACCATCTCTTAGAGTGGGTGCTAGCTCTGTTGCTCTTTACCATCGGCTATGAGGTGGCCCAGGATGGTTCTTGGTGGGTACGGGCCTGGCAGGACCGCAAGCGCGCCATACTCTTGCCCCTGACGGTGCTTCTGGCCAGCCTCGCCGGCGGGGCGCTGGCCGGTTGGGTGGTCCGTCTGCCGGTTGCGCAATCTTTGGTGATGGGTGGGGGGATGGGGTGGTATTCCATGAGCGCCGTGTTGGTGGGCCAGAGCTATGGATACGCTGCGGGAGCTCTTGCCTTCCTCGCCAACCTCTTTCGTGAACTGATGGTTCTGTTGGCTGCTCCCTGGCTCTTGCGCTGGGGCGGAGCCGGAGGGTTGATCGGCGCGGCCGGTGCCACCGCCATGGATTCGACGCTGCCCGTTATTGTGAGGGTGGCCGGTTCCAAGTGGGCCGTTCTATCCCTGATTAGCGGCATGATCCTATCTCTATTGGTACCGTTTATCACCCTGCTTGTGGTAAGCATCTTGGGAGGAGGTGGATGATGCCCAAGAAGAGGTTTCCCCGCCCGCATAAAGATGGTTGGTATGTTCATGAAGAGACGAGGACGGAAGCGGCGTTGGCTGAGATTTTGAAGAGGCGGGGGTGGCGCTTCCAACAGGAAGCGGCACTGGGGCCCTACCATGTGGATTTTCTGGTAGAAGGACGGGTGGTGGTAGAGGTGGATGGTTCCAGCCACTTGGTGAGCGGGGCGCGGGAGCGCGATGCTCATAGAGACAGAGAATTGCACGTGCGCGGCTATGCGGTGGTGCGCATACCGGCTGAGGCGATAGCGCACCGTACTCACCAGCCCCACATTCGTAAGATTGAAGAGAGTTTGAAACGAAAACGACCTGAACCGGAGCCGCTGTGGGGTGAGCACCGCCAGCGCTGGGAGAAGGTGAGGAAGCGGCTCAGCCCCATCCGCACCGGCGCGCAGCCCGGTATGGACGAGATGCTTTGCGAGGATGAAGAGTTGATGAAGCACTGGTTGGATACGCATCCCGTGGTGGACAAAGATGCCAAAAAGAACGCCAAGCGCCGCGGCTCTAGACGCGGCGCAAAAGACCGATGAGCACGGAGGCAAGCCCCGCGGCCACCAATGGCCCGGCCGGGATGCCCCGAAAGAAAGCGGCCCCCAGAATGGACCCCAAGGCCAGCCCTATCACAATGCCCGGACTGCTGCGCAATAGAGACACGCCCTGCCCGGTGAGGATGGCCGCGACCATGCCGGCCAAGAGTGCAGCGATGCCCTCACGACTCAAGAAGGTTCCCGCGAGGCTCTCTAAAGGGGCTTTGTTACTGGCCATAGGTGCCAGCACAGCGACGGTTAGTACCAAGAGTCCTGTTTCGAGCCCTTTTTCTTCCATGAACGTCACGGCAGCTTCCAAACGAAGGAGCTGTAGGCCCAAGAGGATCACTGATGCCTGCATGAGCAAGCGATTGCGACAAAGAACGCTGATGAACGTGACCAGGAGTATCGTAGTCAGAGGTCGGTGCATTGGTACCACCTCCTAGGGTCATCGTGTGCCCATCCAGACCAGTCCCACCCCTAAGAGAACCAGAACCCAGCGGGGCTGACTGGCTTGGCTGGAAAGACCAGCGATTCCCACCAGCGTTGCCGCCATGAGGATGGTCGGACCCACCAATCCCAAGACTGCATTGATGCGTACGGCCGTGCGCAGATTGGCCAGACTGAGCATGAAAAAAGCCGCACTCAATTCTATACAGGCGGAAAGGAACCGGAGCAGTGCCATGCCTAGAAGGGCCCGGGATTCACTCACCATATTGCTCACCCATGTCAAACTATGAGCCCTCTTTCCGATTTAGAAGTAAGAGAATAGACAGCGTGTAATCGGTGAGACTAGTGTCGTCAGTGTGCGGGGGGTGAGGGTGTGAAGCGGGTGCAAAAGACGCAACTGGCCTCTTTGAGTTCAGTGGCGGTGGTCATGGTGCTGGGAAATTCCATGCTCATACCCGTACTTCCCAGCATCCGGAGGGCCTTCAACTGGACGCAGGTGGAGGTTGGTCTCATCATTACGGCTTTCTCTTTGGCCGCGGGTGTTACCATACCTGTCGCCGGATACTTGTCCGACCGGTTCGGGAGGAAAGTGGTCATACTCGCCGCGCTCATCTTGTATGGCATCAGTGGTTCCATTGCCGGACTTGTGCCATCGTTTTTCTCCCAACCTCTTATGCCTTTGCTGATGGCCCGGATATGCCAGGGCATCGGCGCCGGCGGAACCTACCAGATTGCCATGGCTCTTACCGGGGATCTTTTTCAGACAAAGGAACGCCGTGCGGCGCTGGGATATTTGGAGTCAGCCAATGCTGGTGGCAAGGTCATTGCCCCTCTGGTAGGAGCGGGTTTGGGCATGGTGAATTATCGTGCTCCCTTCTTCTTGTATGGATTGTCAGCACTGGGAGCGGCAGTGGCAGTGAAAAAAGCTATCCATAAGCCACAAGTTCAACCTCAGGACAAGTCATTCGGCAGCTACTGGTCAGGACTAATGAACATTGTGCGCTCCAAGGCGTTATCCATGAGTCTTTGCTTTCTGGCCGGTGCTGTCGTGCTCTTTCTATATTTTGGTATTCTCTCTCATCTTTCCGATCTCTTTGAGCGCGAGCACCATATCACCGGTATCCTCTTGGGTCTGGTCATTGCCGTCCCTGTATTGGGGATGGCCTTGACTTCCTTCTTTAGCGGTCGTTGGTTGACGGGCCACCCCGCGAGGTCACTGCGTCTGGCCGCTGGCACAGGCTTGAGTCTGGCCGCGACGGGGTTGGTGGGTGCGTACTTCTTACATGCTCCCATATTCCTCCTTGGGTCCATCGTGGTCATGAGTGTGGGCAATGGTCTGGTGCTACCCAGCCTCAATTCCCTGGTCACGGGTGCGGCTGCCGCATCGGAGCGAGGGATGGTTACTTCGTTGTATGGCACGGTTCGTCATGCCGGGGCGGCGGGAGGACCGCCTCTGTTTGGTCTGATGGTCTCCTCCCAGGGGACCACCGCGTTTGCACTGGCAGCGGCTCTGGCGGCCGTGACCAGTGCCGGCATCTTTCTCCTGGTGCGAGAAGAGCAGATGCTAGTGGAAGGCAAGAACCATCAGCCCCGCCGTGAGCAGAGCTGATCCTCGGTGCTATCCCCCTGGCGGGTGCGGGCGACCGCGGGGGTCGTCTCTTGCTGGTTCCCCCCCTTCAAACATCTCACCTAGGGTGATCAACTCGTAGTCTGCTTCCTTTAGTCCGTGGATGACCTCGGGCAGAGCCAAATGGGTTTGCTCACAGGAATCGCTGGCATGAAAGAGCAAGATGGCTCCGGGAAAGGTTTGTCGGAGCACCCGGTCAACCATGAATTCCACACCCGGGTTTTTCCAATCCAGAGAATCGACCGACCAAATCACCGTCTCATAGCCTAGCTGGCGCGCGGCACCGACCACTAGGTCATCGTAATCGCCGTTGGGGGGTCGGAAAAAACGAGGGGTCTGGCCACTGATGCGTTCCAAAATCTTGTGGGCTGTGCTGATGTTGTCGGTAATATGCTGGCCGTCAAAGCGACTCAGATTTTCGTGCTTGTGACCGTGGCTGGCGATCTCGTGACCGTGCTCCACGATGGTGCGTACTGCCTCACTGTGTCTCTCGCTCCAGGGGCCCGACAGAAAAAAGGTGCACTTGACCTGGTGTTCTGTAAGAATGGGGAGTACGAGAGGCAGCGTCTTCTCTCCCCAACTGATGTCAAAGGTGAGTGCCACTTGCCTTTTGTCCGTCTTGACGTAAAAAATGGGCATGTCGTTGCCGGTGGAGGCAGTCGGGCGGGGCTCCCAGGTGTGTTCGGGCCCGTGGTGCCAGCCACGATACAGCGACGCCAAAACCACCAGGACCAAAGCCAGGCCTAGCATGGCGACCATGGTCTTGCGATGAAGCAACATAGGGCATTCCTCCTCCTAATATCTACCGCACCAGAGGAGGGGTTATGCCGAAACATCAAACCTCAACGTTTTGCCACCGGCCCAGGCGAAAGGAGCGGTAGGCCAAAACGGCGCGCAAAACCCAATCTACGATGACCGCAGCCCAGGCCGCCCACAGACCCAGACCCACCAGGTTGATCAAGATGAAGGTGAGGGCCAGTCGCGCCAGGGATGTGCTCGACAACGTGATGTAGAGAACGGCGGCTGTGTCACCGGCTCCACGCAGTGCTCCGGAAAACACCTGGGCCAACGCGGTGGGAACCTGGGCAAAGGCGATCAGTCTCACCAACATGATGCTCGGTGCCATTAACGCGGGATCGTCGGTGAATACTCGGATCAGGATGCCCGGGAACACCAGGAACACAAGTCCCATCATCCCCATGAACGCCGAGGCCAAGCGGGCGCTTTCCCGGGTAGCCAGTTGGGCACCTTCCGGGTTGTTTGCTCCCAAGTTTTGTCCCACCAGTGCCGATGCGGCTATCGAGAATCCCAGGGCCGGCATGAAAGAGAGTTGCTCAATGTTTCCCGCCAGTGTGGCGGCGGCGATGGCTAGCGTTCCCAAGCCAGCTACCAGACGCAAGTGTATGGCCAGTCCGATGCTCATCACCAGGCGTTCGGCGGCGGCGGGCACGCCAATGGCAAAGAGGCGGCGTATGAGGTTCCAATCGGGTACAAACAGGCGCTGCGGGGACAGGTGTATAACCCTATTGCCCCTTAGTACCACGAGAAGGAGGACAAGAAGGGCCAATATGCGGGCCGACGATGTGGCGATGCCAGCTCCGTACACTTCCAGGCGGGGGAAGCCAAAACGGCCGAAGATGAGAGTATAGTTGGCCAGTATATTGAACAGATTGGAGGTTACGTTCACCACCATGGGTGTGCGGGTATCTCCGGCGCCACGCAGTGACGACGTGATCATGGTGGCCAGCAGCAGGCTGACCATGCCCGGTGCCATGCCGCGCATGTACTGACTACCGGGACCAATGACCTCCGTTGTTCCTCCCATAAGAGCGATGATGGTAGGAGCAAAGAAGAAAATGAGAGCGCCAAACGAAAGGGCAATAGCCAGTGAACTGAGCAACCCTTGCTCAGCAGCAGCATTGGCCCGGTCCCTGTCCCCGGCCCCAATATAACGGGCCACCATGGCAGTGGCAGCGGTGCCCAGACCCAGAAAGAGCGCGTGGCCGATGAAAAGCGGTCGGAAACATATGCCCACCGAAGCAATGGCTACATGACCGAGCCGTCCCACCATGGCCATATCCACCATTTGCGTGAAAGTCTGTAAGGCCATCTCCGCCATGACCGGCCAGGCCAGTGCCATGACGCGCCGGCGCATGTGCGGTGCGGTTGTCTGCTGTTGCACAGTAATCAATCTTTGGCCTCCCTGTCTTCCCCACGCCGAGCAATTCCGCACAGCAAAGGGCCTTACCTGCTTTCATCCTTGGACAATAGGGCCGTCGGTGTGAAGGGAATGGCAAGATCTTGAGCGAATCGTCAAGACAAGAAGGAAGATGGGGGGGAGATGAGTTGCAAAGAAGCATAGGCATTGTCACCGACACTACCTGCAGCATCCCGAAGGAACTGATCGACCGTTTTGGCATTGTGGAGGTGCCCATCAACATTCAGTTTGGACGTCACAGCTATCGCGAGGGCGAAGACATGACGCCCGACGAATTCTATGAGCAGCTGGAAAAAGGTGATATGCCGACCACCTCGCAACCGGCCCCCGGAGACTTCATCGCTGCCTATCAGCGGTTGGCTGACAAGGTGCAGTCCATCATCTCTATTCATGTTACCGGTAGGTCCAGCGGAACCGTACAGGCGGCCCGCCTGGCTAGTGAGACCATGCCCCATAAGGAAATCACCGTCGTAGACTCGGGCTTTACCTCCATGGCGCTGGGATTCATGGTGTTGGAGGCGGCTCGCCACGCTATGGCGGGACACAGTAAGGAAGAGGTCTTGGCTGCTATCGAAGGCACGCGCGAACGCATCATTCCCTTCATGGCGGTTCCCACCCTCGAGTTCTTGCGTAAGAGCGGCCGGGTAGGGACGGGTATGGCCGTCCTCGGCTCTCTTTTGGCCATCAAGCCCATTTTGTCCATGAAAGACGGGCTCGTGACCGCCGTGGATAGGGTCCGTACCTACCCCAAGGCGCTACATCGCCTGAGCGAACTGGCCGAGGAAGCGGCACGTGGTCATAAGGTGCGACTGGCAGTGGTCTACGCACGCATGCAGGATGAGGCGCGCCAGTATTGCCACCGGGTGCAGAAGCGCTTTCATGTGGTAGATGAACCCATTGTAAGTGAGATCGGTGCCGCACTGGCCGTGCACGGGGGACCGGGCATGATGGGGATTATCATTCACAAGGTGGATTGAAGAGCTTTTGGCCGTCAGCGTGAAGACCAGATCCTACCTACCAATCAGGTTCTCTTCATCGCTTGTATGCAGTGCCGTTTCCATACCCGCTTGCATGATGTGTCACCCTGCCGGGCAGCTTATCCCTAAGGCGGGCAGGGGGTACAGCATGGCGAAGCGCGATTGCCAGGCTCTTATCATGGTGTTGGGGTTGGTCTTGTTCCTGTCCTTCTTCCATACGCCCTTGAGCCGCTACAATCCCTTCTTGGCAGACAAAGTGGAGGGGAGAGTGGTGACTCGTCTCATCACCGAGGACGGTGAAGAACTGTGGGCTACAGGAAGACCCGTGTTCTTGGGCGATCAGTACTGGGTAAACCCTGATAAGGGATACGAAGTCTTTCGCATACGCGACAATACGGCCCTGCTACGTCTCCTCCAAGAGGTGAAGGAGACCACTGCTGACGAACAAAAGGAGAGTCTGCCCCTGGCGGCCACGGCCCGCAAGATTGCCATTTTCCACACGCATTCGGCCGAATCCTTCGTTCCCACACAGGGCACGCACAGTGTATGGGGTCGGGGAGGTATCATCCGTGTGGGTGCCGTGTTTGCCAAGACTCTCGAGGATTTGGGGTTTCGCGCCATACACGATCGCACCCCTCATGATCCTCATGATGCGGGAGCCTATGGCCGTTCACGGCGGACTGCATCAGCGCTGATTCGTGATCATCAACCCTATGCCCTGTTCGATGTGCACCGCGATGCGGCTCCCGTCCGCGCGTATCTGACGCAAATCGATGGAGTCGATACGGCGCAGATCGTCATCGTCATCGGCCGGGGCAACCCCATGAACAGCAACAATCGGGTGTTGGCCCGTCGTCTCCTCGCTGTGGGTGAAGGTGTACACCCCACGTTGGTGCGGGGAATATTCATGGGCCGAGGCTCGTACAATCAGGATCTAGACCCCGGGATGTTGCTGTTGGAAGTGGGGACGCACTTAATGGATCAAGCCCTGGCTGAACGGGGGGTGACCCTGTTTGCTGAGGTGCTGGCTGCCACGGTGGGAACGGCTGGTCGTTCGATTACGCCCTAAGGATATGGTATATTAGTCACAGGAGCTCTATTCCCCTATCTGGAGGTCGTATCATGAATTTAGCCCAGCTTGCTACCGAACTACTGGAAGGCTCAATCGACATTCACGTGCATGCTGGCCCTCATCTTCTGTCTAGTCCCCGCTCCGTTGATCCCATCGAAGCGGCCCAACAAGCCAAGGACGCCGGCATGCGGGCTCTGGTCTACATGGACGTGTTCGAGAACAGTTCTGGCATTGCCTGGTTGGTCAGCCGCACCGTACCCGGTATAGACGTATTTGGCGGTATCATTCTCAACACTGTCTATGGTGGAGTCAACCCCCGGGCAGTGAAGACGGCTCTTCACTACGGCCTGGGTGCACGTTTTGTTAGTTTCGGTGCTCATTCCACCTATCATGAAGCCAGTCGGGAAGGGCGCTACGTGGATGGGGAACCACTTCCACTGTACGAAATCTACCCCAAGTTTCGTGACGAAGAACTGGCGCGGGCCATTCGCATTCCCCTGAAGGACCCGGTACCACCAGCGATGGAAGAGATTTTCCAAATGGTGGCGGAGGCCGAAGGAGTCTTTATCAACACCGGTCACGTGTCGGCCGCAGAAGCTATGCGTGTGGTGGAACTGGCCAAGCGTTACGGAGTCCAGCAGGTACTCATCGCCAGTCCCGCCGTGGCGCAAATGAATCAGGAACAAAAGGAACAAGCGGTTGCCATGGGCGCGTTCCTGGAACGCTGTCTCTACGATTTCTCACATACGGCCGGTTTGGCCAAGACCAATTATTATGTGGAACCCGAGTATGCCAACGAGATATTCTCCAGCAAGCGCAAAGGGGTGGCGGACTTCTTCGCTGAGGTAGCGCGGCTGGGCCCGTCCGCGTATATACTGGCCACCGACTTTGGCTCCTACACGGTGGCTCCCCCGGTAGAGGGCATGCGCCAGTGGATAGCCAGTCTTTTGACATACGGTTTTTCTCCCGAGGATGTTCGTACCATGACGGCTGACAATCCAGCGACATTATTGGGCCTCTAAGAAGGAAAAGCCATTTCACAGGGTGAACTAGTTGGGGAACTACCATGCAGCCGGGTCATCCACCCGGCTGCGGTACGTACACCAACAGGAGGCTTGCATGGGCAGCGCGCGAGAACTGACGTTGAATCGAGTGTGGGTTTTCTTCGCCCCGTTGGCCTTGAGTGGCTTGATGATGGCGCTGGGCCAACCGATTGTCCATGCGGGTCTGGCTCGCTTGGAGTCGCCTGAACTCACACTGGCTGCCTACGGCCTCACATTCTACGCTGCCGTATTGCTGGAAGCACCCATCATCATGCTACTGCCCGCAGCCAATGCGCTGGTGGCCGATCAGGTGGCCTATCTTCGGACCCGGCGCTGGATGATTATCATCAACTTGGTGCTGACCTTGAGCTCTATCATTGTGAGTTGCATCACCCCTTTGTACGAATTCATTTTCATCAACCTCATGGGATTTCCGGCCGATGTAGCCCGCACGGCCCAACCGGGCTTGATAGCGTTGATCCTATGGCCGGCGGTGATCGGGGTACGTCGGTTCTATCAAGGTATTCTCATCCGCTTCGGACAGACGCAGGCGGTGGGATGGGGTAGTGCTG
>SLSY01000190.1 GCA_007130145.1 Bacillota bacterium
TGAGAGCCCGACACGCCTTGTCACTTTGCTGGCGGGCGAACTCTTGCGCTCTATCCAGTGCTCCGGTCTGGACCAGCCACTCACTTACCTCACGCCATTCATCATCGGTGACGTGGCGGCGCTCCAACATGAGCTGGATACACTCTCGCTCCTTTTGCCTCTCCATAAGATAGATAATGGGCAACGTGATGACCCCACGACGAAAGTCACGGGCCACAGGTTTTCCTGCGGCGGTGTCTGTGGAAAGAAAGTCCATCAGGTCATCGGTCACCTGGTAGGCCAGGCCAAGATGACGCCCGAATGCGGCTAGAGCAGAGACATATGGTTCCTCGCTGGTAGAAAGGTAGGCTCCGGCCCGACAGCATGCTTCGATGAGAGAGGCTGTCTTCATGCCAATGCGTCTGAGATATGTCGCCGCATCGGGTTCCAACTCGAACAGACACCGGGCTTGTTCGATCTCGGACTGACACATGTCGCCAATAGCGGCGCTAAACCACTTGACGGCGTCGTATTGCCCCGTCTCCACGAGCAGACGAAAGGCACAAGCAAAGAGAAAATCGCCCAAAAGAACAGCGGAGCGCTCGCCCCATAACTGGTGGGCGGCAGCACGTCCCCGGCGCTGAGAGGCGTCGTCAATGACATCATCATGCACAAGAGATGCAGTGTGGACCAGCTCGGCAGCGGCAGCAACGGAGACGACATGCTCCGGCGTCTTGCCACCACACGAGGCACACAGCCATACCAGGAGGGGGCGGAAGCGCTTGCCCTGGCCTTTGAGGATGTGAACGAGGCACTCCCGGGCCTCGGGGCTTTGGCAAGCCACTGCGGTGTGGATTCTCTCGTCCACATCATGCAAGTATTCAAGGGGCGCGTGGGAACTGGCGCAAACTGTCATGATCCACCGTCCTTTCGCCGATTCACCGGCGCCTTTAGTATGGACAAGTGGGGAGAGTTCTAATGCGGCGTGGTGGCGGGATAGCCACTGTTGGACGCAATGCCCATGATAAGTTCGCGCCGGAGCAAGACAGCAGCAAAAAGAGCAATGCCCAACGCCATAGCACCCACACAGAGAAAGGCCAAGGTGGATGTAAAGATCTGACTGATCCAACCACTCCCTACCCTCACCAGCACCACGTTAATGGGCCAAAAGATGTTGGTATAGGCCAGTCCCAGTGCCAGGCTTCCCAGAGGAATGCCGCTGCGCACCAAAGCTGTTGCCAGCACCCACAGACTGCCGGCGGCGGCCCCCATGACCGCAGAGGCCAAGCCCAAAACCCACACATTGTGGTAAAACAACGGCACGGCCACAATGGCAAGACCCGATAAAAGCATCAGCCCCACCGCTGCCCGAAAGTGAGATACCCGGCTCATCCACAGACCCGTAGACGCTGATACCAGCGCCATCGCCGCCGCTCGTACCGAGGACAACGTGGCCGGAAACAGTTCACTGTATCCCACTTCCACAATATAGACGGGGAACAACGAACCGGCCAAAGCGGTGGGAATGGCCGCGATGAAACAGGCCATGGCTCCTACCTGTACTACCCTGTACTTCAGCAAAAATATGGAGCCGGCCGTCCCTCTCTTGCTGACCTCCCGCCGCGGCGGAGGGAGAAAGCGAACCACTGCTGCGCAACCCAGCGACACGACCAGAAAGAACATGAAGGTTCCCGGATAGCCTCGAAACGCAAAAACCTGACCACTGAGAAGGGGGCCGATGATGGCGCCCAAGCCTACCGCTCCGACAAACAGGCCCACACGCCCCTCTACGTTGCTCCCTCCCAGCTTGGTCACATAAGCCGGCGCTGCCGACCAGAAACCCAGCATGGAAAAGCCGTACGCTATCTGCCCCAAGCCGAGCCACCAAAGACCCGTACCCGTTTGGTAAAGAAGGGCCGCCGCCACAGCCATCCACATGGCCAGGGTTAACACCCTGATCTCGCCGATGCGGTCGGTCAGCCAGCCGCCCGGCAGGCGAAAGAACGCTTCCTGCAAAGAAGGGATGGCAGTGATCAAACCGATCACACCCACAGAGATGCCCAGATGGTGAGCATAGAGAGGAATGAAGATCATAGGTATGGCCTCAGCTACGTGAAAAAGAGCGCCCAGTAGATAGGTGATGAGTGTTGCCAATGGTGCACCTTCCCTGTTAGAGGATATAACTACGCTCCTTGATGCCTGCTCTAACTGCGCTTTATGCGGGATCAAAGAAGAAGATGAGCACGCTCTCAACCCGAGCTCGGCTCGCAAGTTCCCTTCCATCCAGCCAATGGAAGAATCCGGTACCCAGTGCAAGTTTCCGTATCAGAGTACCCACAAGGATGCTGATCATGCCAAGAACCAACCGACCCCGATCACCCCACCGGCAGGAAACGGCACGGCCATCATGGCACCAAAACAGCCCCCACAAAGCAGTAGCAGCAGCCCGCAAACGGCCAAAAAGAGATGCACGTTGCCAGACATTCTAGATCCGGTTCGCCATCTTCGCCTTCAGCCCCAAGCCCCCAGCGTAATGCCATGCAAAGAACCTCTGAACCCCGGGGCCCATAACGCGTCGCAAGACGGGTCACTTTCGCTATCTCTCATCAAAGACCCATTGGCACCTGGAACAGGTTAATTCCCAGCACCAAGGGAAGCAAGTAGTAGGTGAGCAGTGCTACCAGGAAGACGGACAATACACTCACACCAAACCCTGCCCGCGCCATCTGCGTAATACTGATGTAACCACTACCGAACA
>SLSY01000202.1 GCA_007130145.1 Bacillota bacterium
CAAACGGGTGAGTTTTTCAGTGATGCTATCATCGAATCAGCTGTCCCGACCGCGTTGGTGGGTTCGGCGGTGGCAAACTGGTTCTTCCCGAGCGAGGATCCTTTGGGCAGAATCATCCAGATTGACGGTATGGAGCTGGAAGTGACCGGTGTGCTTGAGTCACGGGGTATGAGCGGCAGTGGGCGCAATGCGGACGAGGTGGTCTTGGTGCCCCAGGGTGTCTTCACCGAGTTGTTTCAACCGGTAGGTCTAAGCACGCTCACGGTTCTTGTCAGTGATGCCAACCATACCGAGAAATTGGCAAGCGATGCCAAACACTACTTCGAAAGCATATATCCGGGTCAAGAGATCTTCGTGCGCCTTCCCATGTCCACAGCAAGGGCTCGCGATGAAATGTCCAACACGCTCTCGCTTTATCTCACAGCCATTGCCGTCATTGCTCTTCTTCTTGGGGGGACCGTGATGATGAATTTGACCAGTTTATCGATCTCAGCTCGCACCCGGGAAATCGGTCTAAGGAAGGCTCTGGGGGCTCGTAAGCGCGACATTTCGCGGCAAGTGTTGCTTGAGACCATGATGACTTCACTCCTGGCCGGAGTGGCGGGAATTGCCTTAGGTTATATTCTCGGCAACGAACTGGCCAATCGACTTGAACTACGAACTCTGATGACGTGGCATGCGCCGGTGGCAGGCATAGCCTTCGCGGTGTTAACTGGTCTTGTGTTCGGCGTTCGTCCGGCCAATAGAGCGGCCCGACTGGATCCCGTGGTAGCACTTAGAGGTGCATCACGACAATGAAACAGAACATGGAGCTGAGCCCGTTGACCCTGGTCCTGCGCACCATGGCCGTTAATCGAAAACGGTGTTTTTTTGGAGTGATTGGAATCATCGTCGGCATCGCTGCTGTGACCACACTCGCTTCCTTGGGATACAGTTCTCAACGGGCATTGGCCGACGAACTGACCAAACTTGGCACCAACATGCTTATCATTGAGCATGCCAGGTCCCCGCAGGATCGCAATAGGCAGACGTTGACCGAAAGCGACGTCACGGTCCTGATGGAACAAGTAGACGATATTGCTTCCATTGCTCCCGTCTTCATGCGGTCAGGAGCAGTGAAGCGTGACGAGGTTGAGGTTACAACCGACATTGTGGCTACGCGCACTTCCTTCATGGACATCCGCAATTTGGATGTGTCCCAGGGTCGACTCTTTGCTGCTGCCGAGGATAGCGCAGCAAGACGAGTGGTGTTGCTCGGGCAGACGGTAGCTGCTCTGCTCTTTGATGGTGGCGATGTGGTGGGCGAAAGGGTCTATCTCAATGATGGGGATTTTGAGGTGGTGGGTATTTTGACAGAAAAGGGTCTTGATGCCCATGGTGACGATCAAGACGATATCGTGATCATTCCACTGACCACCGCCCAGCAGTACCTCGACATGCGAGAACATCTGACTCACATCTACATAGAGGCCACGGAAGCCGAGAGGATTCCTGTGGTGAAGGAGAGCATTGTGACCGTGTTGCGTGAGGCCCACCAACTGAGGGTGGATGAACCGGATGGCTTCAATGTTCTTGACCAAGCCCAGCTTCTTGCTGCTCGCACTGACATCCTGGGGTCACTAAAGGACTTGGCCAATGGAGTGGCCTTCATGACCCTCCTGGCAGGAGGCTTTGGCATTACGGCGGTTCAGCTCATTTCGTTGAGCGAGCGCACCTGGGAGCTTGGCCTTCATCGTGCCTTAGGTGCTCGTAAGAAGGACATTACCCTCCACTTGCTGATTGAGTCTGCTATTCTGGGAACAGTGGGTGGAATCGTTGGTGCCATCTTCGGGATCATAGCGCCACTAGTAGTCGTGTCTTTCTTTTCGCTGACACCGGCTATAGCTTGGCCTGCCTTGGCGTTATCATTGGCTGCCAGTTTCCTGGTGGGGATAGCTGCCGGAATCTATCCGGCCATCTACGCAGTTCGCCTCGATCCTGTCGTTGCCCTGCGCTCTGCGTAGGGTAGGACGGGCAAACTTGGTTGTGCCTTCCCCCTCGGGGATGGCCCGGACCGCCCGGAAGATGAAGTCTTTGCCGAACTCCACCGCCACCGGTGAGGGACTCTCGGCGTTGCGGGTCTTGGGGAAGTAGAGCTCGCGCCTTTTTGGTCTTGTCCAGTACGAGCGTACTATCACAAGCACCGAAGAGTGCCACGCTGCCCCGACCTTCCATCCCTGACCCCCGACTGGAGTTGGACCCGGGTTTGCGGGTATGGTGAACCAGGATGATGGCCGCTCCGGTGGTATAGATTACCTCGCGCAGTTGCCGCACCGCCACCAGCATATCCTGGGTGCTGTTCTCGTCCTTGGTATTGAATTCCGCCAGGGGATCGAGCACCACCACGCCCGCACCGGAGTGGTCGATCTCCCGGATCAGCCGCCGAATGCACGCCGGATCGTCCAGGATGAATCTCTCGTCCGCCTGCGGCCACCAGAAGGATACCGGGGGTGCAGGCTGACGATCCTTACAGCGGGCCAGGACTCGGGCCTGCAGGGACTGAGGCCCACCTTCCCCGGTCATGAACAGGACGGGGGAGTTTCGTTCCACCGGGAAGTGGAGCCACCGTTTCCCTTGGGCAATGGCGAAGGCCATGTCAAGGGACAAGAGGCTTTTCCCAGCGCCTGGAGGACCCAGGAGCAAGGTGAGATAGCCCTGGGCGAGGACGCCATCGCCAATGATCCATTCCATCTGGTAGTCGCCCTCCACGAGTTCTGTCACGGAGCGGAAGGTGAACCTGTGCAGGGGTTCCCGGGGCTCGGCGAGCTCTTCCAGCTTCTGAACCGTGCCTCCTGCCTCCATCCAGTCGGTGACGTCCGCCTTACTGCCCGGGGTGAAGCCGGGGTAGGAACGAACTACTTGGATGCTCTGGGCTACCCGTTCCAAACTCTCGGCGACCTGTTCCACATGCTTGGCTCCGGCTTCATCCATATCGCCGAGGACCACCACATCAGCACCCAGCAAGTAGGTTCCGTACTCCTCGCGCCACCGACCCGCCCCCATGGGGTTGGTGGTGGCTTGTAGTCCGCGCTTCACCAGCGTCTCCACATCCTTCTCGCCTTCGGCAATGTAGATAGTGTGGCCTTCCCTGACGGCCTGGATGATCTCCGGGAGCCGATAGAGAACTCGTCGGGCATCTCCCAGTCTACCCTGCCATTGGCCATCCTTCCACTGACGCTGGGTGAAACGGGCTGGCCCCTCGGGATTACGCCACACCCCGAAGAGCAGCTGGCCTTTCTCATCACGGTATTCGTAGTCCGGTCTTGCGTGTGGTTCTCCCTCGTCTGGTTCACCGATTTCGTAGACCGCGTATTCCTGCCCATCCACGTCCAGCGCCCTCTTGATCCTGCGATACGCGTCTGACTCGAAATCTCTCCTGCAGGTGATGAACATGGTGCCGTTCTCATCCTCCAGGACTGAACACCAATGATCCTTCCCGCACACCGGGCACCTGATGCCCGTCTTGGTGACGTCCTGCCATCTCTCGGCGCTCCCGAACTTGTCCGAAACCACTGCTGCCAGTCTTCTCATCATGTGTACCCCCTCTCTAGGTTTGAGACTCCATGCCGCCCTGTGTACACACTCAAGTAGGGGGGTGTGACCAGGGCTGGTTCCGCTTCCACCCGCGGGCAAGGGCGGGCTTGGGGCGTGGCCTTTGTGGCCTGGGGCTAGTCGGCGGGTTCTGCCTTAATTTTACTAGGCCTAATGCGTAAACGCAAGCGTGAACGCGCATGACTATGGGGCGGGGATCAGGGATGCTGTGACGGTTCTGCGCGAGGTCTCTCGGGCGCACAGCAAGACCCCCGTGCCCACGCGCATCACGGGGGTTGGCATCCGGAATTGTGCGTGTTACGTCCAACGGATGCGCAGGAGGTCCCCGTTCCCCAGGCAACAATGCCTGTCAAGGGGCTGCGGCGAACCGGTCCACATTAGCCTGGGAGATGGTCCGCAAATGAGAGCAGGGGGACCGCCTTACTGCACGGTCTCCCTGCTGCTACAACCGTGTCACGCAACATGCGTGTCAACGGTTAACGGGTCCTCGCTCACTAGTTTATTGGATATCCATCTCCGGACACTCGACCGGGTACCAGACGACTGCGTGGGCGGCGATGTAGATGTCGCCCGTGAAGCCCCGTTCCGGTCCATGTCCAGGTGGTCACTGTCGGGTCTGGAGCATCCTTGTCGATCTCGAAGTCCGCACCGAAGGGGAACTGGCCGGGGGCGTTGGTGTAGCCGGCCGGGACGTGGCTTCTACCGCGGAACACCTGGGGCAACGGGGTGTTGCCAACCCACAGGTGGGTCTCGCCCAGGAAGAAGCCCTCGTCCATTTCGTACGTGACGGTTACGCCGCCGCCTTCATACGTCACGTGGAGTGTTCCAACGATGGTTCCCTTGCTGAGATCGTTCTGGCCGGCGCCCGCGTAGATATCCCACTCATAGGTGCCTTCGCCGAGCGGTCCGTTGTTCCATCCCCAGAATCGGTTGTTTACGAAGTCCCAGTTGGGGTGGCGAGATCTCCACCATACGCCCATGCGGTGTCGTCGCCCCAGCAGAGTTCGCTATCCTCCCAGTTGACGACCAGCCTAGCGCTGGCGGACTGATCCGTCTCCACGATGGTGGCCGTATTGTCATAGATGTACGGACCAGGAGCAGTGTAGTCTGTCCAGGCAAAGTGCTTTTCGTAGGGGAAGGTGCCGCTCTCGGCTGTCAGCGTGCCCAGGAGTACGGTGCCGAAGAGGTTACTCACATCCTCGATATTGACCGTCTTGTTGATTTCCTCAGCGGGCTCGCCCCAGACGATGGGCTGGGTGTCATCGTAGGTTCCCCGCTGGGTGGTAACTGTGACGACGTTGTCACCCTCAACGAAACCATCCTCGTTGTAGGTACCGACCAGGCTCTCGCCCGGGCCGAGAACGAACGGGAAGTCCGAACCAGCGGGCCAGTTCCAGGTGATGTCGCCACTGATGTCCGTGCCACCGAGCATGTCCTCGACACCGGTGATCGTCACGTTACCTGTGGTCATGGTGTTCGTGATGGTGATGGTGCCCGAGACATTAAAGTCACTGTCTTCGAACCCTTCATAGGTGACATCCACGGTCCACGTGGCCGTCTCGTTACCACTGCCGTCGGGATAGAGCCAGATCTTCGGGGTGACTCCATCTTCCAGCCACTTGAAGCCATTATCCGTGGTGACCCACTTATCGATATCCCAGAAGTGCTCCCGGGTGAAGGTGGTCACCACCGTCTTCTCGACCGTTACCGTCTCCGGATACCAGTTGATGACGAGACGGGCCGAGGCCTCTGCCCCCGTCTCCACGATGGTGGCCGTGTTATCAATGAAGTGCGGGCCGGCTGTCGTGAAGTCTTCCCAGGCGAAGTCCTCGTCGTAGCTGAAGGTTGTCACGTCGCCGGGCTCCAGCGATAGGCCGTTAATCATGCCAAGCCATACCACGGCAGCGTTGAGATCACTGTCGTCTTCAACATTGACCACGGCGTCGAGTTCCTCGTCCGGTTCCTCGCCCCATTCAATGAGAGCGTCTGCCGTGTACTCATCCCGCTCGGTGGCTACCGTCACGACGTTCTGGCCGGTAAGCTGGCCTTCGTCGATGCCGGTGAACGTACCGTAGATGGTCTTTCCTGGAGCAAGCGTATACGGGAGGGTGATCGACGTCATACCATCGGTTTCGACCCACTCAATCTCGTTACTGATGTCTATCTCACCGAGCAAGTCCTCGACCTCGATGATCCCGGCATCCAGTTCACCATCGTTATAGATGCTGACCCAGCCAGACACCAGGAAGTTGCCGTCAGTGAAGCCGAGGTAAGTCACGTCCACAAACCACGTGGCCGTCTCGTCACCACTGCCGTCGGAGTAGAGGTGGATCTTGGGTAGCTCCTCGTCCCCAATGGTGTGGCCAAAGTCGGTCCCAACCCACTTGTCGATCTCCCACTCATGGGTGCGATCGAAGGAGGTCGAAACACCCTTCTCCACATCTAGGGACTCGAATAGCTCATACATCCCGGCGTCGATGGTCATGTCATCGGCGGTCAGGTTGATGATATCGGTGATGCCAGTCGCCGGGTTGGCGTTGCTGTCCAAGGCTGGGTCAGCGCCTTGCCCCTTGGCGGTGAAGACCCAGTCGCCAGCCGGCTTCACGAACTCGACGAAGTACTCACCGGCCTTGAGGCCCGAGAACTCGTACCAACCCAATGCATTGGTGGTGGTGGTGGCTATCGGCGGTGCCACAGGCGCTCCACCGGCGGCCAGCCACAGATTCACGACGACATCCGGTATACCCGGCTCGTCAACATGCTGGATGCCGTCCCGGTCCAGGTCGTTCCAGACGAAGTCGCCGAGGCTCAGGAAGGGGAGAATGGTGACGGGGATGTCTTTGGTTTCAGAGGCGCTGTATGGCGGACTCGCAATATACTGGGCACTCAGTGTCGCCGACCCACGGGCTGTGTCTACTCCTGCATTCAGCGCCAGTGTAACCGCGAGTTCTGGATAGCTGGTCTTGTCAAACGTAATTGACTGACCAACCTGAATCAGCTGGTTGGTAGCGAGTACAACCGGGGTGCCCGATGCCGTGCCATCGGCTCCAGGTGGTGTAAACGTCAGACTGAAGTTTGCGTCGTTGGCACCAGGAGCGTTAGCGTTGGTCACTGTGATGAAGAAGTCAACCACGTCGCCGTTGTACGCTTGGCTCGGTGTTACTCCTACGATCGTACCGACGCTATTAGTTGCTGCCACCGCCAAGGCCGGCAGCAAGCCGAGTGTCATGGCCAAGGCCACGAACACTGCGAACCACTTACGTGAACTCACGACTTATCTCCTCCTAAGGAATGTAATCCGCTCAAGCATAGTTGCCTATCTCCGTCACTATGCGCCGCGTCTGCATCGATTTACCTGCCACTACCACCTCCCTTGTTAAGGAGAGAATGCCTCCAAAAAGCACATAAACCGACCGGGTGGTCGGTTGCGCTACGGCCCGAATCCCAGAATAAGGAAAACCCCTGCTCCGTTACGCTGGCGCAGGGGTGCATTCCATGCATCCGCCATGGGGAGTGTCAGGGAGAACTGGTCAGTGCCTGGGCCCAACCCTGCTCAAAACGCTCCACCGCATCCCGTCCCATCCCCGGGAGAAGATGGGAGTAGACGTCATGGGTCACGGAGGGCTGGGAATGACCGATGCGGGCCGACACAACGTTGATGGGCACGCCCGCGCGAATGAGCATGGAGACGTGGGTGTGCCGGAGGCCATGGAAGGTTGTCCTAATTCCCAGTCGCCGGGCCCGCTCGGTGAAAGCTTCACCGAAGCCGTTGGGGGAGATGAAGCTGCCATCCTCCCGGGTGCAAACCAAGTCGTGCTCCGTATGTCTTCGTTTCCGCTGCTCTTGCTGCAGGGCTTGTACCAACGTGGGTCCAATCTCCACGGTTCTCCGACCTGCCCGGCTCTTGGGCTCCTTGAAGAGAGGTCCCTTGGGACCACACAGGCTGTAGGAGCGGCGTACCTTGATGGTTGCCTGCTCCAGGTCCACGCAGTCCCAGGAGAGGGCTAGGACCTCTCCCCCGGCGCATGCCGGTGTGGAGACCGATGAGCGTAGGCAGCCACAGGTAGCTGCCTGCCATCACCGACAAGAGTTCCTCGGCCTCCGCCTCGGTGATGACGGTGATCTCCTTCTCCCGTCCTCGCGGGAGCTTGACGCCGCGGGTAGGGTTCCGGGGGAGCAGGTCCCACTCCACCGCTTGCTCCAGGGCCAAGCGCAGGAGGCCGACACAGTCCCACACTGACTTGGGGGAGAGACCCAAGGGTATGCACTACGACCGAAGGCCTTCTCTAGGAAGTGGGAGCCGGACTCTCGTTCTCTGTACTCGTGGTCGTGAATACGGAACCGGTCCCATTATTCCCTACATGCCCTCTACTAACTATGGACTCCGTGCCAAGGAGGTTTGACAAGACAATGTATAATGTAGACAAGCGAGTTGTTGTAGAATTGTGTCAAGGCGCATGTCTGGCAACCTAAGGGTCTCCCTATCGTCTACATGCCTACCTTGTGGCTGGCTGGGGACTCACTTTTCGCCAGCATGAGACCATGCGAAGTAACTAGGGAAAGCTGTGCCTTCGAAGGGGGCGTTGACAATGAAAACCTGCTTCCACACTACCTGGTTGGTATTGAGCCTAGTACTATTACTGGGGTTAGCGGGCTGCAGCCCGGAGCCGACCGAGGCCGTACCACCGACCCCAACACCCATCGAATCCTATATGGCAGCACTCTCTGAACCCCTTACTGTGGATGGAAGTGATACAGAGTATCCTGCAGCTCCCTTTGAGTTAGGGGGAGTAATGGTTCACCTAGCTCATGACGGAGAGCGACTGTATGTTCATGCCCGTAGCGAGGTGGATGGCTGGATCGCTATTGGCTTCAACCAGGCCGGGGGAGGTATGAACGGTGCCAACATGATCTTGGGCTTTGCCGAAGGGTCGGGTCAGGCGGTGCGCAATGATCGAGGAACGGGTCATGGTCACCAGCAAGTTCCCACCAGCGGGATCTTGGATTCAGTCGTTACGCATTCCGATGGCATCATCATCCTCGAGTTCTCCTATCCCATGGAGTTCCCAGCCAATGCAGGCTTCTCTCTCCCGGGACTTGCCGCTGGAGAGGAGTACTCCTTAATTGTGGCCACACACAGCCGCTCCGGCGATTTCTCCCAGAAACACTCTAGCCAAAGCCGCACGAATTTCTCAGTGGGAAATGGGAACTCAAAGCCAACTCCGGGTGGTAGTGGATACTAGTCAGAAGACCATTCACGACGGGCCAGGACCAAAACCCTGGCTCGTCGCCTATAGGACACTCTCAAAGCTCTGTAGCCCAGCACCTTGTCAGTTATCGCCCCAGATGTGCTCTCGGGGTTCCATGGCCTCTTGGTTTGTCGATACGTTTGTGCCTTGTCCTTGGCCGGGCGTCCTCGCTCACATAGTCATCTAGCGCATAATGGCTCTTATCTACCCAATATTTCACTGCTGGCAGTTTATCGGCAACGGTATGAGCCTCTCATTTCTTGGAGCAGGCACTATCCCTTCCCTTTAGCACTGGGTATCTATGAAGACAACACCCAAACGTGTACAGAGAAATAGGGGCGGACTCACACACAGTGGACCAACGAGCGTAGTTGACCAGACCCCCGTGATCATGGTCACCGGGGTCTGCGTTATGCGGGACAACATACCCCATTCTAGGGCTTGCTCCAGGGCCAAGCGCAGGAGGCCGACACAGTCCCGCACTGACTTGGGGGAGAGCCCCCGAGGTACGCAGCTGCGACAGAAGCCCTTCTCCAGCAAGTGGGAGACGAATTCCTGCACCCGCAGGACGGACAACTCCTCCAAGGGGATGTGCCCCAGCTGGGGGAGGATGTGGTTCTCAATGTGCCCCCGGTAGCGCCGCTCGGTGGTGAGAGAGATCCCCTGGCGATGCAAGGCGAACCACTCACGGATGAAGACGCCTACGGTTCCGGGCACCGGGCTTGAGGGCGGTGGGAGGTCCCTCTGGGGTGGGGCTCCTGCCGGGGCATGCTGCCAGGCGTGCTTGCGGGCCCGGAGCCTATTGGGTGGCACCTCTTCCAAGAGCTGATAGCGGAATCCCTCCCGGGAGGCTCCCTGGTCGTGGAGGTCCTGCAAGGAACGGGGGGCCTGTCCGCGCTTGAGCTGCTTCAGGTAGTCGCGGAAGGCACCCTCCACCTGGGTACTGGCCCCGCAATACTGGAAGTCCGCGAAGTCGTCATGCTTGATGAGAAACACGCCGCTGGTCCGGGTCATGTCCATCCCTCCAAGGTATAGGATGAATTCCATTATCCCCGCTCGCATGGGCGTTCGCACAGGGAACCCAGGGGCGCATGCGCTCAGAATTCGGGGGAACTCACCGATTGGTGAGGGAGGATGCGGTTCTTTGGGTTCGGATTACTCCCCCACGTATCCCCTGGGAGAGGTGTCGGAGGTAGCTCGATCGGCTCGTTGCGAGCCGTTTGAGGTACTGACAAACTTGCAGGTAGAGCGGCCTAAGAGCCGAAAAGAGCCGAAAGAGCCGTATTTCTGAGTAGGGAGAGACGTGTACTAGGGAGCAGTAAGTGGCAGTTTACCTCTTCTTTCACTCCCTTACGTATCTCTTCCCTCTAAGAATGGCTCTTTCGGCTCTATTCGGCTTGTTTTCGACCCTTATGCAGGGATAACTTTTCGCGTCGAAGTGGCTCTAAGTTGGCTCGTTCGGCTCTATTGGCACTGATTTCGGCTCTCTCATCGTAGTCCGAGGCATCCTTCATCTGCCAGAACGCGGCTGGTATCCCCGTCTCATCCTCCATCTTGCCTGGATCGACCACGAGAGGTCCTCTGGTCCTCACCGTCTCGCGGCTGTCCACGGTTCTTCGGAACTCCGCCTGTTTGCTCCTATCCCACGCTGCATAGGCGCAATCGCCCATCTGTACGATGCGGCGATAGTCGGCCGTGCTCAAGACCCGGGCACCCACGTGGGTGAGCCTATCCACCGTGCTGCTAAGCCGGATGACGACATCGCCCTCGCGAGCTCTCCGCACCCAGTGCACGCCGGGTACGAGGTGCCCATTCACGGTCGCATCATGGATCGCCTGCATGAGGATATCGACGTCA
>SLSY01000172.1 GCA_007130145.1 Bacillota bacterium
CCGGCTTCATCTGGATGCGGGAAGAAGCCGGTTTGCTACCCGAAACAGGTTCCATCAAATTCAACGGAGAGGCTAAGATCCCTGCTGTGGGGGTAAGCAAAGAGGTAGGTTCCACCCTGCTACGCCGGCTCAAGAACGGCGCGGTGAAGATGGAACTGACCACCGAAAACGTGAACGAGCGCATGACCTCATGGAACGTGATGGCCGAGATCACCGGCTATGAGCAACCCGAGCAGGTCATCGTTGTGGGCGCCCACTTCGATGGACATGACATTGCTCCCGGTGCCCTCGATGATGGAGCCGGTGCGGTGGTAACCATGGAAGCAGCCCGGGCCTTATCCCAATACAAGCAACATTTCCCCAAAACCGTCCGCTTCATTCTCTTCCCTCTGGAAGAGATGGGGCTCATCGGCTCCCATGCCTATGTTGACGCCCATGCCCATGAGATGGAGACGGTGGAGTTCATGCTCAACCTGGATGGGGCGGGCCGGCCCGGCGATAGTTCTGTCGTGATCCAAGGGTGGAAGGAACTGATCCCGGTCTTCAAACAGCTGAACGAGAACATGAAGGAGTCCTTCAATGTTCTCAATCGCATCAGCCCCTATTCGGATATGTATCCCTTTGTGCTGGCTGGCGTACCGGCCGCCACCATGGCGTCTGAAAGCACTGGACCACGAGGTGCCCGGGGCTGGGGTCACACCCCAGCTGACACATTGGATAAGGTGGCGCCGCGGGCGCTGCAAAAAGATGCACTGCTTGTTGCACGCATGCTCTTGCACTTGGCCAACGAGGATAGAAACTGGCCTGCACCCCACAAGAGCAAGGAGGAGATCAAGAGCCTTTTGGCCCAAGAGGAGCTACTGGAGGTACTCAAATACGAAGAACGCTACCCCTTTAGTGAGTAGAACACGTAAAGAGCCGGCCAGCGGCCGGCTCTTTTCTCATACAACGTATGGGTCAACTACCCCAAGCCATACGCTTCAAGTCATCCACCAGAGCATCGACGCCTATATCTTGCCCAGAGATGTCTTTGAGTTTCTCACGCCACTCAACCGCAGCACCCAGCGCCACATAGCGTTCGCGGAGAAAGTCAATGGCCTCAGCATTGCCGTATAGCTCACCGAAACGCTCGCTCAACCCACGGTGAATCTGGCTGGCCACCATGTCAGCCACAATGTAGTTGTGCCAGGTGGCTCCCGCCACATACCAAGCATTGGCGGTCCATCGGGGTTTGCTGTCGGCGCGCACCCCGGTCACCTCGCTCTCGATCTGGCCCAAAAGCTCGTCCAAGTCGCGATCAGGATTCATATATATCTCCAGGCCAAACAAGGCAAAAGCACCCCGCTGCCTGAGGTAGAAGAACCAAGGAGCCAGAAGAGCTCTCAGCACGGCAGGCAATTCTTCTTCACCAATACCAATGGCCCGCAGCCACTGGGGATGACGGGTAAAGTAGCCAAACGTCTCAGCCATGCCCTCTGCCGACGGGCTGGGTTCCCGAGCAAAGATGGGCTCAGGCTGCTCGTTGAGCACGGCGTGCAGTCCGTGACCGAGCTCATGGAACATGGTACGGTAATAGGTGTAGCCATCGCGGGGATTGCATATGATGCGGGCATCCTTGCGTCCGTTCACCGTCATGCAAACACCGTTCCAAGGTATATCGAAATACTCAGGGGTCACACCCAAGCGGTCCATGGGTACTCCATGCAAGGAAGAAAAGTCCATGAGGCGTTGGGTAATGCGCGCTTTGGGAAAGTAGCGGTCAGGAATATCGATGCCGCCGTCCAGCAGGAATTGGGTATCCCAGGGTTCGGGCTGCTCGATGCTAAAGCGCTCGGCCCGCTCTCGCAGCAGCTGGAAGTATTCTGTCTGGGTCTTCTCATTCAGCTCCTTGAGCAACCGCAGGCACAATTGCAGTCCGGTACCTTCCTTGTCCAAAGAATACTCTGCGTAGTTGGCATAACCGAGATCTTGGGCCAGCTGGTTACGCCGGTGGTGCAAGGCATGCATGGGCTCACGGAGTTTGCGGGCCAGCTGTTCGGTACACGCCCATGCCTGTCTGCGCAGTTCTCTTTTTCTCTCAGTACGAAGCACGTGACGGACATCGGCAATCGTCCCTTGAGGGTTATGGGTCAGCGGGTAGTCGTAGGCCATGATGGTATCCGATAGCTCGGTGCTAAGACGGGCTATCTCTTTGTCCCCTTCCACCTTCTGGTGGCGCACCATACGGTACCACAACTCTGCCCTGCGCGCCAAGCGCCTGTCTTGCACCCGGTCCTTGTAATCAGTGATGATCTCCTCCAGCCGGGGTTCTGTCATGATGCTGGCCAGTTCTTTGCGCATGTCCCTTAGCTCGGGACGTGCGCGCTTGGTCGACATGCGCTCATATTCCACCTGTTAGATGCGAATTTGCTTCTCCTCCAGTTGGGTCTCCAATTGATCCAAGAACACGTTAAACTGCTCTTCGTCTCGCACGGTTGCGTGCCGAATCAACTCACGCATAGTTCGCCTCCTCCTCGATGGCTATACCTTCCCCCCTAGAACTTCGGCCCTTGCCGTGAAATCACCTTCCCCGCTAAGTGGAACGGCACCGGGCAGGAGTTCGTTCCCTCTCAGCGAACAACTTAATGACATAGCGTTGCATGCTCCTGCCTGAGGGACGCAGGGCACGGGGC
>SLSY01000057.1 GCA_007130145.1 Bacillota bacterium
ATAAGGGAGCCAACTTAGCTTCCTTGCTGAAACTACGAGAGGACTTTTAGTGGACCGAACGATGAGTGTGCTTACAGAAGCGCGCCTTTTACAACCGAAACTGGTGGCATGGCGACGGGACATTCATCGTCATCCTGAACTAGGTTTTAGAGAGCATCGTACGGCTCGCATCGTTGCCAATCACCTTAGCGAGTTGGGGTTAGAGGTGCAAACTGGTCTTGCTGTGACTGGGGTGGTTGGCTTACTGAAGGGAAGTCGTCCCGGGCCTACCATCGCTCTGAGGGCTGATATGGATGCCCTGCCCATTCAGGAGGCAAACGTTGTCGACTATGCTTCGGGTGAGGAAGGCATCATGCATGCTTGCGGACATGATGGACATACGGCGATGCTCATGGGTGCAGCTGAGGTTTTGGCCCGGCATCGTGACCGTCTGTGTGGTCAAATCAAGTTCATCTTCCAGCCTGCCGAAGAGGGGCCGGGGGGAGCCGAACCCATGATCGAGGCAGGCGTTCTAGAAGACCCGCCGGTGGACGCGATGATTGCCTTGCACCTGCATACTGACATACCCACCGGTCAGGTTGCCATCAAGTACGGGGTGGCCAGTACGTGCGCGGCAGGATTCGAACTGACCATCACGGGAAAAGGCGGACATGGGGCTGTTCCCCACAAGGCGGTTGACCCAATCGTAGCAGCTGCGGCCACGGTCATGGCAGTGCAGAGTATAGTCAGTCGCCAGATCGATCCGCTGCAAGCGGCAGTCATCACCATTGGTACCATGGAAGGTGGTTATCGGAGCAACGTTATCGCTCACTCTGTCAAGATGACCGGCACCATGCGGTCGCTGGAGTGGGATGTTCTGCTGTTCTTGATAGAGCAATTTACCTTCACCGTCCGCCAGGTGACGAAGGCATATGGATGCCAAACGGAGATCGAGGTTGAGCATGGCTATCCGGCCGTGGTCAATGATGAGACCATCTGCCGTGTAGTGGAGCATGCTGCTCGTTCTTTGCTTGGAAGCTCCAGCGTGAGCCGGGCTGGTCAGCCCATGTTGGGTTCGGAGGACTTTGCCCTCTTCAGTCTGAAATGTCCCAGTTGCTTCTTTCGTTTGGGCGCGCAAAACACGGATAGAGGGTTCACACAGGCCTGGCATCATCCGTCTTTTGATTTTGACGAAGAGGCTCTGAGTATCGGGGTGGCGGTCTTCTCTCAAGCCGTGTTGGACTATTGCTGCTAAAAGGTGGGGCATTTTTCTAGCTGATCCGGTTTCATAAGCGCATCCCTCCCGTGGCACGGGAGGGATGCGTTGAGCTTGTTCGGGCAATCTCAACGTGAGGAAGGACATCAAGAGGCGTTTAACGAACTAAAACCTACTACCGTGCGGGGTTTCGCGAACGAAGAGGAGGGCGTGGATGAGCGAGAAGCCGATATCTGCGGAGGGTGAAGAGAAGCGAGACGATAAACCCGAAGAAAAGATAACAAAACTAAGGCGTCGGCGCAAGAAACCCAAACCGGAGCCAGCGGATGATGGCAAGGCCAAGAGCAGCGAGAGCGAGAAGCCTTCGCCTCGGCCAAAGCGGAAGAAGCGGCCGCCCGAGGGCCAACCCAAGGCAGCGTCATCCGAGTCAGAGCGCCCTGAAGGGACTCCTCGCCCGCCGCGACGCAAGAAACGCAGGCCCAAGCCGAAGGATGTCGAAGCTGCGGCCAAACGCAAGGAGAAGGAGAAGGAAGAGCCTCCGGCTCCTGTAGAGGATAAGATCTTGTTGCAATGGTCTGTTCACCTATTCAAGCGACGCCAGGGCATCTCCGCACTTGTGTTAGCTTTGGTTGCTATGGCTACCTACTTCGGCTACTGGCTCTTTGACGAATGGTTTCTTGCTGTCCTGGTGCTCTTGATCAGCATCGGGGCGCTTTCAGCGTATTTCTTCCCCATCTCCTATACTCTCAGTGAGCGCGGCATGAAAATGGCGAATTTTCTGGCTCGCGAAGAGAAAGAGTGGAAGGATTTTTGGACCTATGTCCACTATGCGGACGGTGTGCATCTATCTTATGATCAGCGCCGGCTCAAGGGAAGAGTGCGCCAGGGGGTCATGCTATACTATGATGATAAGAAGGAACTCAAGGATACCATCACTGAGATTGTTTCGACACGCCTGCCTCCACCCGAACAGGTGGGACTGGATAAGAGGAAGAGGTGAGATGACCATCCTGCCGTGGTGGGTTGCGCCATAGCAGGAATATGCTTAGACATGTCGAAACGGGGGATAATTGGGCTTGGGTCATAGTGCATCTTGCTTAGACAGCCCAAGCGTTATAATCCGACTATATGGCAAGGAGGGGAATTGATGGCCCAAGCGGAAAAGGCGGTTGAGTCTATTCTTGCTACTGATGTAGGTAGCACAACGACCAAGGCGATTCTCATTGAGAAGCGCGGGGACGAGTACCGGCTTGTAACTCGGGGAGAGATGCCGACGACGGTTGAGGTGCCCTGGGAAAACGTCATGATCGGGGTCAGGAAGTCGATCCGTCGGGTGGAGGAACTGCTTGAACGTCGCATCCTTGATGATAACGGTGAGATCATTCGACCCAAGCAAGATGACGTTGGAGTCGATTACTATGTCTCCACTTCCAGTGCTGGAGGCGGACTGCAGATGATGGTGGCGGGGCTGGTTCGCGATATCAGCGCCAGTTCAGCGCATCGTGCAGCGCTGGGAGCCGGAGCGGTCGTGTTGGACGTCATTGCGGTCGATGACGGGCGTGCCACATCCGAGCAGATTACCCGCATCACCGAGCTGAGACCGGATATCATTCTTTTGTCGGGCGGTGTGGACGGCGGTTCTGTTACCTATCTGGCCGCGATGACTGAGACCATCGTACAGGCCAATCCGCAACCACGCTTCGGCGGCACGTACAAATTACCGCTGGTTTATGCAGGTAACCGCGATGCCCAGGATTTGGTGATGGCGATTTCTGGGGAGAAACTCGATGTACACCTCACCGAGAACCTGCGACCGCGGCATGATGTGGAAAATTTGGGACCGGCCCGGGAGGCCATTCACGATCTATTTATGAACCACGTGATGGCACAGGCACCCGGTTACGGCGAATTGATGGACTGGGTGGACGTTACGATTATGCCGACACCGGGTGCGGTGGGACGCCTTATTAGCGTGATGTCCGAGCAGTACAACGTCAACATCATAGGTGTGGATATCGGTGGTGCGACCACTGACGTCTTCTCCAGTTTTGCCGGTACGTTTACCCGTACGGTGAGTGCGAACCTGGGAATGTCTTATAGCATTTGCAATGTTCTGGAGGAGGCCAGCCTGCCCAATATTCTGCGCTGGGTGCCTTTTGGCGTTGATGACGTGGAGATTTCCAACTGGGTATCCAATAAGATGGTACGTCCCACGACCATTCCTCACACACTTCGTCACCTCATCATCGAACAGGCTCTGGCCCGGGAAGCATTGCGTTTGTCCTTTGCTCATCACAAGAGTTTGGCGCGCAAGGTGGAGCAAGAACAGGTTTCGGCGGCGTGGCGCTCTCAGCAGGCGGATCTGTTCAAGTCTTCGGCGGGTGTTGAGATCATCGATATGTTGAAACTAGACATCCTGGTCGGTTCGGGTGGTGTCCTGTCGCACGCGCCCCGCCGGGAACAGGCTGCCATGCTGCTATTGGACTCCTTCCTGCCCGAGGGTATTACACAGCTGGCGGTGGATAGCATATTCATGATGCCTCATCTTGGCGTCTTGTCCAGCACGCATCCCGAGATCGCAGCAGAAGTCTTTGACAAGGACTGTTTGGTGCGACTTGGCACCTCCATCTGCCCCGTGGGCAAGGGTCGTGAGGGACAGGCCGTTGCAGAAATGAAGCTGGTGATGCCGGACGGTAGCGTGGTCGAACATGCCATTACCTATGGTGAACTCACTCGCTTCAAACTCGGCGTGGGCGAGAAGGCGAATCTGAGCGTTGTGCCCAAAGGTAAGTTTGAAGTGGGTGCCGGGCCGGGCCGACCGATTACACAGGAAGTAGAAGGTGGCCTCGTCGGCATCATCGTTGATGCGCGCGGGCGTCCGTTTGAAGCCCCTGAGAGCGCGGCAGAACGAGTCAGGAAAGTTACCCAGTGGATAGAGACGCTCAATGTCTACGATATGGATTTGCTCAAACAGTACCAGGAGGAATTTCCTGTGGATGGCAAGGAAGCCGAGAAAGGGGGGAAGAAGGGTGGAATCTTTGCACGACTCTTTGGCAAGAAATGAACACAAGATAGCGAGGGTTCGTAAGACTAGACTCTTACCTTTGCCTGGTGAGGTGCTGGTGAATGTAGGGGACAAGGTGGAACCTAATACTGCGGTTGCCAAGATATCCTTACGTCCCGGTATCCCTTGGGTGCTGCCGGCAGCTCGGCTGTTGGGGATCCCCACCGAGCAATTAAGCTCCTGTATGTTGAAGAAGATAGGGGAACAGGTTAAGACCAAAGAAATCTTTGCGCGTTCTCCCGAGACGGGCCTTTATGGGCGAAAGGACTTGGAATCACCTACTAACGGTGTGATAGAGGACGTATCGGATCGCTCCGGTCGCGTTGTCATCCGCGAGGAGTTTGGGCGCGAAGAACCCCCCATCAATGTGGATGTGGCCTTCGAACTCAAGTGCCGGCCAAAGGAACTGCGCAAGCATATGTTGCGACTCGAAGGGCAGGAAGTGAAGTCCACTCAGATTCTGGCCAAGAAGGGTGAGGGCGCGGCGTTCTTTTCCGTGACCTGTCAAGCTCCCATATCAGGTGTTATCACCGAGATCAACGAACAGACCGGTTACGTTACCATCTCAAGGCCCTTTAAAGAGGTTGTGGTGGATGCTTACCTGCGCGGGGTGATTACCGACACCATCTCTGACCGTGGCGTCGTGGTCGAAGTTCCCGCTGTCAAGATCAACGGCGTCTTTGGTGTGGGTAAAGAAACGTTTGGTGAACTGAAGATGATAGTGGACAAGCCCGACGAAGTGGTGACTGAAGATATGATCACTCCTGATCTTGCCGGTAAGATCGTCGTCGGCGGTTCCTTTGTGACCAATGATGCCATGGCCAAAGCACTGGAAGTGGGATGCAACGGCTTGATTACCGGTACGGTCAACTATCTTAACATCATTACCTCTCTTGGTCTGAAACTTGGTGTGGGTATCACCGGCCAGGAGGATATTCCAACTACCTTGATCCTCATCGAAGGGTTTGGCCACTTGGCCATGCACGACGAGATTTTCTATGCCCTCAAGGCGCTGGATGGACGCGAGGCCTGCATCAACGGTGCGACGCAGATCCGCGCAGGAGCCATTCGACCTGAGATCGTGGTTCCTTTCCCCGACTACGACGGTGACTTGGCCGAGGAAGAGAAGGTTGAGGAAGAGATCACAACAGGTGTGCGAGTACGCGTCATCAATGAACCCTACTTTGGGGCAACGGGCTTTGTATCCAACGTGCCGCGGGAATCGTTCCAGGTGGAGACCGAGGCGAAAGTGCCGGTTTTGGAGGTCGAGTTGACGGATGGACGGAAAGTCATGGTTCCCCGTCCGAATGTAGAGGTATTCTGAGTTGTGGTGCTATGCGCGGGGTTTGATGCCCCGTGCATAGCTGGAACCGTTACGGGTTAGTCTGGGAATACCTGCTGACTTGTCTGGGGGGCTTACAGGTGAAGTACGAAATTACTCCTGAACGTCGTGATGAAGTTTGTGAGATTCTCGCCACTCGCATTGCCCGTTATGGCATGATCGTGCCGGCGATTTTCTTTTTGGAGATGAATCGGCCGATTAGTTTCTTGGGCAGCCAGGCGATGCACTTCATCTCACCGATGGTAGGCGTATTTATCGAGACGTTTGAGGATTATGCCTTCTTCTTCGAAGATCGTGATAATTTGGAGATGCTCATAAAGAGATTGGAAGAATTGGGCGAAGAACAGGAAGAAGAGGAAAAGGCGCGCAAGGCACGGTTGAAGGCGGAGAGGAAGAGGAAGAGGGAAGAGCGAAAGAAGAAATCCCAGCAGTAGCGACAATCTTCGACAAGATGTGGTTCACATGAATGATACAATAACTCCTGCCGGTGGCTTGGGAGGAGTCTGACTATTGGGGATGTACGACCAACCTTCCTTGCTGGAAGGGTTTAAGCAAGTGCTGCAGAAGCGAGGTCTGGCCGATCGCACCGTTGCCGGATATGCGGATGATGTTCGTCTTTTCTGTGAGTTCGTTACGGATGAAGCGGGTTCGATGACAGTGGACTGGTCAAGTTTGGATGTAACGTCACTTCAGCGTTTCTTTTACCATTGTCTACACCAACGCAGCAATCACCCACGCTCCTTAGCACGCAAACTCTCTGCTTTGAGGCTATTTTTCGATTACTTGAATGAAGCGGGGCGCGGATGTGACAACCCTGCCCGCGCTATGCCTACCTTTACGTTCAAACGGCAGCTTCCCCGTTCCTTGACATTGGCAGAGGCCAGGCTACTGTTGACCAACGTACCTCTGCATAGTAACCAACCGGAAAGGGACTGTGCCTTGTTCTCCGTCTTTCTCCATTGTGGGTGTCGCCTGGCCGAGGCGGTTGACTTGAGAGTCAGTGATGTTAGTCTCAAAGACCGTTGTCTTATGGTAAGGGGATGGAAGAGTCGTTCGAGGATTATCCCCTTGAATAACGCCGTGTTTGGTGCCTTGCGTGAGTGGCTAGAGGTTCGGCCTAAGGTAGACCATGATCACGTGTTCTGCGGACGAGGGGGCAGACCCATGAGTGGAAGAGCTATGCAGTATGCTTTCTCCAAGCATATCAGTCGCTCACCGCTGTCGGGAGAAGGACTGTCACTGCACAAACTCAGGCATACTTGCCTGGTGATGCTGCTAAATGCCGGGGTGGAGGTGAAAGCCCTTCGCGAACTGGCCGGGCATGCCGATCTTTCCTCCACAAGCATATACACGCAAGTTGTGCGAGAGACCCTGGAGGAAAAAGTGGAGCGCCACCCATTAAACCAGCTGTCCTACTGATTAGAATTGTGTGAGTTCCAGCGCCAGTTGCAAGCAGGGATTGAAAAGCAGTTTGACGAAGATTATCTAGATTAGATTGACGCGTTTTTGAAAGGGGGACAATAGGTGGCCAAAGCTGAGGATAAGGTTGGCACCGTTAAGGGCGAGCAGATCGAATCGATTCTTGCCACTGACTGTGGTAGCACGACTACGAAGGCAATTCTCATCGAGAAGATCGATGGCGAATTCCGGCTGGTGGTGCGGGGTGAAGCCCCCACAACCGTGGAAGCCCCGTACGAAGACGTTACTGCGGGCGCTCGTAATGCCATCCGAGAAGTAGAAGAGTTAAGCGGCAAAGCATTCCTAAGCGACAGTGGTGTGATCACGCCACGGCAGCCGGATGGTACAGGAGTTGATGTATTCATATCGACCTCCAGTGCCGGAGGCGGACTGCAGATGATGGTTACAGGTGTGGTCAAGACCATGACGGCAGAGAGTGCGCAAAGAGCAGCTCTGGGAGCCGGAGCGATTGTCATGGACACAATTTCTGTCGATGATGGACGCAAGCCCCACCAAAAGATCCAGCGCATACGCAGTCTAAGACCCGACATGATTTTGATGTCCGGAGGCATTGACGGCGGAACAGTGACTCACGTGGTGGAGAATGCGGAATTGGTTGCGTCCGCCGAACCCCGTCCGCGTCTGGGTATTGGCTTTAACCTTCCGATTATTTATGCTGGCAACAAGCAGGCCCGTACGCACGTGGAGAGAGTTTTGGGCCAGATGTGTGATTTGCGTATTGTGGACAACCTCCGGCCAGTATTGGAGAAGGAGGTTCTGGGTCCAGCGCGTGAGGAGATTCACAATCTCTTCATGGAACACGTTATGGCGCAGGCACCTGGTTACAACAAGCTGATGGAGTGGTCGCCGATCCCCATTATGCCTACCCCAGGTGCTGTGGGCATATGCATGCAGACTACGGCAAATAACTATGATACCAGCGTGATCGGGGTCGATATTGGCGGCGCCACCACTGACGTCTTTTCGGTGTTTGGTGAGGAACGCGAGTTATTTAACCGCACAGTATCTGCTAATTTGGGCATGTCGTATAGCATTTGTAACGTGCTCTTGGAAGCCGGTCTGCCTCACATCATGCGCTGGCTTCCCTTTGAAATGGATGAGGCGGATCTCCGTAACCGAATTCGGAACAAAATGATTCGGCCTACGACTATTCCTCAAACTCTCGAGGAACTCATCATTGAGCAAGCCATTGCCAGGGAGGCTTTGCGTTTGGCCTTTGAACATCACAAGAGTCTGGCCGTGGGCTTGCGCGGCGTGCAAAAGCAGCGCAGCATGGGCGATGTTTTCAACCAGACGGGAAGTGGAGACACATATATCGACATGATGGACCTGGGCATTCTGGTAGGCTCCGGAGGTGCTCTGTCCCACGCTCCACGGCGTGCACAGGCCGCGTTCATGTTGTTGGATGCCTTCCAGCCTGAAGGCATTACCTTGTTGGCTGTGGACTCGATCTTCATGATGCCCCAACTGGGTCTTCTGTCCACTCTCAACGCTGATGCGGCGATGCAGGTCTTTGACAAGGACTGTTTGATCCGTTTGGGTACATCCATTGCTCCCAGCCAACAACCGGGGGCTAGAATCACACCGGGTGCCAAATGCATGACCGTTGAGTTGACCTACGCCGATGGACGTGAAGTGTCGGAAACACTCAACGTGGGCAGCTTGAAGACGCTGGCGTTGCCGGAGGGCGAAAGCGCGGAGATTCATATTCAGGTGAGCAAGGGTTTTACCATTACCAAGACGGGACGCCATAGCCTCCGTACGACCATTCAAGGTGGAGTGGCCGGGGTCATTCTGGATGCCCGTGGGCGTCCTCTGTCTCTACCGGAGGATCCTCGCGTGCGCTCTAAGCAATTATGGCAGTGGTATGATGCGTTAGAATTGTACCCGTCCGAAGGAATGGCTCAGTTGAAAGAACGTCGGGCAGAGGGGAGTGAATGAAGTGGCGCACGCATATACTCCAGGTTTGCGGGTTACGCCCAATACACTAGTGAAGAAGACGCGCCGCTTGCCTTTGCGGGGCGAAGTCATGGTCAAAGAGGGCGATGACGTTTCCCATGACACCATTGTTGCCCGGACTGATATACCCGGTGATGCTATGCTGGTCAATGTGGCCAACATGTTGGGGATAGAAGCATCCGATGTCCCCAGGTACATGCTCAAGCAATTGGGAGAAAAGGTAGAGGACGGAGAGGTTATTGCCGAGCTGTCCAGTTTCTTTGGTCTGTTTAAGTCGCGGGCTAAGTCCGACGTGACCGGTGTTATTGAGAGCATTTCGGAGATCACCGGGCAGGTCACGCTCAGAACGGCACCGGTCCCGGTGGAGGTCCATGCCTACATCGACGGTCGCGTGCAAGAAGTGATTCCCGAGCAAGGCGTGGTCGTTGAAAACAAGGGTGCCTATATTCAGGGCATCTTTGGCGTGGGGGGAGAGCGCCAGGGTAAACTCGCCATCGTGGTAAATGGTCCCGAAGAACCGCTGGACGCCGATGATATCACGCCAGAACATAAGGGGTTCGTCATTGTCGGTGGTTCCTTGGTTACAGCCCAAGCCCTTAAGCGAGCGGCGGAAGTTGGGGTTAGTGCTATCGTGGCGGGTGGGATCATTGACAGAGATCTGGTTGAACTGCTCGGTTATGATATTGGTGTTGCGATCACCGGGCATGAGGACATCCCGTTTTCCATCGTTATTACCGAAGGATTTGGTCGCATGAGCATGGCTCCGAAGACATATGACCTTCTCAAGACGCTTGAGGGTAAGATGGCATCGGTCAACGGAGCAACCCAGATTCGCGCCGGGGTTATGCGTCCTGAAATCATCGTTCCTGGTGTGGAGGACGTGGGCATCGAGGCAGAAGATCTCAGTGAAGAAGGGATGATACCCGGTACGCCCATCCGGATCATCCGTGAACCCTACTTCGGACAACTGGCCGAAGTGAGTGAACTGCCAGCCGAACTGGTGCGGGTGGAGACCGAAGCTAAGGTGCGTATCCTGCGAGCCAAACTCATTGATACCGGGGAGATCGTCACGGTGCCGAGAGCCAACGTGGAAATCATTGAGGGGTAACTACAGGAGGTGAGCCGGTAGGGTGTTACCGGTTCACCTGTCTCACTTATGGTAAGCCAGGGCAAGACGGCGAGGAGGTGAGATAGTGGGAGAGATTAGCACGGAACAGGCTCTACGGTTATGGCGCGACAATCGCCTCTTGAAGACGGTCAAATTGCAAGACCTCCTGGCTGTTGCCACCGGTGCTCGTAAGGCAGCGCTGATCATCCTGCCTGCTGAGCTTCCGGATGCTGCGGAACTGGGAATCGAGATAGATCGTCGCTTCTATGAAGCCGTGGGAGAAGGTGATGGTGATCGTGTGGGGCGTGCGTTCAAGCGCTCACTGCAAAAGATCA
>SLSY01000231.1 GCA_007130145.1 Bacillota bacterium
CACCTTCGGCGCGGTCTCCGGCCAGAGCATGCGCAATGTGCGTCTGAAGCAGAGCATCGGATAGATCGTGGCTACCACCGTCGGAGAGAGCCAGCAAGGCTCCTCCTTCCCCCAGCACCGCGATTTGCGCATCAGACTGCTGCCCAAACTCCCGCAGTAATCCTGTGAGTTCCCCCGCTTCCGGTTCCTCCAGCAGATAACGTTCGAGAAAACCCGAAAGCAGCATACTCTGAGTGGAAAGGGCAGAAGAAAAGCCTTGTAGATAGTAGCGCTCCAGTGAACCCAGAAGGTAAACGCTCACCGACTGCATGGCCAAGAGAATGAGGGCTAAGACCAGCAAGACCATGCGCCACTGCAGCGTCTTAAACATCGTCGCTCATCCGTTCTCGGCCCGGAAACTGTAGCCGACGCCCCGCTTGGTGTGGATGTACTCGGGTTGCGCCGCATCAACCTCAATTTTCTCTCGCAACCGGCGGATGGTCACGTCCACCGTTCGCGACTCCCCATAATACTCATATCCCCAAACTTGGTTGAGCAACACTTCCCGACTGAACACCTGACCCGGATGGGATGCCAAAAAGCGCAAAAGTTCGAATTCACGCTGGGTGAGGACAATACGCTCTCCAGAGCGGCTCACTTCATACGTGGCCGGATCAATGGTCAATTCGCCGGCCATGATGACCTCTCCCTGCAGCGCCATGGTCAGGCTACGTCGCAGGACCGCTTTGACCCGGGCGACCAGTTCGCGGGGACTGAAGGGCTTGGTCACATAATCATCGGCCCCAATCTCCAGCCCCAACACCTTGTCGACTTCCTCATCTTTGGCCGTGAGCATAATGATGGGCACATTGGAAAAGGAACGCACCGCCCGGCAAACCGCATAACCGTCAAGCCGAGGCAGCATAATATCAAGGAGAATCACATCGGGAATCTCCATGCGGGCACGCTTGAGTCCGTCTTCCCCGTCGAGGGCGATGGACACATCAAACCCGGCCCGTCCCAGGTTAAAGGCAATAATGTCTGCAATCGGACGTTCATCTTCTATCACTAGAATCTTGGCTGCCACATCTTGCTCTCCCTTGCATTTTGACTCAAGACTTCTATGTTCGCTGTCGACTTCCTGCCCCTGGCCCACACCGGGAAATATCCCCTTTCGGGCTGCGCTTTCGCCAGTAATGACCCCAGCACTCAAGATGATCTTGCGGGCGCTAAACAAGGTGATGTCCCCGGCATCCAGCGCCGGTGCCACCTCCACCACGTCGAACCCTATGATGGGCAAAGAGAAGATGCCCTCCAACAGGTCAAGGAATTCGCGTCCGTCCAGGCCCCCCAGCTGCGGCGTCCCCGTCCCCGGGCGTATGCAACATCGAGCACATCGATGTCAATGCTAAGATAGACGCCATTGCGCGCCCCCAGGGCATCCACCACCAGACCACGCAGGTCTTTCCCCATACTCAGTGGTAGGGGGAGCAACAGACGGGACAGAGCGTATTCCTTTGGATCCCCCGGCCGCGCCCTTGCGAAAACTCATGCCGCCATCGTAGGGTATGCTGGCCACCACCATCGGAACCATCCGGGGGCAGGTCGCTACGACAAGGGCCTCCCCATAATCTGCCCTTTTGCATACACTTTCCCCTCCCGGATTCTTAGCATATCATAACAGATGAGCCGCCGCGCTTAAAAGAAAGCGGTGGCGGAATGTCCCGCCACCAAGGTGTATAAAAAGAGGGGGTCATGAAAGGTTGGCCTCTCATGTCTTATTCTAACGCCCCCAAATTACAACAACATTACGCCAGCGTAAATTTGCTGTTACAGTCTACGCCAGTATAGCCTGCACATAGAGGGCACATTCGAGCCGGTGGCGCTGCAGCTGGCAACCAATGGTGTAAGGCTTCTTCATATCGCCGCTGAACTGATAGGCATTGGCATGGCAACCGCCTCCACAATGGTAGCGAGCCCAGCAGCGGCTGCACTCGCTCTTGTTTAGCGCGTGGATGCGGGCCATATCGGCTCTCACCTCGTGTCCGGTCAGACCCCGTATCACATCCCCCAGACAAAACTGCTCTTGGCCCACAAACTGGTGACAGGGGAAGAAGCGGCCGTCCGGAGCCACCGCCAAATACTCGGTTCCCGCTCCGCAGCCCCGCAGGCGCTTGGGCAGGCAGGGGCCATGATCGAGCGCAACGGCAAAGTGAAAGAACGTGAAAGGACGTCCTTGGCGGTGACGTTCAAGGTAGATCTCACAAAGGCGCTCGTACTCGGCTCGGCATGTGGGCACGTCTTCCTCGGTGAGTGCCCAAGGACACGAGGGATCGGAAACCACAGGTTCCAAAGATACAGAAGAAAACCCCATATCCACCATATGCAGGACATCTTGGGAAAAATCCAGATTGTGACGCGTGTAGGTACCGCGAGCATAGTAGGTATCCGGCTCACGGTCTTCTATGAGTCGGCGCATATTGTCGATGACGTGCTCGTAGGAGCCACCACCCTGGCAGGTCTTGCGAAAACGATCATGTACCTCAGGCCGGCCATCCAGACTGAGCACCACACGAATGGATTCGCGGTCGAGAAATTCGCGTACCGGACCGTCAAGGAGGGTGCCGTTAGTGGTCACGGTGAAG
>SLSY01000085.1 GCA_007130145.1 Bacillota bacterium
ATGTCTATTATTCTGGCACAGTGTCGGCGGCCATGGAGGGAGCCCTCATGGGCATTCCCTCGCTTGCCATGTCTTTGGCCGGCTTTGAGGGGCTTGACTTCACCTTCGCTGGCCAAATGGCCCAAGAGATGGTAAAAGCTTGCGTACACAAGCGACTGACCCCCGGCACTCTGCTCAATATCAACATTCCCGCACTCCCCGGCCAGGAGATCGCCGGGCTAGCCGTGACCCGGCTGGGTCTTCGCAAGTACCAGGACACCTATGTTAAGCGAACGGATCCAAGGGGACAAACATACTACTGGCTTGCGGGTGAACTCATCGACGCCGATGATGCAGAGAATACGGATACCGATGCCTTGCACAGAAACCTGGTCTCTCTCACACCCATATGCCTGGACCTAACCAACCACGCTCTCTTGGAACAAACCATCGAATGGATGAAACACGTCTGCTTACCCAAATCGGTATAGTCGCGGCCCGCTCCTGAATACAGTGTAGCGGGAGGTGAAGGGCATGTCATATCGCAGACGTGTCACAGAACCCCCCGCACAAGGACCACAGTTCTTGCTGCGGGCGGTGTTCACCGGTTGGTTACTGGCCCTGCTCGTTGCCGTGATGCTGACGGCACTCCTAGCGCTCGCGCTGCTTAAGACCGGTTTGAGTGAGTTGTACCTACCGCACCTTGTTAATGGACTGGGCTTTGTCAGCATTCTGGCCGGATCCATGATGGCAGCTCGTCGTGCTCGCTCGTTGGGGTGGTTTCACGGTTGCTTGACCGGTGTCCTTTTCATCTGTATCGGCTACGGAATCAGCCTCTTGTTTTTTGCTCCCGTGCCCCCTCTGGGCACCCCGCGCATTGTCTTTGCCGCACTGGCCGGCATCACAGGGGGGGTGTTGGGCGTCAATCTGTAGTGATGGAGGAAGTACCATGGATACTAGCTGGGGACTGGCACTAAGTGGGGGCGTAGCCCGGGGCATCGCTCACATAGGCGTACTCAAGGCACTCAAAGAGGCAGGTATCGAATTTGGTTACGTCTGTGGCACCTCCAGTGGGTCGTTGGTGGCAACCCTGTATGCGGCCGGCGTATCGGTCGAAGATATGGAAGACATCGCATTACAGACTCACTGGCGGGATTTGCTCAAGATAACTGTGTCCCGGCGCGGACTCATTGAGCTGGGCCATCTCCAGGAACTTTTGGCCAAACTCACGAGCATTACCGACTTCTCACAAGTAAAGATCCCACTGGCTATCGTAGCGTGCAACATCACCAATGGGAAAAAAGTCGTTCTGCGCCAGGGCCCTCTGGCTGCGGCACTGCAGGCCAGTTGCGCTATACCCGCCATCTTCCGGCCGGTTCGTATTGAAGACCAGCTGTTGGTTGACGGTGCCCTGGTGGAAAACACACCGGCCAAGACCTGTCGCGAACTCGGGGCTAAGCATGTCATGGCAGTCGATGTTAGCGGGTTTTGGCCATCGGGAAAGGAACCTTCCTCGGTAGTGGACGTCATGGTCAATACCGTGCAGATTCTGGCCGCACAGAAGAACGAAGAGGAGACCAAGCACGCCGACATCGTGCTTCGTCCCGATGTTCGCGATCTAGGGCCTATGGACCTGGATGCTGCCGAAACCTTTATAGCCCGGGGTTACCAATGCGCTAGCGATTACTTGCGTAAGAATCAGTAGGTGGGAATCATTCCCACGTTAGGCGGTTATACTAGTGAACAAGCAAGACACCGATGAGGGTGAAATCGCTTGTTGACTTGGCGTTCGCGCGGACATATTCTTATGCTCTGCCTGTTAGTGGCCTGTTTCTTTGTGTCTGCACTTACCCCTCCCGCCGCGGCTGGGGCACTCGTGTTGCGAAGTGGTTGTCGTGGGCAAGAGGTTCGGCAATTGCAGAGCTCTCTTGCCAAGATGGGCTATTGTCCCGGTCCAATCGACGGGATCTTTGGTCGCCAGACCGAGATAGCACTCCGCAACTACCAGCGTGACCGGGGTATCGCCGTAGACGGTTTGGCCGGACCCCAAACCATGGCCCTACTACAACAGGATGGGGAAAATAGACCCATGGAAGTGGATCAAGGCCATGTACACGTGGTCGGTCCCGGCGAAACCCTGCACAGTATCGCCAGTCGCTACCATTTGACCTGGATGGATCTGATGGACTTCAATCATCTGCATAACCCCAACCGCGTGTTTGTGGGTCAAGCGCTCTTTATTCCCGGGCCCGACTGGAAACCGATGCCGGTAAAGCCTCCTGAGACTCCCACGAGCGAGGTCCCCGTTCAGATCCCTCCGGTCACCACACATCAAGGTGCCGTCGCCCTCACCTTCAATGACAGCCCCCATCCGCATTACACTCTGCCCATATTGGATATACTGAAAGAACACCAAGTTCGGGCCACCTTCTTCATCATCGGCACGCTGGCAGAGGCGAATCCAGATCTTGTGCGGCTCATCAGTGAGCGAGGCCACGCCGTGGAAAATCATTCCCATAGCCACCAGAGTCTACGAGCACAGGATGTATCCTGCATTGAGTCAGAAATCACCACCACCAGCCGCATCATTGATGATATCACCGGCAACCCCACGCAGCTGTTCCGACCTCCAGGAGGCGGATTCGATCGAAACGTCCGCCTGGCAACAGCCAACACAGGACACCGCATGGTAATGTGGACCAACATTAGTGCCCAAACCCCTTTTGGAGGCTCTGCGGAGCAGCTGGTTTCGCGCGTGCTCGACCATGTGTACGATGGGTCGATCCTCATGTTCCATGATGGCTCCCAGCAGACTCTGGATGCGCTCGAAGCCATCATTACGGGCATCAAAGCCCAGGGCTTTTCCTTTACTCTTCTCAACGACCATCCCTAGATGCAATCGTTCGACTCACTGCACCGTCCCTAACAAGGGAAAATTACGATCACTGACGAACCCTGGCAGGGGAGAGGGGGTAAAGGCGGTGACCAATTTCCTGCGGGCAAATTTTGTGGCAGAGAGATTGCGCATAATCCACGATGAGCTGACAACGCTGAAAGCATCTCTGGGTCAGCGAATTCTGACGGAGAATTGCGGTGACTGCACGGCACAAGATGCACTGGCCGTCGACTACCTCCTGGAGGTGTGCGGTGAGATCACGGACCTTCTCGAACAGTTACCCTGCCAACCCCTGGTGTACACTGGAGAAGAGTCAACCGAAGAAGTCATCGGCCTTCTCAACCGCTTGCTCCACTTCCATCGCCTAGGCCAGGTGCCAGATGCCAATAAAGACGGGTGACCGGCTCTCGTTACACCGCAAAGCCCCATAAACTGTTGAGCGCGTCTCCCAGCCCCGGGGGTATGCTAGAAGCAGGAAACGTATTACCATGTGTAGAAACAATCGTAGTTGCTGTCAAGTGAGAGGTGGTTATACTATGCGCATATCCGAACACCCTATACTCAAGTTTAGACGCGGTCATCGCGTCCGCTTCTATTTTGATGGCCAGGAGATGAAAGGCTTCGAAGGTGAACCTATCGCCGCTGCCTTGCATGCCGAAGGTGTGCGGGTACTTCACTACAGCGAAGCCGGTCGTCCCCGCGGCTTTTTTTGTGCCATCGGCAACTGTTCCTCCTGCCTGATGATGGTAGATAGTCAGCCCAATGTACGAACTTGCATAACTCCACTACGCGCCGAAATGGACATTCGCACCCAGCGGGGAAGGGGTGTGCTCTCAGGCGAGCAAAGTGAGGACCGAGAATCATGAAGCAAGTAGATATCGCCGTAGTTGGTGCCGGACCGGCTGGGTTGCATGCCGCCTTGATGGGGGCTGAGCGCGGATTGGACGTCCTCGTCATAGATAACGCCGGTCAGGCCGGGGGCCAACTGGTAAAACAAACACACAAATTTTTTGGTTCCCGCGAGCAACGAGCCGGGACCAGAGGTATTCATATTGCCGATGAACTGACCAAGAAACTCTCCACCTACACCAAAGCCCGCTTGTGGCTCAGCTCCACAGTGCTCAGCTATTACCCAGCCGACCAGACTCTCATGATAGAAGACGACGCTGAAAGCATTCGTCTCATTCAAGCCCAGCGGCTCATCATCGCCACCGGCGCTTCAGAGAAGTTACTGCCTTTCCCCGGCAACGACCTGCCCGGCGTATATGGTGCCGGAGCCGTGCAAACCCTGATGAACGTGCACGGGGTCAAGCCAGGACGGAAGGTATTGATGGTTGGAGCCGGTAATATCGGCCTCATCGTATCCTATCAACTGCTGCAATCTGATGTAGAGGTAGTGGCCGTAGTGGAAGCAGCGCCACACATTGGCGGATACGCGGTGCATGCCTCCAAGATCCGCCGCATGGGAGTACCCATTTACACTTCTCATTCGGTCAAAGCAGCACGGGGGGAGCAGGTTCTGGAAAGAGCCGTCATCTGGCAGCTGGATGAGCAATGGAATGGCATTGATTCCACGCAATTTGAGCTTCCCTGTGACGTCCTGTGTTTGGCAGTGGGTTTATCACCGCTGACAGAGCTATTGTGGCAGGCCGGATGCCGCATGGTCTTCGTCCCGGAATTGGGGGGCCACGTCCCGTGGCATAACGGCCGGGGGGCAACGTCAGTACCAGAGGTCTTTGTGGCGGGCGATGCCGGAGGCGTAGAAGAGGCGTCCAGCGCCATGGCCACCGGCGCTCTGGCCGGATTGTCGGCTGTCGAATCCCTGGGCCAGTGCCCGGATTACGCCGAGGCTACCGGAGCTTGGTCCCGTGAATTGGATGCACTAAGAGCCGGTCCAGCCGGTAGCAAAATACGGAAGGGGCTGCAGTCCTTGCAGCTCTAAGCCCACCGAGAAGGGAGGGAAGGTCAGAATCTGTCGCTTCTGACCAACACGTTTGCTGGAAAAGACAGGAGTTCCTAGCAAGGAAGAACTTGCGCATATGATGCCCGATGAAGAACGGCTTAAGCAAGGACCGGTAGCCATTTTTGAATGCCTGCAAGAAATCCCCTGTGATCCATGTGCAGATGCCTGCCAATTCGGAGCCGTTCTAGCGTTCCAAGATATCAATGATCTTCCACAGCTAGACTACGACGCCTGCAATGGATGTGGCAACTGCGTCTCCCGGTGCCCTGGACTCGCCATATTCGTGATTGACATGACCTGGAGCGAGGACAAAGCGTTGCTCAAATTGCCTTACGAATTGCTGCCCTTGCCACAAAAGGGCGATGAAGTGAGATGCTTTGATCGTGAGGGTACCGAGGTAGGACAAGGACGTATTGTACGCGTCGTCCAATCTCTGCGCGTGGGCACACCCGTACTGTGGGTGGAATTGGATAAAGAACTGGCCCTGGACGTCCGTCATGTCGCACCTCTTTCGGGGGGAGGTGAGAGAGATGGATGATCGCGATACTACCATCATCTGTCGCTGCGAAGATCTCACTCTGCGCGATGTGCAACGCGCAATTGACTCAGGTTGCAAGACCCTGGACGAAATAAAGCGTCTGACCCGCTGTGGGATGGGTCCCTGTCAGGGACGTACCTGCCGCCCTTTGGTGTCGGCACAGCTAAGTCGCGTCCTCAAAATGCATCCGTCTGAGATCACCATGACACGATTTCGCCCCCCGACCAAGCCCATAAAGTTAAAAGCTCTGGCTCTGCTCAAAACGGAAGCAGGTGACGAAGACCATGACTGAACGCGCCCAGATCGTCATCATCGGTGGAGGCGTCATCGGCTGCGCCATCGCCTACAATCTCGCTCTGAGCGGAGCTGACGATGTCATGATACTGGAGCAATCCTACTTGGCTAGCGGTTCTACCGGACGCTGCGGTGCCGGTGTGCGTCAGCAGTGGGGCACGCGGATGAATTGCATACTCTCACGGGAGAGCGTCCGCCGTTTTGAAACCCTCAATGACACTCTTGATTATCCCGGGGATATCGAATTTAAGCAAAGAGGCTATCTCATGGTCGCTCATTCGCAGAAGGAATGGGATCAGTTTCAAGAAAACCTCAAACTTCAAAATGAACTGGGAATCCCATCACAGGCACTCTCACCTCAGGAAGCAACCGAGATTGTCCCCATCTTGAATACGGAAGGTCTTCTCGGGGCGACGTTTTGCCCAACCGATGGTCACTGCAATCCATTCTACGTTACCGATGCCTACGCTCAGGCCGCCCGGCGCCTGGGAGTACAGATTCGCACGCAGTGTCAAGTAACCGGTATCGATGTCAAGCAGGGTAAAATTCGTGGTGTCCAAACGGAAGACGGTTATATTAGCACCCCTATCGTCATCAATGCCGCCGGGGCCTTCTCCCAACACGTGGCCGTCATGGCAGAGGTGGAGATTCCCGTCTACTCAGAACGACATCAGATCCTGGCAACAGAGCCGGTCGCTCCCACCCTGGATCCGATGGTCATCTCACTGTCTCGTCACATCTACTGCCAGCAGGTGCCCCACGGCTCCTTCCTCATGGGCCTGGGAGATCCTGATGAACTCAAAAGTACAGACACGGGACACTCCTGGCAGTTTCTGCACAACATCGCCCGGCACGTCACCGAGCTGTTACCGCCCCTGGGTGAGCTGCGCATGGTACGCCAATGGTCCGGATCGTACAATATCAGCCCGGATTCCCAACCTATTCTCGGAAAAGGGGGGCCAGAAGGCTTCTTTTTGGCCTGTGGTTTCAGCGGGCATGGATTCATGATCGCTCCGGTGGTAGGAGAAGCACTGGCCGCTCTTGTCCTCGGTGAAGAACCACCGGTTCGTATCAGCCAGCTGGATCTGGGCCGTTTTGCGCGCGGTGATCTCATCCGTGAGCCCTCCGTTGTCTGATCTGCACAGACAAACAGATTAAGAACCATGCGTCATATGGCCCTGCCTCATCGGTGTGCAGGGCCTTCTCAATGGGAACATATCAGCAAGCCTCTTCTCTTTTGCCCGCGTTCTAGAGCAGGGGCATAAAAGCGATCGTTCACATTCCGAACGTTCGTTTTACCAACACTCCCCCTTTCCGTGGGTCTCCCCGCGAGCAACTGTCCCAACCCCCACGTGTGCCTCCACCAGTGGCCCGAACCGTAGCACGACCCAAAGATTGTTCAAGGCCAGGCTCCACAAGGTCATCTTGTCGAGGCAAGGGTCTGTTCGCAAGGGAGCCAGTTTCTTGCCGTGAGAGCAAACCGAGCCTGATAGCTGATGCCCGTGAGGACGGCGCCCTAGATTGGGAACATGGTTGTAATGTGACATGAGTCGGTGCCGGCAATCGAAGAGGGGGGACCCGCTTGGCCAACGCACCAGAAGCTGTACGGCACGGGCACTATGAGCAGAGGATGCAAGGCATTGCTAAGGCCTGGCCAACGTGTACCTAACGGGGAATCCGTCACGATACGGACAGTGATGGACGCCGCTGTTGTCCCCAATCACGAGAAGACATGTCGATCATGGTGTGGCAGAAAGTGTATAGATTTCAAGGGAGCAAGTACAAGTGGTTTTGTGGTAGAATTAACTATGTACACAAAGTATTCTGGCTAGAGGTATTCTTTCTTTTGATTACACTGCCAGTGATGCCCGCACGTGCATGGATAGTATTCCCAAGGAAATGGGGGAGTAGGCTATTCTCATTGATGTTCACTGTCATATTCTCCCGGGCTTTGATGATGGGGCCCGCGATGAAGAGGATGCAATCGCCATGGCAACACATGCTGTCAAGTCGGGCCTTGAACATATCATTGCCAGCCCGCATGTCATGGAGGGAGTCTGCGGGCACACGCCTGCTGCTATTGAAGCAGCTGTAGACTCGCTCAATCAGCGTCTGTTACAAGAAGGAATCCCACTCACCATTTGGCCCGGGGCAGAAATCTATATTCACCCCGATCTGGCCCGGTGGTACCGAGAAGGGAGGTTGCCTACATTGGCTGGTCGCAATACCCATGTACTGATAGAGCTTCCCCATGCCTCCCTGCCCCTGTACACCGAACAGGTGCTGTTCGATCTCATGGTGGAAGGCCTAAGACCGGTGATCGCCCATCCCGAACGCCAGAAGGATTTGGCCCAGGATCTACCTCGACTGACCGACTGGGTTGAACGTGGAGTCTGGCTACAGGTCAATGCCCCCAGTCTCAGAGGACGCTACGGCCGAACCGCCAGGAGGACAGCACTAAGACTGGTTGAACAACAACTGGTGCACTGCCTGGGGTCAGACAGTCACTCAATACGGCATCCACCCACGCTGTTGGATGCAAAGCAGGAGATTTGTCATCATCGGAACGGAAAGAGTTTTCTTTCTCAACTGCAAACAAATGCTCAGGCTATTCTCGGCGAAACTGATCCCCGTTCAATTGGAGGCTACGGAGGAATCAATGGTGGGTGACATTGCCATCGACGTAAGTCACTTCTCAAAGTCCTACGCCAAAAAAAGGGCGGTCGAAGACGTGAGTTTCTCTGTCTCACGCACAGAAATCTACGGTCTTCTTGGACCCAATGGAGCGGGAAAAACCAGTACCCTCGAGAGTCTGGGAGGTCTTCGCCAGGCAGATGGTGGTACCCTCCGCATCATGGGTTTGGATCCACAATCCCAAAGAGCAAGGCTGCGGGACCTCTTGGGAGTGCAGCTGCAAACCTCATCCCTTCCTAGCAACATCACGCCCCGGGAGGCGCTCGAGCTTTTCTCTGCCTACCGTCACATCCGGCCCCCTTACGAGATCCTGGAAAGGTTTGGCCTCAGTCATGCTTCTGGTCAGTTTGAAACCCTGTCAATGGGACAAAAGCGCAGGCTTGCGTTGGCCTTGGCCGTAGCTCACCGGCCGGCGGTTGTCATTCTGGATGAACCCACGGCGGGTCTTGACGTACAGTCACGAGCTGTTCTTCATTCCATCATTCAAGAGATCCGCTCACAGGGCAGTGCCGTATTGCTATCGACCCATGACATGGCCGAGGCTGAGGCTCTGGCAGACCGGGTCGGCATACTCCTGAGAGGTCGGCTGGTGGCGGAAGGAACGCCCCGGCAGCTGACAGCTGCCGGCGCCCGGCATACCCAAATCACGGTGCGGACCACCCAGGGTACACTCCGAGAAGCAAGCCTAGCCGCTGTCACCAAACGATCCCGGCAGGGTGATTACTTCATCTTCAGTAGTCCTGATGTAAGCGCCACTCTCGTGTCGATGATCCGTTTTCTGGATGATAGGAGAGATAGGGTGGAGGATATGCGGGTGGAACGACCTTCCTTAGAGGAGCGCTTCTTGGATATCACTGGTGGGGGGGAAGATGCATGAAGGCATTGAGGCAACACCTTTTCTTTGAGTTTCGCAGCGGATGGCGCAATCGCTCGCTGCTATTACTATACTATTTGTTTCCGATGGCATTTTACGTATTTATGGGATTGGTAATGACCGAGCTGGCACCTGATTTTCGGTCCTTTCTCCTGCCGACCATGGTGGTATTCGCCATTCTCTCCGCAGAGATCCTGGGCTTGCCCAACCCCCTGGTGGAAGCACGTGAAGGGGGTGTGCTGAGAAGTTTTCACATTCATGGTATTTCGTCCTGGTCGATACTGGGCGTGGCATCTATCACCTCCGCCTTACACAGCCTGGTGGTGTGTACTCTTATAGCCTTCTCAGCTCCGCTTCTGTTTGGCGCGTCCACTCCCAATAGCTGGGGCGCCGTCTTTGTGGTTACAGTGGCTACAGTCCTTGCCTACGCTGGGCTGGGCACCCTCATTGGAGTCATCTCCGCTGGCCCGCGCACAACCATTATGTGGTCACAGCTGGTCTATATGCCATCCTTCCTACTAGGCGGAGTAATGATTCCCTCAGAGCTCCTTCCCGATGGTCTCCAACAGATAGGTTGGCTCTTACCGAGCACCCATGCTATGCTCGCCTACCGCACGCTTGCCTACGGCGAAACGATGGCCTACCATGCCGGGTATGGGCTCCTTACTCTCTTGCTTGGTGCCTGCATATCATGGCTTTTGGCCGGATTCCTTTTTCGGTGGGATTCTCACCGAAACCAACCCTTGCGCTACCCCTTCCTGATTGTAGGTGCTGTGCTACCGTACGCGGCTTGGCTACTGGTCTGAAACCGACACCAAGAAGCTGCGGGGAAGAGGGGTCAGGGCCCACAACCATCTGCTCAACCAAGGGAATGCTGAACCCAGTGGCGTCTTTGAGGTATTTGCTCATTCGAATCCAAAGCTAGACCCACGGTAACCTTGACCGGCGAACGAAGACACGTTGGGGCTCCACGTAAACCTTACTCACCATTCTTTGTGACAGCAGACGGAACGAAGGAACCCGGTCAGGTAGTTCCGTGCACCCACCGCTCAACCCTCGGGGAGGGGCCCAACATGATTGCAAATTCTTCATTTCCCTTCTTACGTCCTATAATATTTCTTATGTTAACTAGAA
>SLSY01000236.1 GCA_007130145.1 Bacillota bacterium
CTCGCTCCAGACTCAAGCGATCACTGTTGGGGGCGCGGCCCGTCGCTACCAGGATCTTCTCTGCCGTATGTCGCAGCGATGCCTCAGGTCCTTCCTCTATGACGCAAATCTTATCTTTGTCTTGAAGGATTGAACGAATGTTTGCACCAGTTCGAACCCTGACCCCTTCCTTCTCCAGTATCTTGCGAACCGATTCCGATATGTCGGGGTCCAAATTTGAGGCCAAGCGTGAGCCTCGCTCGAATATAGTAACCTCTACGCCCAAGCGGGCAAACAGCTGGGAAAATTCAAGGGCAATGATACCGCCTCCCAGTATAAAGAGGCTCTTAGGAAGCTCTTTCATCTCCATGGCGGACGTGGAAGTAAGGTAATCCACTTCGGATAGCCCGGGGACAGGGGGGACCGCCGAGCGGGCACCGGTGGCAATCACGATGCGCTCCGATGTCACTGCCTCTCCCTCAACCTGGACGGTATGAGGGTCTACAAAGACACCTTGCCCTTCATAGAGGTCGATGCGATCACTTTCTTCCACCCGACGGTAACTGCGCTCCCGAATCCGGGTAACCAGTTGATCCTTGCGGGCCACCATGGACTCCCAGTTTGCTTGTGGGAGTTGGGTCCTGACGCCAAATTCGGCCGCTTCACGCACGGTTTGCATCACTTGGGCCGAAGCAATCAATGTCTTAGAAGGGATGCAGCCTTTGTTGATGCAAGTCCCTCCTAAATAGTCCCCCTCAATCAACGCAGCTTTCCAGCCTGCGGCCGTCAAGGTTTGGACGAGACTCATGCCGGCCGTTCCCGCTCCCATTACGATTATGTCGTACTTCTTCATGATAATCCTCCTTACGCTTCTCCTAACCACTGACTTCTTGTGTGTGTTTTCAGTCCTGGCCTTGGGCACTCATAACCATTGGTTCACGCCTGCCTCTTCATATCCTTGCTCGTGAAAGCTAAAGAGTTTTACACTGTCATTCATCTTGTGGCTCGTCGATGTGTAGTTGACCGGTGTCCGCTAGCCAAGAGCCTGATGAGGCATCTTGTAGGCGTATGCTTGCCGATGTTGCTCGGTCCGGTGACGGGTCTCGATAGGATCTGCACAGCTGTTTAATCAGGCCTTTCGGAAACCGAGCCATCCCCCTTGACTCCGGTCAGAACGATTTGCCGTTTGTCTTCTAAGGATCACTGTTTCTGAGGGTCATTCCCTAATCCTACTCTAACAAGATCACTCTCTACCGTAAAACTGGGCAATGGTTCATGAAGCACGGCACTTGGGGCTCTCTTTTTGAAGAGTCAGGGAGCCCCCATATCCCAAGATCAAGGAAGATGCTACTGTGGGGCCTTGGAGTCTCCCTACATTGAAGGACTTTGCCCTCCCGTGTAGTAATGAGAACACGCATGTTAATAGGACAATAGCGGGCCCAATTGGGAAGGTCCGATTCTTGGCGTTGGAAAGGGTTAGAGAAAAGTGATGGGCATACAGGGCCCATCATCATACCTGAGGGTCAAGCCCTAGATCATGATGTGCCGCCCCATGGCGGCCTCTAGAAAGGAAGAGACACCTTGTCTATGCCCCCCAATCTCTTGAGCCTGCTGATAGAAGAGACCCTGTGTAGTCTGGCTACCTGCCACGACGACCAACCTCACGTGAGCCTCATGAATTTTGCCTATGTGCCCACGGAGCGGATTCTCGTGCTCTCCAGCCGTCGCAATACAACAAAAGTCGCCTACCTCCAGAAGAATCCCCGGGTTGCGATACTCATTGCCCGGACCGGTGAAGGCCCTGAAGATCCGGTGAGTTGCACTTTCCATGGCTGGGCTCAAGTAGTCGAAGCTGGCCTGGATGAACACTACCGCCAATTGCACAAAACCAAGCATCGAACCATGGACACTTTCATCACCGGAGAGGATATTGCCATCATTACCATTCGTCTGGACCATGCGGTCTTGGCTGATAGAAGGAATCAAGTTCGCACCTGGCAATTTTGCTCGTGAACAGGGGGCTCTAACCTATGGCTTCTGGCATCCAGCCTACAACATGAGGGCACGGGCCCCTGTACGCAGCGTTTCCAGCTTTCCTCGGGGAAGACCTGATTAAGACTAGAGTCACGTAGCCGTCCTTGGTCAGACTGTTTAGCGATTCAAACTGTCCGGGCTCAGCTCCCCAGCATTTTGAGTCTTCTCAAAAGCACCGTTAGCTAACCCATCGTGGCCTTTACCGAATCGTCCTCCCTCATGCCGGCGAAGCCACTTGGCAACCGGGCCACCCCCCTTGAGCTCGTTTGGAATGGTCTCCATGTTCTCTACCGTCAAACTGTCCAAGGTTCATGAAGCACGACCAATGCAGCTAACCAGCGTGCGATAGATGCCTGTTCCCAATAGGACGCTGATCAAGAGGATGTAAGTGGCCAAAGATAAATTCTCCCACAAAAGCAACGCGAGCAGGGCCATGGTGTAGAAGGCATGAGATCGCTGCACCCGATAAGTCATGAGGGGTTTCCCCATATCGTCATGCATTCCTGTGTCTGTGGTCAGGGCGACATAATGGGTTAGGCTGATCCCTAAGACAAAAATTCCGATGAATCCATAGAAAAGGGAAGCATGTTGCACTGCTATGCCCGCCTGCCAAGGCCAAAGAACGCTTGCGAGAATAGAAATCAGAGCCAGTACCCGTCCCATGGCCCGGGCAGGAGGGTGCACGTTATCGCGTAAAAGCGCCAAGTAAAGCCCCAGGGAAAGCAGGGCTGGGTAGACTCCGCTGTCACGAAACACTAGTAAATAGGCGGTGAATCCGAAGAGAACTCCCTGATCAACCAAGGTAGTAGCTCTACCGCAAACCCCTGATATAGAGCGCAAGAGTAAAAGTAGGCTGAACAGCAATGACAGTTCAAGCCCGTCAAAGGAGAGAAGGCTCAGAAGATAAAAAGCGGTGGCAAGGAAAGCACTAAAATCATGGGCTGGATCAACCTCTCGGGCCAGAGCCCAACACAGAAAGAACCCCAGACCTACTTGCACTCCTGCTAACATGGAGCCCCTCTGTAACCAAACCCCAAGCATCAGCACTAGTGTTATGATGATGACCCAGCGATTAGTAGGGTAGTTTACGTCCAGCTTTCGGCCTAGAGTGAATCGGTGCATAGCTCCCATCCTTGGTCTGTGGGATGATGTGAGAACTTGAATTGCCTTGCCGTGATTTTCTTGCATAACTGCATTCCCCAAGCGATTCATAGATCCTGCCACTTTTACCCGGTGAGAATCGTTCGTCATCTTACCCTCAAATGGTGGGGATAGGAATTGCAATTGGGGGCATGCGGGGACAATGCGCTGCTTGGGCATGCAGAAGTGTTCTTCGGGGGCCACACATCAAAGGCGTAGTTATCGGAATAGTCGAAATATCAACTTGACAGGAGATCTGCTTCTTTGTATATTTAAGAGGATTCATCACAACAACTAAGCGCTGTTCCATTCCAAGACAAGCCCTCTCCGCCGTTTCAACCTTTACCTACTCTCGATGAGTCATTAGGAGGAGTCGCCATGCTCAAGAACTTTAGGCTGGTCACGGCAATCTGCTTTTTGCTCTCTTTGCTGCTGGGTCTTTGTCCGGGGATGTATGTATCGGGAGGAAACCTTGAAGATTTGGTGGATGAGGTAGATTTGGTGGCTGAACCCGATACCCGCAAAGCAGTGGATTCTCTCTACCATTTGGGAATCCTTATCGATGAGATCGAGGACAACTGGCACTATCGTCCCGGCGACCCCTTGCGACGCTCGGATCTAATAGCGATACTGATCCGGTCCATGGGCCCGGATTATGAGGCTATAGCGGAGGAGGAAAAGGGCGATACAGTCTTTGCAGATGTGTCTTCAGATCATTGGGCATCCGGGTATGTGAATCTGGCTTGGCAGCTGGAATTGACTTTGGGATACGAGTATATCGGGGTCCGGCTCTTCCGACCAGAGCGGGCTGTATCCTATTGTGAACTGTTTACGTTCATGGTACGGCTGACCGGCCACGCCACGCGCGTTACGGACCAGCCCTGGCCATGGGGATATCTGCAAGTGGCAGAAGAACTCGAACTTACAACTGGGATAGAGCTAACTGACGAAAGCACCTACTTCCCGGCTACCCGGGGTGATGTAGCCAAAGTTACCCAAAGAGCTGTCTACCATACCATCCATCCCGAGCATAACCAGAGTATCGCCGAAGCAAGATTCGCCTGGTAGCGCTGGGAGTGATTACGGCGATGCTCAAGGATGATGGCACCGGATGCAGTGCATCGTGCTTATGGAGCACAGGTGCCAATTGGGGCCAACAACAGGGGATAGGCTCTGGGGCGGTTCGACGAAGTGAAATAAGAGCCCCCCACCTTCCGTTAGGGGCTCCGTCTGAATGCGAGTTTGATGCTCCAAATCTGAGGCTAGATCTGGTGTATCTGATCGTAGAACTGATAGTTAGGGAATTTGGCAACGAAGTGGTCGGACATAGATTGGCCTGCTAGACTTGAATTGCCGCTTTGGATTGCCCGTAAAATGCGCTCATGACTTCTGTGGAAATGCTCACCGTCAGTCAGACTGGTTTGCTCTATCACCAGTTGTAGGATGCTATCGTAGATCGTCAGTATCAAGACATTGCCGTTGATGTGAGCCAGTTCTCGATGGAAAGCCAGATTCACCTGGAGACGTTCTTCAAGGCTTTCCACGGACTTCATATTCTCGACAATAGCAGCCAGGCGAGATATATCCGACTCTGTTGCCTTAGCCGCTGCGAGCCTGGCCAACTGGACTTCAAGCAGGTAGCGGAACTCAACAATGTCGGTCTCCTTTCCTTCAGCCAAGTAATACTGCAAGGTAAAGGGGTTAAAGATGTTGGATAGATCGGAAGTAACGTAGTTTCCTCCCCCATGACGGCTCTCTATAAGCCCCAACGCCTCCAGAGCACTGAGTGCCTGCTTGAGAGTGGGTCTGCCCACGTCGAGGAGTTCGGCAAGTTGCCTCTCTGGGGGGAGTTTGTCCCCTTTTTTGAGCTTGCCTTCCAGGATCAACCCTTGAATCTGATGCATGACCTTCTTATGTGATTTCTCGCTTTTCGCGATGGTCTTATACATGGAATGCCTCCCCAATGTGGGCTCGGTGATATCATCTTACCCCAAAAGGAACACCCAGGGAAGCCCACTCTGTGGTAAAATGGTAATACCAATTTAGCTAGAGGAGAGATACCATGGAGAAGGGTTCTCATGCTTATGTTGCCGATGACAGGAATGATAAGGTCCTTATCTACGTCAATGGCGAGTTCTACCCCAGGAGCGAGGCAAGCATATCCGTATTTGACAGTGGCTTCATCCTTGGGGATGGGATCTGGGAGGGCTTTCGAGTTCAAAAAGGGCGAATCCTATACATAGAGCAACACTTGCGCCGTCTGTACCAAGGGGCCAAAACTTTGCAGATTGACATAGGATTGACAAAGCAAGAAATGGAGAAGCTGCTGTACCGAACCTTGGAAGTCAACCATATGGAGTCGGATGTGCATATCCGGCTCATGGTGACAAGGGGCATGAAGAGAACTCCGGGCCAGGATCCTAGGCTGAACTATGGCCCAGCGACGATAGTCATCATGGCTGAATATAAGAAAGCAGAGCCTGAACTGAAGAAACGCGGAATTCGTCTGGTGACTGCAGCTACCAGAAGAGGCCAGCCGGATGTCCTGGATCACAAGATCAACAGCCACAACAAGATAAATTGTATACTGGCCAACATCGAGGCCAATAGGGCGAATGCTGATGAAGCCCTCATGTTGGATATCAATGGCTTTGTTTCTACCTGCAATTCCACCCATTTCTTCATGGTTGTCGACAATGCGGTTCATACTTCAACGGGTAAGTATTGCCTCAATGGAATTACCAGGGGTAACTTCATCAGACTCTGCAAGGAGAACAGCATAGAAGTATATGAACGGGACTTCTCCCTGTTTGATGTCTACGGAGCAGATGAAGCCTTTGTCACCGGCACCTTTGCCAGTTTGATACCTGTTGTCGAAGTGGATGGTAGGAAGATAGGCGATGGAAAGCCGGGACCCATGGCTAGCAGATTGTTGCGTCTGTACCAAGCGGAGATAGATAGAGGGTAAGGGATCGCTTTGACCATGGCGGATGCCAGGCAGCGGAAACCACAGATGTGTAGGCATTAAACGATGCAGGTGGAACGACGCGTAAGATAAGACAGAACAGAAAAGGCAGGGAGGATACCTATGTACGAGAGAGTCATCGCGGAGATAGCGAGGCGGCCCCTTGATGGATTTCTTATCACCAACCCTGAGAGTGTAAAATGGATATGCAATAAGACCAATGACTTCTGGCCAGCTGTCATCTTGGTTGCACAGAGCCGCCTTCACATCTTCACCAAGTCGAGGAATCTCGAAGCCATAAGGGAGATCTATCCAGAGCATAGTTTCTTTCCTGGTGGTCTTGAGGAGGTTTATGCAACATGCAAGCGGCTTCATCTGGAGCGGATTGGAATCGAGGCAAACTACGTCACTATGATAGATCTTGATGGGCTCCGTTCTGTCCTGCGTGGGCTTGAGATCGTTTCGGTTAGGGACTGTATTGAAGATCTTCGAGCAATCAAGACAAAAGAGGAGATCCATCTAATTCAAGAAGCCGTGTTGCTATCAGATCGGTGCTATTTAGAGTTCCTGAACCACTTGAGAAGTGGAATCACCGAGATTGAGGCAAAAAACATCTTTCGGCAGATCATCTTCGACCGAGGGGCACAGGACCTCAGCTTTGACATTCTAATCTCCTCTGGATCAAGAACATTTCTGCCTCATGCTGTCTCAACCAATAAAGAGATCAGCCATGGAGATCTGGTGCTCATGGATTTTGGTGTCGTTCTTGCTAACTACCGTTCTGACACGACCCGAACGGTAGTGATGGGTGAAGCAGATGAAATGCAGATGGAGTTGTACGAGATTGTGCTTGAGGCCCAAACGAATGCACTCGGGTTGCTCAGAGAGGGTTTGACCATGAGTGAAGCGGATGCTTTAGCCAGGAATACTATTCTTGCAAAGACTGATTATGGGTGCTACGATTCTGGACTCGGGCATGGTATCGGGCGCCAGAATCACGACCCAAAGCCAAGGATGCGTCCTGACGACCATCACCATGTACTAAAGGAAAACATGGTCGTTACGGTTGAACCAGGCATCTATCGAAGGGGATGGGGAGGAATCCGCATCGAGGATATCCTGGTGGTAGGCAAAGAGAGCCCAGGTCAAATTCTGACAACATGTCCGAAGGAGTTTACTGTTATCTGATTAGGCTGGTCCCGGGAAAGATTTAGTATGGCAACATGTTGCAGCGGTGTGTCCCAAGTCCTACTGCAAGTTTCTTGAAGAGGTGTTCGGAATGTCTAGGAGGGGCCAGACTTAGTTTATAGTTTGCACATAGGTCCTCTCTAATGGAGTTTCTTGAAAGACCATGGGAAAGCAGGCATCCCTACTCCATAACCCAGACCAAAGGGTTACTGCGGCTTTACCAAGAAGAGATCAATAGGGGTAGAAGAGGCTGCTACTTGGGTAGACCTCCCCTTTCAATGGATGGTCCGATTTCGGTGTAAGGGGATCGAGATGGTTTTAGCCTACGTGTTCTTGGTGATCTTAGGGTTTACTGTGGGTGTTTTGAGCGGCTTTTTCGGCATCGGTGGAGCGTTCATCATTACACCGATGCTGAACGGGCTTGGTTTTCCCATAGCAAATTCCGTTGCCGCAGGGCTCACCTATACGGTGGGGGTATCGGGTTACGGGAGCTTCCGATATCTGGCAAAGGAGCATGCCTTTCTCAAAGTGGCTGCTTTTGTCGGTGGGATAGGCTTCGTAGGCGTATTCATTGCTCAGGAAATTCTCCTTCGGCTGGATGCAATCGGCGTTGCCGAGACCTTTGTCCGCTTTACCTACATAACTATGCTCCTCTCTTTAGTCGGACTCTTAGTGGCGGATGCTGTGCGCAGGGACGCTGGCCCCAACCGCCTGGCTCGCCTGGTAGAGAGAATAAGGGTATCGCCACCTTTCCTTGACATTCCTCAGGAAGGCCGCTTCTCCCTGATCAGCCTCGTGTTTGCGGGCCTCTTTATCGGCTTGGTTAAAGGGCTTACGGGTGCCGGCGGCTTTTTACTGTTTCCCCTTTTGATGTACGCTTTTGGCATGAACTGTGACAAGGCTGTAGGAACCAGCCTGGCCATCCTGGTCGTAACTTCAGTATTTGCATCCGTCTTGTATTACCTCTCAGGAAACGTGAATGTGGCCATTGTGGCACTACTCATCCTGGGGGCGTTTTTCGGCATCAACATAGGGGTAAAGGCCGCCAAGAATATTTCTGACATGGCGCGCCGCAGACTGTATACGATTTTCCTATTCCTGACTGCGTTTAGTATAGTAATGCAGGAATTTAGGAGCACGGTGTCGTTGTATCTGCTCGCAGGATCGGCGATGATCATGAGTTTGGTTATCATCGTAAGGTACTATCTAAAGTGGCGTTTCCCTGCTTTTACTCCTTTCCGTTGAGTGCCTCTCGTTATCTTGGTGTGAGCCGAACGATCGCCCAGGTAGAGATCACGAGAAATCGGGGTAAGCTGGCTGCCCGGTCTGCCCATGTCCCAACTGGGAGAGGAGGGAAGGAATCGATGGAGAGAGAAGGTTCGATGCACTTTGACGAGATAGCCTGTGGAGCTGACAAGAGCCGGATTTGCTCATCGATACTCCGAAGACTGCCAGAGTGGTTTGGACTTGAGTCTGCTGTCCGCGACTATTAAAGGAAGGTGAGGGATCAATGGTTCCTCGCAGCATTCGTAGGAAATGAATCGGTGGGATACCTCAGTTTGGAAGAACACAACCCCTATACAAGTGAGGTTCATGTGATGGGGATACTCAAGGGATTTCGGGGCCAAGGAGTGGGCTCTGAACTCTTGCGGTTGGCCGAAGAGGAGATATCAGGAAGAACCCACATAAGCATTTCTTGCTGGTCAAGACATTGGGCGATTCTCATCCCGATCCCTGTTACCGGCGGACTCGGCACTTCTATTGAAAAATGGGCTTCTACCCTCTACAAGAGCTAAGGTCATTGTGGGGTAAAGAGAACCCATGTTTGCTGATGGTCAAGTCACTCAGAGGGACATGAAGAGGATGTACGAAATACTGGCTTTAGACCTTCTGTAAAGCCTCAGATGACAACCACCATCATCTGTCCGTTTCTCTCCCCAGTATTAACACTGAGCACCGTGGTTGACGGCGCAACTGAAACCCATTATCCCAAGGGTCCGTTTGGATGGTATTCAACTGGTTTACGAAATCTCTGGTGTGGCAATAGTTCGATTGGCTGCACTTACGTCTTGGTCACCCAGTCATAGCGGGGGTCATCATCGATGATGGAGTGCCCGGCTCTCGTGCCGATGCCGGCCGCCCCGTCTACTTCCCAAACTGCTCCGCACACATATCCGGCGTACTCGGAGGCCAAGAACATGGTTACCCAGGCAACTTCCTCTGGTCTACCCGGACGAGCGAGAGGCAGTGTGGGGATTCTCTTACCTAAACCCTCTGCCATCCGGGGAGGAAGGGGCTTGGGCTGGGTATCGATGAGCCCGGGGCTCACGGTGTTGACCAGGATGTTGTGGGGAGCTAGTTCAATTGCCGCCACTCGCGAGAAACTCTCCACTGCAGCACGACTAGACGCATATGCCGCTGCCCCGGCCGAGCCTCGTTTGGAAACGCCGGAGGAGAAATTGATGATGCGGCCCTCATGTCCCCCTGCGATCATAGCCCGCGCAGATAACTGGGTCATGAGGAAGGTCCCTCGACAGTTGACGGCGTACACCGTATCCCAAACCTCGCTTCGTTCCTCGAGCAGCGCTGCATGGGGAGCGACGGCAGCGTTATTAACGCACACATCCACTCTGCCGAATTCATTTACGCAGCGATCCACAATGGCCTGTGCCCCTTTAGGAATGCTAATATCTCGGACTACGGGGATAACCCTTTCGGCATACGCTCGACAGGTCTCTCCCAAACTATCAGCATCGCGATCGGCTGCCACGATCATGGCCCCTGCGTCATGAAAGGTCTTTACCATAGCCCTGCCTATACCCCGGCCCGCGCCCGTGATGATGACCGCCTTACTCCGAAAATCAAACTCCATCCCTTTCACTCCCTTGTATACTAAGGTTCATAACAGGTCCCGTACCTTGAAACTTTGGGGATTCCGTGGGACAATCATCTCGAACCGGTGACGGGGCAGTTCTGATTCCTCCTGCACTGCGAGTGCTCGTAC
>SLSY01000042.1 GCA_007130145.1 Bacillota bacterium
CGTCGAAAGACAGGGTATATTTCTCTTTTAGGAGGATGAATGACTTGGCTGATTCCCGAAGAGCCGCCTCGCTAGAAAGGCGTCTTGGGGGGCTACGAGCCCTTCTCAAACAAGAGAATCTGGACGCTCTGGTCGTCAACCATTCGCTCAACCGGCGCTACCTCAGCGGCATCCCCGCCCGTGACCCTCAACCGGGAGAAACACCGGGCTGGCTGATCATCAGTCAGGAGGTAGCCATTGCCCTCATCACCAGCAGTAATTACGGCGAAGCGGTGAGCCAGGCACCCCACTTCGATGTACGCTCGTTGCAGGCACCCATCTATCCCATCGTCGGCGAAAACGCCGGGAGACTCATCGCGGGCGAGAACTGGCACCGCATCGGGTTTGAAGGGGATGCCATGACATATAACTGGTACCGGGACATAAAGGGCGCTATGGCAGCAGGGCAGGAACTGATCTCCACCCGGGGTTTGGTGGAACAAGTGCGGGGTGTAAAGGATGAATACGAACTGGCAGTGATGCGCAAGGCCGCCCAGATCAGTAGTGCCGCCTTCAATGAAGTGATGGCAAGCGTAGGTCCGGGCATCACCGAGCTGGAGCTGGCCTGGGCCATTGAACGGACCGCAAGAGAGATGGGCGCAGAGGGTATGGCGTTTGACACGATTGTCGCAGCAGGCGCCGGAGCGGCTATCCCCCATCATGAGACGTCAGATCGTAAGATCGAACGCAATGAGCCGGTCCTCATCGATATGGGAGCTTCGGTTGAAGGATATGCCGCCGACATGACGCGTACCTTCTGCTTCGGTCGTGCCGACGCTCGGCTGCGCGAGATTCATCAATTGATGGAAGCCACGCTAGCGGCCACCGTAGACCGCATTGAGGCCGGCGTCACCGGTGAGTACGTGTGCGCTGGTTGGGTAGAAACGCTGCGTAACAGCCCTTACCATGACCCCAAGAGCAAGGGGGGAGGCCATGGCATCGGGCTGGCCGTGCATGAAACGCCCAATCTTGGGCCCACGCATATGAGATTGTTCCCGGGCATGGTCTTCGCCATTGAGCCTGCCGTTTACCTCTCCGACTGGGGCGGCGTACGTCTTGAGGACACCGTGCTCGTCCGCGCCAAGGACGGGCAGAGGCTCACGAACGCCACCTTCCAGCTGGAGTTCTAAGATGATAAGCCATAAAGCCAACAATTAAAAAGACCGCTTACGCGGTCTTTTCTCATATTTTGGCCTCATACCGAAGACTTGTGGTATTCCCGGCCCCTGCACGATATCATTCCCTAAAAGGCTCTTCGATGGCAGGGCTCGGCTCAGTGAACCACTCCACACCATCCTCAGTGATGTACATGTCGTCCTCCAAGCGTATCCCGAATTCACCGGGAATGACGATGGTAGGCTCATTGGTGAAGCACATCCTTGGGCAAACCGGATCGCGATTGCCTTTGACCAGATAGGTCCACTCATGTCCATCCAAACCAATGCCATGCCCCGTACGGTGAGGGAGGCCGGGCACGGCATAGCCCGGGCCATAGCCTGCGTCGGTAATGACTTTCCGTGCAGCGGCATCAATGGACTCGTGGGATACGCCGGGCTTGCTCGCTGCAAAGGCCGCCTGCTGGGCTTTCTTCTCCCATTCCCACACCTCGCGCTGCTTGGCGTTGGGCGTTCCAAAGACGATGGTACGGGTAATGTCTGACTTGTAACCTTGCAGGCTGCAGCCTCCATCCATGAGGACCACATCACCTTCACGCAGGGTACGCGGCTTGGAACTGCCGTGGGGCAAAGCCGAGTGCTCACCAAAATTGGCCCCAATGCCACCCTCGACCCCCAGGGCACGGAAGGCTGCGACCGAGTCCCGGTGAAAGTCTTCTTTCGTCATGCCTTCACGCAGCTGGGCTATGGTGGCCTTGAAGGCCTGCACGGCAATGTCGTTGGAGCGTTGCAACAACGCTATTTCCTGAGGCGACTTAATGCTACGACAACCAATGGTCACCGGATCGGCGCTGCGATACTCCACTTGAGGCGCCTGTTGGCGAATACCGTCATAGACGAAGAACCGCAGCCGCTCTTCCAAACCCACCCTTGCGGTGGAAAAGCCCCATTCGCGGAATACATCTCCTATCAGCCGGTAAGGGTTTTCATCCTCTTCCCAGGTTCTAATATCGTCCCCGAACCGGATGAGCTCGCGTGCCCGATCTTCTTCGAACGCGGGGCAGACCCAGACCAGATCGCCCCGTGCCGACATGACCAGAGCAAAGGTGCGTTCACTCAAACCCCAGCTGGTCCCGGTGAAATAGAACATGCTGCTGCCGCCCTCCATCACCAGAGCATCCAGCTGGTGTTCCACCATGAGACGGCCTGCTTTCTCCATGCGCAGTTGGCGTTCTTCATCTTTGATGGGTGCTACGCCTTCGGTCATCGGCCTCAGGTCCTCAATCTTCATGCGTGTTCCCCCTTTGACATTCGCTCGCTGAAGTTTGGTGCGTCGCGGTGGCGTATACCTGGGAGCGGATAATGCCTATACTTCGTCTCATTCGCCCCATCTCACATATCTTCTTGCCCACGCAGCAACTTA
>SLSY01000105.1 GCA_007130145.1 Bacillota bacterium
CCCAGGGGCCCCCCCGGCTGAGGACAGCGCTCACAGCATCGGTGGGAAGCCAGGTGCGCAGGGCTGCTGCCAGTATCATGGCGATCAAGCTGTACGGAAGGATGGTGATCACCGTAACGCGTGTGGGCTTCCAAGCCCCGAGGAGCACCTGTTTGATGCCCACCGGAGTGGTCATCTCCTTATGCGGGGAAACGTGAGGGGAAACGCCGCATGCCCCGGCATCTTGCTGCCCATCGGTGCAGCAAGATGCCGTCTGCACAAGGTGGTCACCATGGCACGCGTGCGGGACCGGAACCGGTTCATCATTGAGACCGCACGGCTCACGGTTGGCTCCAAAACCTGCCAAGCGCAACGCACCCCCTTCGCCCAGTACCCGTTCCAGGAGGTAGGCGGCCAAAACCCCTCCGGTGACGGCCATGACCAGGTAGACAAGGGCCAAGCGCAGGCTGAATACGCCGGCCATTACCGCGAAGGTAGGAAGGCTGAGCACAGGGCTCACCACAAAGAAGGTGAGGACCGGTCCCAGGGGGACTCCGGCTCGCAAGAGAGCGACCATAATGGGAAAGGCACCACACTCACAAAAGGGAAGTACCGCTCCCAACAAGGCCCCACGCACACGACCTTCCCAAGGATATTTGCCGACCAAAAGACGTCGCAATCGCTCCTCGCCCAGAACCACCCGAGCCAATTCTGCTACATAGACGGCCCCCACCAGCATGGGTAGGAGTCGGGCAGCAAGACTCCACAGATAGTCCCAAAAGGTAGGAATGAAAGCTGAAGATGCCATCTCCCACTGCACGTTCTGTGTCTCCTCTCGCCCTCTCTCTCATCTGACCCCACAACTAGAAGGGGTGATGAGCAGTCTACCTGCATCTTATCTTCTCAAGGATCAGCCGTCAACTCCTTCGAGAAAGAAGACGCATTGTTCCATCACTTCCAGTGGTCTGAAAGCAAGAAGGAGAATCAGGCCTCATGATGAAATGACGTAGTGAAGCCTTATCGTCATGATGCCGGCACATATGGTTTATCCTGTGAGAATCGAGGACGTGTTCATTGAATAACAATGGAATCATCACCAGGATCATGCGTTATTCCTTGCACGATGGTCCGGGCATTCGCACCACTGTCTTCTTCAAGGGTTGTCCCCTGCACTGTTGGTGGTGTCACAACCCCGAATGTCAGGCCCCCTGCCTCGAACGGGCCTGGCAACCGGAACGATGCCAGCTGTGTGAGCGCTGCATAACTGCTTGCTCTCATCAGGCACTTCGTCTGCTAGACGGGACCATCCAGCATGATCCCACCTGTTGTCAGGAGTGCGGCGCCTGCATAAAGGCCTGCCTTACCGGCGCCTGGTCCTGGGTGGGTCGACACGTAACCGCAGACGGAGTCATCCAAGAGGTGATAAAAGACCGGCTCTTCTATGACGAATCCGGAGGAGGGGTCACGTTCTCCGGAGGTGAACCCCTCATGCAACCGGGTTTTCTCGAGGCTTTGCTGCGTCTGTCCGAAGAAGAAGACTTGCATGCGGTGGTGGATACGTCCGGGTTTGCTCCGCTGAGCGTCCTTGCGCGCATCGCCCCTCGGGTCAACCTCTTTTTGTTCGATTTGAAGGTCATTGACGACAACAAGCACCGAGAATACACTGGAGTGTCCAATGCACCCATCCTTGCCAACCTCCGCTGGCTGCTGGAACAACAATACGCTGTTCTCGTTAGCCTTCCCGTCATCCCCGGCCTCAATGACAATGAGACGGACTGGGATCAGATGGGTCGATTTCTTGCTGGCTTGAACAGCTCGTTTGGCGTGCGCCTTTTGCCTTATCACGCCATAGGTGAGGGTAAATACCAGCGAATAGGACGCAACTACCGGCTTGTTTCTATCGCGACACCCAGCCCCGAAAGGCTCAAGGACCTGGCACGACAGCTGGGGACCCACGGAATTGATGCACGGGTGGGGGACGGTTGAGCGTGTAATTTTAGACTGAACAGGAGGCAATGGCCGTGAATGAGCGTGTTGCGCGACTCCGGCAGAAGAGTTTGGATACAAAGCCTAAACTCTCACCGGAAAGAGCTCTGCTTCTAACCGAATTCTATCAAACCACCAAAGAATCATCCATCCCGGTGCGGCGAGCCCGTGCCTTCGAGTACGTGCTCAAGCACAAGACCATTTCCATCAATCAAGATGAACTCATCGTGGGCGAACGTGGTCCGGCGCCCAAGGAAACCCCGACCTATCCAGAACTATGTTGCCACAGCCTGGAAGACTTGGACACCATTGATGCGCGGGAAAAAATAGCCTTTGCCGTCACAAAGCGGGTGCGTGATGCCTACCGCGACACCATCATCCCTTTCTGGCAGGGTCGGTCCATGCGCGAGACCATTCTCCAGGAGATGACACCGGCATGGCATGCGGCCTACGAAGCTGGCATCTTCACCGAGTTCATGGAACAGAGGGCCCCGGGACATACGGTGCTGGATGACAAGATATATCGCCGTGGCTTTGTTGATTTCAAACGCGACATTCGCGCCAGCCGCCAAGCCATCGATCCGCTGCGCGATCC
>SLSY01000175.1 GCA_007130145.1 Bacillota bacterium
TGCCGGCAAGCTGGATGCCCTGGGGGCTACGGGGATTGCCCGCATCTTGCTGATATAGCCATAAAGCGCGATTAACCGTTGTGCAAAAGAGATGGCAAAGGTGCCAGTGGTGATGAACATACAGTCTCTACGGAATACCTCTTCACAAACCGGAGCTAGGAGGATGGAGGATCGTAATCATACCCCGCGGGCCCGGGAGCTGGCCGTGCTCGCCGGTCTTACATGGACGAGTTCTTCAGGGTATTGGGTGCTAAAGTCAAGGGAGGAGAAGTGAAAGGGTAACGCTCTACGGCGAGTAGTCTAGCCTGGGGCCGGTGCTCCTCAAAGCCGCCTGGCGGTCTTGCGGGGTGGAAGATGGTCGGCATTCTCCTGATCTGCGCAAGGTTTTTGACTTCGCTTTAGAGAAATAAGCCCCAAGACTGCCTAGTCGATGAGGGGGATTTATGAAAGATAAAGCCTTTGACGCAGTAGCGTATTTGAAGGCCCAGCGGCAGGCCATCATCCATCGCGTGGAGGCCTTCGGAGGAAAACTCTACCTTGAGTTTGGCGGCAAGCTTCTGTCCGACCAGCATGCTGCACGCGTTCTTCCCGGTTACGATCCCAATGCCAAACTGGAAATCCTAAAGCTCATGCAAGATGAGCTGGAGCTTTTGTTCTGCGTGAGCGCTAAGGATATTCAAAAGGGACGCATTCGCGGGGACTTTGGATTGACCTATGAGAATGCTACGCTGAAAACTCTCGATGATCTCCGCGATCATGCCATACCCGTGCGCGCGGTGGTGATCACGCGCTATGCCGGGGAAGAACAGGCACAGCGCTTGCGCGATTATCTCACAACATTGGGCCTTGAGGTGTTTGTCCAGCCTGAGCTTCCCGAGTATCCGCAAAACGTAGAGTGGATCGTCAGTGCCGACGGCTATGGCTCCTATCCTTATGTTCCCACCAGCCGACCTCTGGTGGTGGTGACCGGCGCCGGCCCCGGGAGTGGCAAGATGGGGACGTGCCTGGCCCAGGTCTACCACGACACCCGTCAGGGGATCAGTGCGGGGTTTGCCAAGTTCGAGACCTTTCCCGTCTGGGATCTGCCCGTAGGACATCCTCTCAACCTGGCCTATGAAGCAGCCACGGCCGATATTGGTGATTCGGTCGTGGTGGATCCGTTCCACTTAGAATCCTACGGCCAGGTGGCCGTCAACTACAATCGGGACGTGGAGAACTTTCGCATCATGCGTCGCATCCTCGAGCGCATTCGTGGCGGCGAGAACGGAATACATTATCGTTCGCCCACTGATATGGGAGTTAACATGGTGTGCCGGGGGATCGTAGATGAAGAAGCGGTGAAGGAAGCCGGACGTCAGGAGATCATCCGCCGCTATCTTCGCTATAACTGGGAAGTGCTCCGCCGCGTAGAACGCGTGGAAACAGTGCGGCGCGTGCAGAAATTGATGTTTGAAAACGACATCGATGTGAGCGAAAGGAAAGTTCTGACCGAAGCGCGAAAGGAAGCGGATGCAGCTCGCCTGGGGAACAAGGGGAACAAGGGGATCTTCTGCGGTTCGGCCATTGAGCTTGCGGATGGTACCATCATAACCGGCAAGAACTCTCCCCTGCTTCACGCCGAAGCAGCCATGGTACTCAATGCCATCAAGCATCTGGCCCGCATACCTGACAAGATTCACCTTCTGTCTCCCGGCATCATCACCAACATCCACCAGCTCAAGACCGGCAGCCTCCAGGGACGGTCGGCCAGTCTCAACCTCAGTGAAACCCTGGTGGCATTGGCCATATCTTCGGCCACCAATCCGACGGCCGCTGCGGCGCTGGAGTTTCTTACCGCCCTGAGGGGTTGTCAGATGCACACGACTCACGCACCCGGCCGGGGTGATGAAGATGCTTTACGGAAAATGGGTGTGGTGATGACGACGGATGCCAGACCGGCTCAGCACCAGTTCCTCATGCGGTAGGATCAGGGAAGGTAACGGCGGGGATCCACAGGGGTGCCGTTCATGCGGATCTCGAAGTGGAGGTGAGGACCGGTGGAAAAACCGGTGCTACCCGCCCGGCCAATGACCTGTCCGCTTGCCACTTGCTGTCCTACGGAGACGTTTATGCGTGATAGATGGGCGTAGCGCGTCTCCACCCCCGAGCCGTGGGAGATAATGATCAGGTTGCCATAACCACCGTTCCACCCGGCGAACGTCACGCGTCCCGAGCGAGCCGCGGCAATGGGATCTCCGGTCCGGGCCCAGATATCGATGCCGTTATGCATGCGCCCCCAACGCCAGCCGAATCCTGAAGTGATGCGGCCGCGCAAGGGCCAGATGAAACCGCTGTTGCTGCGGGCGGCAAGGGTTGTCTCCATGGGCCTTTTCGCCGGGCCCGTGGGAACAATGAGTTTTTCGCCTACGGTCAGGGCGGCATCCGGGTCGATATCATTGGTATTCAATATGACAGCAACATCCACTTCGTGCTTCTTGGCAATGGCCTCTAGATCTTCCCCTTCTGCCACCCGGTGTAAGGTGCCGCGGGCATTCTGGATGATGAGCA
>SLSY01000046.1 GCA_007130145.1 Bacillota bacterium
CGACTCGACAACACACTCCTACCACACAGTCCGCACATACCCCATGGCCTCCTGCTCTTTTCTCCGCCCGAATCGATGAAACCTTCACAATCCGACACCCCAACGATATATCGACCATTCTGTGGATAACATAATGAATCCATTTGATATGATGATTATAGAGCCGATATATCCAGAAAACAGTCGATATTGAACATTCCTGGCTCTAGAAGGTACACAGAGGCGATATTCAGCGAAAGGGGAATGCAGAATGGCGAAGAAAACGGGAAGCGCGTTGACCTTTGAGCAGCTACTGGCGGCGAGTGGCGGCGATACGGACACGGGAAAGCTCGAGAGGGAAAAGGAAGTTAAGCAGGGAGAACTGGCCAAGCTTGAGCAGGAGGTGGCGCGGCTCAAGAGTGAACTGAAGGAATTGGATGGGCAGATTCTGGAGCCGGTAAAGCGGGCAGTAGCAGCCGCGAAACAGCTGAACATTGAGGTGCCCGAGAAGTATGCAAACATCAGGGTGAGCTTTAGCAAGAGTGCAGGGAACGGTAGCGGTAGCGGGATGCGCTTCGACTTCATCTCTAATGGGAGAGCACCCGTGACCTACTCCCTGAGTGAAGGGGCGTGGTATTATACGAGCCAGTGCGGGGGGTCCAATAAAGAGGGGCGCTTCAATGCTGAGGAGTTTCGCCACTACATTGAGCAGGAGACAGGCACCAACCCAACCGCTATGGACCTGCAGGACAAGGTAGCTTTCACCCTTCCCACGGGCAAAGAGTACACCATGCAGCGCGTACAATAACCCACCCTAGCAGGAAGCCCGAGCTGAGGAGCTCGGGGTTTCATGCAGCTCGCAGAATGTGGCGCATAACACCTTGAGGAGGAAGTGGTGATGCAGGTGAAATTGATGACCCAAGAGATGAGGCGGACCATCCCCGCCCTGTATACCACCGAAGATGACCCTGACCCGACAGTGCATGCTAAGTTCTTTACCCCGGACAGTAACTGGACCTGGTATGTCCTGGAGTTTGATGGCGAGGACATCTTCTTCGGGTTGGTAGTGGGTTTCGAGACGGAACTGGGTTACTTCAGCTTGTCGGAACTTGAGTCAGTACGTGGCCCCTGGGGGTTGCCCATCGAGAGGGACTTGTATTTTGAGCCTCAACCGCTGTCAGTAGTAAGAGCGCTCCACGAGTAGTGAAGGTTATTGGCACTGAGTACAGAAGTCGTGACTCGGTTATAGATGGACCCAACCACGATTCGGGATAAATGGGTGTATTTATACTTCTTTGCTGAACCGCCCGGTGCGGACCCGCATGCCGGGTGGTGTGAGAGGACGGGGGCTAGCCGCCCCCTCCTACTCGATTGGGGCCAGCAAGGACCATAAAGATGTCAGACAAACTGTCAGAAAGCGAGCGGGAAAACCGTCGCTTGGGATCCCACCTGTCCCCAGGTGAAGCAAAGGGCATGTTGCATCATGCTGCGCAGGACTTTACCCATCTTGGGTGAACTACGCGTTGACGGCATGATGTGGCCCTATGAATGGTCTGCTGACGGGGGCGAAGGAGAATAGCTCATGATCATCAGTGCCAGCCGCCGCACGGATATTCCGGCCTTTTTCGGTGAATGGTTCATGCACCGGGTGAGGGAGGGCTTCGTCTACCGGCAGAACCCCTATAACCCAAGGCAGGTCAAACGCTTTTCTCTTTGCCCAGAAACGGTCCAGGCCATCGTCTTTTGGTCCAAAGATCCCCGGCCTTTCATGCCGTCTTTGCCCACGTTGGACGATTACGGTTTTGGCTACTATTTCCAGTTCACCCTCAACGACTACCCGACCTGGATCGAACCTCTGGCCCCGCTTGAGAAGCGGATCAAAGCCTTCTGGCGTTTGGCTGAATTGCTGGGTCCAGATCGCGTGTGCTGGCGCTATGACCCCATCATCCTTACCCCTCGTATGAGCGTTGAGTACCACATGGAACGCCTCGCTTATCTGGCCCAACAGGTTGGTCCTTACACCAGCCGGCTAACCGTCAGTTGGCTGGATTACTACGCCAAGACGAAGCGACGGCTAGAGCAGGCAGCAGAGAAGAGAAACGAGACCTTTCTCGATCTGGATGGGTGCGGTCAGCACGGGCAAGATCTGGGACGCTTTCTGAAGCAAGTGACAGATCGATATGGTTTGCAGCTGGTGACGTGTGCCGAACACTGGGGGCCGGAAGGTAGCCAAGAGGGAAGTTGTATCGATGGACGGTTGCTAAAGAAGATCTTCGGTTGCCAGGTGCCGGTAGGCTCTGACCCGGGGCAGCGCCAAGGATGCCGCTGCAGTCCGTCGGTGGACGTGGGCGCTTATGATACATGTGGGCACCTGTGCCTTTACTGTTACGCCCACAGAGGAGAAAGAGCTGTGGCGCGACGCTGGGCACGATACAGGGTGGAAGCTCCCGGTCTGGCCGCCAGATTAGACGAAGAAAGGCCGGAGCCCCAGGGGCTCCGGCCAGGTAGTAGAATTCAGGGTACGTTGTTGTAGGGTTTAGCTGGACATGACTTTCTTGATTCGCTCCAGCGCCCAATCGAGCTCCTCGTCGCTGATGACCAGAGGAGGAGCAAAGCGGATGACGTTGACGTGGGTCTCTTTGGCCAGGATCCCAACCTCCATTAAGCGCTCGCAGTAAGGGCGGGCATCCACATTGAGTTCCACACCCACCAAGAGGCCCCGGCCCCGCACTTCCTTTAGTTCGGGATGTTTGAGGGTGGATAGCCCCTCCAAAAAGCGCTTACCCATGACGCGGGAGCGTTCCACCAGATTGTCCTCTTCAATGACGCTCAGGGCGGCTATACCCACGGCCGCTGCCAGGGCGTTACCCCCGAAAGTGGAACCGTGTGAGCCGGGTTCGAAGACATCGAGAACCTCGGCTGAACCTGCCACCGCTGCCACCGGGGATACTCCGCCGGAAAGGGCTTTGCCCAACAGATAGAGGTCGGGCACGACATCTTCCAGGTCGCACCCAAACATGCGCCCGCAGCGGCCAAAGCCGGTTTGGATCTCGTCGGCCACCATGAGGACATTGTTCTCCTGACACACTTGGGCTGCCTGACGCAGGAACCCCTCAGGCGGGATGCGGATACCGGCTTCGCCCTGAATGGGTTCAAAGAGGAAGGCCGCGGTATGGGGGGTGATGGCTTCCTTAAGTGCATCGATATCGCCATAGGGAATGATTTTGAATCCCGGCGTATAGGGCCCATAGTCTGCCCGGTAAAACTCCTCTGAGGAGAAAGAGACAACGGTGGTGGTCCGTCCATGGAAGTTATTTTCGCAGACGATGATCTCCGCTTGATTGGACGGCACTTTCTTGTGGCGGTAGGCCCAGCGGCGCACCGCCTTGATGGCGCTTTCCACCGCTTCGGTACCGGTGTTCATGGGCAGGATGCGCGGTTTATTGGTGATTTTAGCCAGCTTTTCATAAAACGCACCCAGCCGGTCATCGTTGAAGGCTCTGGATACCAATGTTACCCGATCGGCCTGCTCCTTCAATGCGGCGATGATCTTGGGGTGGCAGTGCCCCTGACTTACTGCCGAATAGGCGCTCAGCATGTCCATATAGCGGTTGCCTTCTGGATCCTCCACCCAGACGCCCTTGGCCTTGGAAATGACCACCGGCAACGGCTTGTAGTTCTTCACTCCGTACTTTTCGGTGAGAGCCAACGCTTCCTTCGTACTCATTTGCACAGCATAAAACCTCCTGTGATTTGGTGACACCGGGCAGTGGGGTAGGCCGAATATACCGAGTCATACAATGAGAAACCGAGCAATGAGACGGGTCTAGAGTGAACGAGCCCGATGACTCCTGACTACTCAATGCACCAAACATCGAGTAGCGGCCCAATTAGCCGCGGTGTCGTCTTTATAACTATTTCGACGCCCGGCAAACCATTCCTCCTACCAATTGGACTCCCACATATTTATGGGAAAGCACTGACATAATATGCATTCGGGACGCCGGCTGGTAGAGACATGCAGCGACGCCCCTGTCGGTCATCACAACAGGGGGGACAGCAACAGCGTCACGGTGAAGAAGTAGATGGCTAAACCCAAGACGTCCTTAATGGTGGTGATAATGGGATCGGCGCCTGCCGCCTGATCTACGCCCAGCTTGAACAGTATGAACGGAATGAGAAACCCCAGGGCTGTGGCCAGCGTGATGGTGATGATCAACGAAAGCCCCACCGCCAGTCCCAGACCGGGCAGACGTTGCCAGACGTATGCGGCAAGACCACCGGCCAGGCCCAGGAGCACCCCCATACTGAAGCCGTTACGCACTTCTCGCAGCCAATGCTGTGTGAAGCGGGACACATCGATATGCTCCAAGAGCAGGGCGCGCGTGAATATGGTTGAGGATTGCGTGCCCACATTTCCTCCCATATCCATGATGACAGGGATGAAGATGGAGACGACAGTCACTGACTCCAGCACGTTCTCAAATACACCAATGACGGCGCCGGCCCCAAGTCCTCCGGCCAGAGTGATGACCAAAAAGGGCAATCGTACCCGCCAGACGGCCCACAGAGAGCGGCCAAGCCGTTGCTCGCTCTTAATTGTTTCATGTTCTCTCCACTCCACCACCCCCACCCGGTGGAAGATGTCCTCGGTCGTCTCTTTCTGAATCACATCCATGGCATCATCGAAGGTGATGATGCCGACCAGACGTTCTTCACTGTCCACTACGGGAACGGCCAGAAGATCCTCCTGTTGTAAAAGGTGGGCCACTTCCTCTTGATCGCAATCTGTCGTGACACGCGTGACCGGTGTCTCCATGATATCGCTCATGTGCTTAGGCCCGGAGCAGAGAACGAGCCGGGGCAGCGATATGACACCCACAAGATGCCGGGTGGGGTCGACAACATAGACCAGGTGCAACGTTTCAGCTTCACTGGCCTGACGTCTGAGGGTGTGAAGGGCCTGATCTACTGTCATATCCTCGCTTACGCTCACGTAGCGGGGGGTCATGATGCGCCCCGCACTATGGGGCGAGTAGCCCATGAGGTCACTCGTGATCTTGCGCTCTTGCGGGGACAGAGCCACCAACAGGTGCTTTACTACTTTGGCTGGCAGCTCATCAAAAAGACGAACCCGGTCATCGGGTTCCAGCTGTACCACCAGTTCATTGGCCCTGGGTTCGGCGAATCGGGTCAACAGTTCTCCCTGATGACTGGGCTCCAATTGCTCAAACACCTGTAGCGCGAACTCCTTCTCTAGTAGGCGAAAGAGTATGATCTGGGTGGCCGCCGGTAGGCGGGGTAGCTGACGGCTCAATGCAGACGGGGAGACAGAGTGCAGTCGTTCCTTCCATACTGTCAGATCATGGCTGTTGCTGGGAGGTTCTTGTGCCATAGGTTGTCTCCCCTCTTAGCATTGCTTGCACAGCTAGTATATCCCCAGGCTCCGTAGTGCATGAACCAAGGGTGCACGGAGGGGGAAGGAAAGCGCATTTACCATGGCGAATGATGCCGACATGCGGTATGCTCAGAACTGATGGTGGGTTCATGCCGATATTGTTTTGTCTTCGACGGAGGGGGTGGTGATATGACCAAGGAGAATCAAGCCATTCGTGAGCGGCTGGGTCAATTGAAGCGGCTGGGCTGGAATGCATACGAACAGGCATTTAGCCAAGGATATGCCTGCTTGGACACGGCACGAGGGCACTTCCTGGAGGCCGAAGCGTTGGCCCGCTCTGGCGGTGATCCCAGTTTGCTCATTGGCGTTCTATCGGGCCTGGGAGCCGTAGCGCGGGCCAGCGGGCAGCCCCAGGAAGTAGAACGCGCCCTCCATTACTATTGGGAAGAAGTGGATATACTACGAGAACTGGGTCACGAGTTGGAGGCGGCCGATCTGCATGCTGAAATCGAAGCTGTGTATCGCGATCTCGCGGCTCTCATGCCAGATAGAGCCTTGCGTTTTCTCAAGGAAGGACTGGATGCGGGGATCAAGGCTCTGGAAATGATCAAGCGGCACCAAAACCGCTTCGTTATGGCCCGGGTAGGGAACGCGGTGGCCGACATATGCCAGGTGCTGTCCGATTATGATACAGACTACCGCGAATTTCACCTGCAAATGGCCGCTGATCTCTATCGTCAAGGTTTGGAGACCTGGAGCGAACAAGAAGAAGGACAGGCCGTAGCCAGAATGGGACTGGCCGAAGTTTACCTCCGTATGGGAAAGAATCTGGACGCGGCGGATGTTCTTTTGGATGAGGCGTTGGGCATCTACACCTCACTTCCCGGCCAGCGCGTGGATTATCAAATTGCTCAGATACACACTCTCAAGGGGCAACTCATGGCCACGCAGGGGAAGCCTGAAGATGCCAAGGAGAAGTTGCGACAAGCGATAACCATGTTCAGGAAACTCGGCATTGAATTTCCTCCGCGAGATGAAAGGGGGTGCGAACGGTGAATTTGGGAGGCTTTCAACAGTACAGCGGCGATATTGTGCAGCTGTCATGGGATGATGTCATGGAGATTTGCCGGGAGATCGCCCTGGCCGTTAAGAACGATTTCGATCCCAATTTGATTGTGGGCATTGCCAAGGGTGGTGTGATCCCTGCCGCCATCATTTCCTCCATGCTAAGGGTGGAGTTCTATCCTGTCCGCTTGTCCCGAAGGCAGCAGGACGTGGTGGTGTGGGATCGTCCTCGCATTCTGGTGCCCATGCCGGATGAAGTCAAGGGCAAGCGAGTGTTGATTGTGGATGAGGCAGCTAGCAGCGGGGAAACCTTGCGGTTGGCGGTGGGTGAGGCAAAGAAAAGAGGGGTGCGACGGGTGAAGACGGCGAGCCTCTACGTGAAGACGCATGCCCAGCGTCCCAACTGGTATGCTTTTGACAATGATGGCACCGTCATCTTGCCCTGGGATTTTGAGATCATCGAGGATGGCCGCTTTGTCATTCACCCCGAGTATGAGGAGTCATTGAATCAGAAGTGAGGTTGCACCGGGGAGGGAAGGCATGGCCAAAAAGCGTAAGTGGCAGCAACTCTTGGCCGCTCTGGGCGGCGAATTGGACGCGCCGGAGAGCGCGATGTGGTCGGATCTGAAATTGAGACCTTTGGCCTTGCCCGAGGTTGACCTGGATGAAGTGCGCATGGATACGGTGTTCTTAGGCCATGGCCTGCGCTATCCGGTGCTGGTGGGGGCTCTTACCGGTGGTCACCGGCGCTTGGCCACAATCAACCGGCGCCTGGCCACCCTCACACACCGTAATGGTCTGGCCATGTCCGTGGGGAGTCAGCGAGAGCAATTGGTGGAACCGGAGGCAGGCACGTCCTTTCGAGTCGTTCGCAGGGCAGCTCCGGCGAGCTTCATTATGGCCAACATCGGTGCGGCCCAATTGGTAGAGCAGGTGTCCGGGCCGCGGATGGACGCAAGGGACTTGGAGCAATTGGTAGAGAGTATCCAGGCCGATGCGCTGGTGGTACATGCAAACTTCGTGCATGAGGCGTTGCAGCCAGAGGGTGATACCCGGGCCTACGGTGTGCTCGAAGCCCTGGGACATTTGGTCAAGGAACTGCATTGCCCGGTGCTGGTGAAAGAAACCGGCAGTGGTTTAGATAGGCTAACAGCCCGGCGCTTGGAGGCAGTGGGCGTGGCGGCGTTGGAGACGGCCGGTGCTGGAGGCGCGAGTATGGCCCGGATGGAACGCCGTTTGGCCCAATGGCGCGGAGATGACCAGGCAGCGAGCACAGCCGCAACATTTGTGGATTGGGGTATTCCTGCCCCGGCCAGTTTCTTGGAAGTGCGCCAAGCCACCTCGGTGCCCGTTATCGCCGGCGGAGGCATTCGTACCGGGCTGGATGCGGTGCGGGCGCTGGCAGCGGGCGCGGATCTGGTCTCAGTGAGTCTTCCCTTGATACAAAAAGCTGCCAGCAGCGATAACCAGCTGCAGAGATGGATGAATGGCTTCTTGCAGGAAATGCGTTTGGGTATGTTTCTGGTGGGGGCGGCATCCCTTGGCCAGCTGCGGGATATGGCACCGGTCGTATTGACCGGAAGCACGCGCGAGTATGTTGAGATGGTAAACAAGCGGCCGATGGTCTGATATCCTGTTTGGCGATGATGGAGGTTGAATGAGTGGGTCAGATTCGTTTCTTCCTTGCACTATGGGTGGGCAAACTGTTGATCGCCTTGTGCCGTCTGGCCAAAACGGGCGGATCGTCTCTTCCGGGACGCATTGCTCTCCGGGTGTATCCTCCCTTATTGGCGCGCCTTTCCCAACAAGCCTCATGGGGGAGCATCGTGATCTCCGGGACCAACGGTAAGACCACCACCGCATGGCTTTTGGCGAGCATGATGGAAGCGGGCGGGATGCGGGTGATTCACAATCGCACCGGCGCCAATCTCATCTACGGAATTGCCAGCACCTTCATTGCGCACAGTTCACCCAAGGGACGACTGGAGGCTGACGTCAACATCCTCGAATGCGACGAGGCAGCCTTTGATGGCATTGCCCAGAGTGTGAGACCCCGGGCTGCCGTCGTCACCAATTTCTTTCGCGATCAGTTAGATCGTTTTGGCGAGCTGGAGCACACCATCAACATGGTAGCCAAAGGACTGGCCTGGGTACACTGCGACGGTTTTGTCGTACTCAATGCCGATGATCCTGCCGTGGCCTCCTTGGTTGACCGGGCCCCGGCTAGGACTGTGTTCTACGGAGTAGAGGATACCGGTGCCGGGGCAAAACACACCAGTGACGCGGCAGAAAGCCGCTGGTGTTCGTCCTGTGGCGTGCGCTACCAGTATGAAAGGTATTATTTGGCTCATCTGGGTGTATTCTACTGCCCCCAGTGCCAGCGACGCCGTCCGCCAGTCGATCTGGGACTCACCGGCCGCACTCGCACGAAAGAAACTGGTGCCATGCTGAGCTTTTATTATCAGGGCCACTCATTTGATGCCCACTTGCCGATTCGCGGCCTCTACAATGGGTACAACGCGCTGGCGGCGGCAGCTACAGCGTTGTCCATGGGGGTAACGCCGGGCACAGTGGCCGAAGCCTTGGGCCAGTCCCGTGCTTCCTTTGGACGCATGGAGCATTTGGAGGTCAAAGGACGCCAAGTGATCGTCGCTTTAATCAAGAATCCGGCCGGATGCAATGAGGTTCTCAAAACCGTGTTGGAGGACCCGGGCCCTCTACATCTTCTGATTGCTATCAACGATCAGCTGGCAGATGGAACCGACATTTCCTGGCTGTGGGATGCAGACTTCGAGTGGCTCGCGCACGCCATAGCGCGTATTGACCTGTGTCTTGCCTCGGGCCAAAGGGCGCTGGACATGGCGTTGCGCTTGAAGTATGCGGGCATGGCGGGCCCGAAGCTGGAGTGGGAACCGGAGCTGTCCCGGGCCCTGGAAAAAGCCCTGGAGGCGGTGCCCATCGGAGGGACTCTTTACGTTTTGCCGACTTATACCGCCATGCTCGCCCTGCGTCTTGAACTCAATCGGGCAGGCTATGGCCGCCGCTTCTGGGAGGTGTGAAGGTGTTGCGACTGACCATTGGTCACCTTTATCCCGATGTCATGAATCTGTATGGGGATCGTGGTAATCTCATTGCACTCATACAGCGTGCCCGTTGGCGGGGGATTAATGTGAACTGCTGTCCCGTATCCGTGGGTCAAAGCGCGCCCCTTGACCAGTGCGATCTCATTCTTTTGGGTGGCGGCGAGGACCGCGCCCAGCAAATGGTGGCCCAAGATCTCTTGCGACGGAAGACGATGCTGGAAGATGCCGTGGCCAATGGTGCGGTGGTCCTGGCCATATGCGGCGGGTATCAACTCCTCGGTCACAGCTATCGCGACCTTGGCGGTGAGGAACTCCCCGGTTTGGGACTGCTCGATGTGGTCACCGTGGCCGGAGAGCGCCGCCTCATCGGCAACGTCGTGGTCAAGTGCAATGATCATGGTCGCGCTTTGGTGGGCTTCGAAAACCATGCGGGTCGGACCCATCTGGGCCCGCAGGCGCAATGCCTGGGCACGGTGCGATCGGGATACGGGAATAACGGTGAGGATGGCACAGAGGGAGCCTATCGGGGTAAGGTGTTTGGCACATATTTGCATGGAGCCTTGCTACCCAAAAATCCCTGGTTTGCTGATTTCTTGCTGCAAGAAGCCCTGGCCCGTAATCATCAAGATGTGGAATTGCTACCCCTGGACGATGGTTTGGAACAGTTGGC
>SLSY01000107.1 GCA_007130145.1 Bacillota bacterium
CGCAGCAAACCCGCATCACAGCCCTGTTGCCTTATTACCAGCGCTTTATGGAAGCGTTTCCTACTCTAGAGGCGCTGGCCCAGGCCGATGTTGATGAGGTTCTCCGTCTCTGGGCAGGCCTGGGCTATTACCGGCGGGCTCACCACCTTCATCAAGCCGCCCGTCTCATGGTTAAGAACTACGAGGGCAAGGTTCCCGAAAACTACGCCCAGCTCTGCCGCCTTCCCGGCATCGGCGACTATACCGCTAGTGCTATCTGCAGTATTGCCTTTGGACAACCGCTTATCCCGATAGACGGCAACATATCGCGGGTCTTTGCACGCCTGGCAAACTGCGAGATTCCCGTCACACGTGCCAGTTTCAAACAACACGCAAAGGAGTTTCTTAGCCCATTCATACCACCCCAAGCATCCGGGGACTTTGCCCAGGCCCTGATGGAACTTGGTTCCTTGGTCTGTCTCCCGAAGCATCCCCGGTGTGATGCCTGTCCGCTGACCTCCTGCTGTCAAGCCCGGGCCACCGATCGACAGCAGGATTTACCCGTGCTGGCAAGACCCAAGGAGTTCCGGGAGGAGCAGTGGACTGTGGCACTCATCTTTGATCAGGCAGGGAACATTTTGCTCCGCAAGAGGGAAAAAGACCTTCTCAAGGGGCTTTGGGAGTATTATGCTTTGGAGGGTTGGCTCAAGCCCCCAGAACTGACAGGGCATCTTGAAAGCCATGGTCTTTATCCCAAACGCCTTGTATCGTTGGGCCGTACATCCCACGCTTTTAGCCACCTGATTTGGCACATGCAAGGCTATGCCTGTGAAGTCAAAGAGTGCTATCCCGTACCGGGTTATTCCTTTGTCCCCTACGAAAAGCTCCAACAGCTGGCACTACCCACGGCCCTTCGCTTCTATACCGACTGGCTGAGCCAAAACCTTCCCCTCAGCAATAAAGGCCCCTAAAGGACTAGGGACCCGCTGCAGAAAGGACAGTCTTTCTCCTTCTATAATACATCCAGTTCCTTGAGCTCATGGAGGTCTTCCTGACCCATGTGCAACAGCTGACGCAACACCTCATGCGTGTGTTCACCCAACGCCGGTGCCGGCGCCGTCTTCACCTCCGGTGACTCTGACATGAGAACAGGAGAACGCACCAAATTCACCGCATCGATTCCCGGTTGCTGTGTGCGCACCAACATCTTGCGGGCTCTAACCTGCGGACAACGGGCTATATCCTCAGCGGTTTGCACAGGGCCAGCCGGAATACCCGCGGCAATCAACTGCTCAACTGCTTCATCACGCGTGCGCGGCGCCAACCATTCCTCAATAATCGAACGCACAAACTCACCGTGGGCGGCGCGAGCCGGGCCATTCTCCGTGCGTGGGTCCGCTATGAGATCCTCGCGCTCGATCAGGAGCGCGAATTGTGCCCACATTGTCTCTGTAGGAATGTTAAAGGCGACATAACCATCCCGCGCGCGAAACGCCCCCCGCGGGCCCAAGACTCGCTCTCGTCCCCGCGACGGGACCTCTCCGGTCAAACCGTGAAAGGTAATAGCTCGCTCGTTGAGTGCCAGCATACCATCATACATGGACGTGTCGACGTACTGTCCCCGACCCGTCTGTTCCCTCTGAAAAAGAGCCAACATAATCCCATATGCATTGATCAACCCCGCATAAAGGTCAGCCATGCCATACAAGGCCGATACCGGAGGCTTGTCGGCAAACCCCACCATATGCATGACGCCTCCCATGGCTTCGGCCACCACATCCAAAGCCGGTCTTTCCCAATAGGGACCCCGGTACCCTTCCATCTGTCCAAACCCGCTGATCGAGGAATACACCAGACGCCGGTTGTCAGCCGACAGATCATTATATCCCAGACCCTGTCGCTCCATAGCACCGGGTCGCAGGTTATCGACCACTACATCAACCTTCTTGGCAAGAGAGCGGAAGATGTCCCGGCCCCTTGCGTGCGCCAAATTGAGCATCACACTTTTCTTGCTGCGGTTATAACCCAAAAACCCTCCGCTAATCTTCTCTCCCCCATCGGTTTCGAGAAATGGGCCAATGGTCCGGCGCGGATCGCCGTACGGCGGTTTCTCGATCTTAATGATCTCTGCTCCCGCATCGGCCAGTAACATGGTGCAATACGGACCGGCAATGTATTGCTCCACGGTAAGAACCCTCACTCCAGCCAGAGGTTTTGCTCCCTCTTCTCTGTGAATCACCATGTCTCATCCTTCCTCAAAACACCCTCTCACCACCCCAATCCGTCATCGGTAGCAAGAGATTTTACCTACGCCCTACTACAGGTTCGGTCCAGCTCCTGATATTCCTCCAGTGCATCTCAAAGCCAAGTGAAGTCCAGTGCGTCATAAACTTGAAAAGTGGAACCAAAAGAACCGCAGCTGCGTCCAGTCAGAGTAGTATCAAATGGCACCAGTCTTGGAGGAAACCATGAAGCATGTACTGCTTATACTCTCAGCCCTATTCCTACTGCTGCTGGCTACCGACATAGAGGCTGACCTCTTGCCATCGTCGCCCGCTCC
>SLSY01000138.1 GCA_007130145.1 Bacillota bacterium
CCCAGGGGTGCCATGATCGCACCGATCGAGGGACCGAGCATGAACCCTAGCCCGAATGCGGCTCCCATGATTCCCATGCTACGAGCTCGCTCCTCGGGCCCGGTTACGTCGGCCACATAGGCATGCACCGAAGGTAGGGTGGACGCTGACATGACGCCGCCTATGATGCGGGCGACATAGAGCATCCACAGCTGGGTGGAAAGACCCATCAGCAATAGCGCTACGCCGAAACCGATCAAACCAACAATGATGCCGGGGCGCCGGCCGGCACTGTCGGAAAATGCACCCCAGCGCGGCGCAACCAAAAACTGAGCGACGGCCCATACGGTGAGCAGGATTCCCATGTCCACAGAAGAACCGCCCAGCCTAAGAGCGAGAAAAGGCAACAGGGGAATGACAACGCCAAAGCCTAGCGAGACCAGAAAAAGCGCAGTAAAGAGTAGTATCAGTTCCATATTGCGAAAGGCCATGATGCTGATGCCTCATTTCGTCGCGTGGCCTACGTTCCATGCAAAACGAAGGGGAGTGACACGGGCGCCGGCGGGGGCTGCGCTGGCAAAGCATCACTATGAATTCCAGGTTCGCCCCGTAAGTCTTCTTGGCTCAGATGCGCAATTCCCTCCAGCGTCCCGCCAGGAATTTCTTGGCCAAAATGCTCCCCCGAAAATACCAGTCACATGCCATGGCTACCCAGGCTCCGAACAGACCCAGCTGAAGTACCTGCACGAGAAGGAAGGTAAGCCCCAGCCGGACGACCCATACACCTAGGGTGGAAACATAAAGAACCGACTTGGTATCGCCCGCGCCGTGGAGAGCACCCGGGAAAATAAAGCCTGCGGCCATCGGTATTTGGGCCAGTGCCATGATGCGCAGGCACATGCTGGCCATGCGAATGATGTCGGGATCACTGGTATAGATCCGAAGCAGAACATGGGGGATGGTCAAAAACACCAGTCCCATGAATCCCATGAGCACAGCGCCCATCTTCCAGGATTCCCATCCGCTCAGCATGGCCCGGTCGGGTCGTTGGGCTCCCAGGTTCTGTCCCACCAACGTGGTGGCGGCGGTAGCAAAGCCAAAACCCGGCATATAGGACACAGATTCGGCATTGACTGCAATGGCATGGGCGGCGTACGCCAGCGTTCCCAACGCCGACACCTGACGAACATAAAGAATCTGTCCGCTGCTAATGAGGAAACGCTCTAGCGTGGCCGGCAGGCCGATGCGAATCGTGCGTGCCGCCAGTGACCAGTCGATACGTAGCAGCTGCCGGATGCCGAGCTGCAACACCCGCCTGCCGCTCAAAAGACTGATCATCAGCACGATGAATCCCAATGAAGTCGACAGGCTACGGGCCCAACCTGCACCTCCTACGCCCATCGCCTCGATACCCATGAAGGGAAAGCCATAGACCATAGCATAGGTCAAAGGGATGTTGGATACGGATACCAGCGTATTGGCATACATGGGTGTGTGGGTATCACCCGCACCGCGCAAGGCTGAACTCAGTACCATGTTAATGAGCATGAAAGCCAATCCTATGGCGTAGTTATGCAAGTAGAGACCGCCCAGTGCTTGCACTTGGGCATCACCGCCCATGAGAGCAATGAGGCGCGGTCCGTAGGTCAAGGCGACAAGAGACAGACCCGCGGCCATGACCAGAGCCAGGATAAAGGAAAGGTTGAGAACTTTGTTGGCTTCTTGGCGTTCCTGGGCTCCAATGAAGCGTGCCACCAATGCCGTCGTGCCGACACTCAAGCCCCGAAATAGGCCCATGGCCAGGAACAAAGGCTGCATACTGAGGCCAATGGCAGCAACGGCCTCAGCTCCCAGGTGGCCTACGAACGCCATGCCGACGATCTGATTCACCGTCTCCAGTGACATCTCCGCTACCACCGGCAAGGCCAGAACGAAAATGGCCCGCCGCACGTGGGACAATTCGTCCGGTCGGGGTATGTCTTGTCCGGGTGCGGCAAAATAGCGAGGTCTTTTCAGCACTTGTCTCAGCATTGTGGTGTACCCTTTGCCTTCGCGTTGGTATGAACCTAAGGGGATTTCGCTATGGTCTTCTCGTCCTCCTCTTTTGCCCACCAGAATTCCCACAGGCGACCGCATGTGCTTTCATGTCTTATCTGTGACCGCTGGGAGTACGTCCGTGGCCCCTTCGACCGGATTCAGCTTTAGCTTGGAGCAGGAGCCTACACGAAGCTGGCGAACACAGGGATGCGAAGGAGTGATTTGTCTTGTACGAATACGAGGGGAAAAGACCTCAGCTCGGCGAAGGATGCTACATTGCGCCAGAGGCCACGCTGATCGGCGAGGTGACGCTGGGCGATTACGTGAATGTGTGGCCGCAAGCGGTCATTCGTGCCGATATGGCACCCATTGAGGTGGGAGCCTATACAAGCATTCAGGATGGGGTGATCTTGCACCCGGATACTCCCTTCCCGGTACGTGTCGGAGCCTATTGCATTGTGGGGCATAAGGCCATTCTGCACGGGTGTGTCGTGGAAGATGAGTGTCTGATCGGTATGGGATCCATCATACTTGATGGGGCAGTGGTAGGTAAAGGCAGCATGGTTGGAGCTGGTACTCTGATACCCCCGGGAAAGAAGGTTCCCCCCGGTGTGCTCGTTTTGGGGAACCCATATAAGGTGATCAGGGAACTTGAACCAGAGGAGCTGGCCCAACGAAAAGTGCGGGCCGAAGAATACTGCGAGCTGGCGAGCAAGCATCGTCATCTGGTGCCAATACCCCGTATCTAAGCTTAAAAGATGGACGAAGGCCCGGTGCCATGTGGCCCGGGCCCCTTTTTTGCGATCTCAGAGGGGACTATTTACCGACGGCTTCACGCACACAAGATTGGTGCTGGGAACAGGCTCGGGGAAGACCGCTGTTCGTGTACGCACTGCCATGGGTACGGCTGTCCAAAAAGTGCAGGCAAAAGTGCCCAGGGAAGTTGTTGTTGGTGATACCCTGCTGACCGTGGGGCATGCTGTGCATGGAAGCAGCGATGCGGTAGTCTCCTACCTCGACAACAATGGCGCGCCGTTCCCAACTCCAACCACCCCATATGCGGTTCATGATTGCGCTGTCCGCGGCGGTGCGCGGTTCGCAGTCCGCATGGTGGGTTCCGCCGCGTCGCACCACGCTAAATTGCAGTCCTGTTCCCACGTCGGTGACGCGCGCTGACATACCTACGGTGAAAAGGCGGCTAACCTGCGACCAGGGAATGGCTTCGGCTCCCACCCGCGGGGCCGTGTCGCCACCGGACGGGATAACCAGCTGTTGGCCGATGCGCAGCATACTCGTTACAGCAATGCCGCTGGCCGCAGCGATGGCCTGCGGGTTGGTCCCATAGCGTCTTCCCAGACCCCAGAGGGTGTCACCCCGGATCACCGTATGCATAGTGGCTTGACTGGGGGTGCTCGTCGTTTCCTCAGCGGAGTTTGCTGCCGTACTGGTGCTTGCCACCGTGGTGTCAGCCCCTTCCCGGGTGTCGCCGGGAATGACCAGGTTCATGCCTAAACGCAAGAAGTTGGGATTGGTGATGTCATTCGCCCGAACCAGAGTGTCAACATCGGTGTCGTAACGCTGAGCTAACCTGTAGAGGGTGTCTCCTCTGGCCACTACATGGAATCTCTGAGCTTCGGTAATGACCAACTCCATGCCAATCGACAGGCTGTTGGGGTTTCTGATGTCATTCAACTGCACCAATTCGTCCATGGAAACATTGTAGCGACGAGCGATCATATACAAGGTGTCTCCGGCGCGAACCGTGTGTTTGGTGGGCGGTTGCACTTGGGCCAGACCTGCCGTACCCGTTAACATCACTGCAACAACAATGCCGACCGTCATCAGACGCTTCCAGGGTTTTTTAAGCATTAGCATCCTCCACGTAGTTATGTAGCTCGATTAACATGCCTCGCCGACAATACTTATGTAACCGCTCTCGTTCGCGCTTTCATTCGCTGTAGGTTGTGCAATGTCCTCCCAAATATGACCACAAAGTGCACTGATGTGGGCAAGACAGCATGAAAAGGCCTGATAAAGACGAGTGGATCGTGCTTAGTTTGGTGGTGTTTGACCTCATGGGGTCATCTGGAAGATCAAGATCGTCGCCAAATCCTGTTGACTTGGTAACCAGGACCAAGAACCCGGATCCCGCTTTAGGGTGAGGATTCTATGCCAGCGGATGGGTGTCTTGATAGTGAGCTCCCCCTTGGCGGAGGAGATCTTGCTTCAACTGCCAGAGCGATAGAGACAGGTCCACAAAATACGTATGGGCGTTCACCAAACGACGGTGCTCTGGCGAGAACGAACTTAGTTCCTCTTGGCAGTATTGCCGCACCTGTTCCAATGACGGCAGCGAATACACACACTGTCCATCGCGAATGACAGGAATCAGTAAGGGGCGGCATGAGAATCGTTCCAGGGTCTTTCGTTTCCAGGTGTAATCGGGATGAAAGATCGTAAGCGGTGCGTCGGTATCCAGCTTTTCATCGTGAAGCATGAGCAAATCGGCTACAGCTCTCTTACCATCCGAGGTATACAATCGCGCCACCTGCTTAATTCCCGGGTTGGTGATCTTGGCCGGATTCTCAGAGATTTTCAACTCAGGATGCAGTACCCCGTCGATCTCTTTGGCTACCAGCTTGTAGACGCCTCCCAGGGCCGGATCGTCGTAGGCGGTGATCAGACGGGTTCCCACGCCCCAAGCATCGATGGCTGCGCCCTGATTCTTGATTTCTCGGATCAAATACTCATCGAGGTCACCGGAGGCCAGAATGGTAGCGTCAGAAAACCCCGCTTCATCAAGGCGCTTGCGTGCCCACGTGGAAAGATACGCCAAGTCGCCTGAATCCAGCCGGATGCCGACGAACTTGTGTCCGTCCTTACGCAGCGTATCCGCTACTTTGAGCGCGTTGGGGATCCCGCTCTTCATTACATTGTATGTGTCCACTAAGAGCAGGCAGTTTTTGGGGAAGGCCCGGGCATAGGCTTGGAAGGCCTCCAATTCAGTGGGGAAGGCTTGCACCCAGCTATGGGCATGGGTCCCGCGCACAGGGATTCCGTAACGGTAGCCAGCCAACACATTGGATGTCGCAGTACAGCCTGCAATATAGCTGGCCCTTGCTCCCCATACAGCAGCATCGGGCCCCTGGGCCCGACGCAGACCGAATTCGATGACCTGGTCACCTTGGGCGGCTTGTACGATCCGAGCCGCCTTGGTGGCGATCAACGTTTGGAAATTGATGATATTCAGGAGTGCGGATTCTAGTAGCTGGGCTTCCAGGAGGCCTGCCTGGATGCGCACCAGTGGCTCCTGGGGGAAGACCACGCTGCCTTCGGGCACGGCATCCACGTGGCCGGCAAAGCGAAAGCCCCTCAAATGACGCAGGAAAGCCTCATCAAACAATCCGGTCTTGCGTAAATAATTCAGATCCTCTTCACGAAAGCGCAATTGTGTGATGTAGTCAATGGCTTGCTCGAGCCCGGCAGCGATGGTAAGCCCCCCATCGAAGGGAGGAGAACGAAAAAACAGGTCGAATACCACCCGGCGCTCCGCAATACCCTCTTGATAATACCCCTGCATCATGGTGATTTCATACAGATCGGTCAACAGGGCAAGATCTTGCATGGACAGCCTTCCTCCTTGAGATTAGTCTACCACTTGTTAATCGAGTGTCAAGCCAGATAGGGGAAAAGCTACCAGATGAAGAAACATTCAACCGGGAGGGATGACTATGCATGAACATCGGTTGACACCTGACAAGCTGAGAAGAACGTGCGATCCCAGATCACTGGATTTTACCACCACCGAGTCATTGGATGCTTTCGTCGGCATGATTGGTCAGGAACGTGCGGTTCGGGCCATGGAGTTTGGCATGGAGGTTCCCAACACAGGGTACAATATTTACATGGCCGGTATCACCGGCACGGGCAAGACGACGTTTGCCCGTAATCTCTTGGAGGAACGTTCGCGTCAGGAAGATGCCCCCACCGATTGGTGCTATGTCTACAATTTCAAGGATCCGGATCGACCTCTCGTTCTCGCTCTGCCCACCGGCAGAGGGCCTGAACTGGCTCGTCTTCTGCAGGAGACGATGGATGATCTCAGGCGCGAACTACCGGGGGTTTTGTCCAGCGAGGAGTTTGAGAAGCAAAAGACGGCCATAGCCCATCGTTATCAAGCCAGAAGTTCGGAAATGCTGGCAGAATTGGAGAAGGAACTACGGACCGCTGGCTTTTCGCTGACGCGTATGGGTGGGGGGTTTGCTCCGGTACCCGTGGTGGACGGTAAGACCCTTTCCTCGGAAGAGTTTCAAGCCCTTTCCCCGGAGGAAAAGGAGAAGATTCAGGCGGGTCTGCGCCAGGTACAGGGTAAGGTCAATGAAGTCATGCGGCGTTTGGGGCAGATGGAGAAAGAAGCCAAAGAGGAAGTGGCCAATCTCGAGCGAGATGCGGCTCGTCTGGCTGTGGAGCCCCGGGTCAATGATCTGAAATCACAGTTTCCTGAAAATGAAGAACTGCGCAACTATCTGGAGCAAATGGAAGACGATATCCTCAAGAACTTGAAGGTATTCCAGGAGGATGAGGAAGAAAGAACCCCGAGCCTACCCATTCCCCGGATGCCGACCGATCCTCTCACTCGCTATCGAGTCAATGTGTTGGTCAACCACGACGTGTCCGAGGGGGCGCCGGTGGTAGTAGAGACCAACCCTACTTATGCAAACCTCTGCGGGAGTTTGGAATACCGCGGGCATATGGGCGTGCTCATGACGGATTTTACCATGATCAAGGCAGGAGCGTTGCATCGGGCTAACGGTGGATATCTCCTGTTGCAAGCCCAGGATGTGTTGAGGGAACCGCTGGCCTGGACCGGATTGGTGCGGGCACTCAAAAACCGCGAAATCCGCATGGAGAATCCGGGCCGTACCGCGGGTATGATGGTTGCTGCGGGGCTGCAGCCCGAACCCATACCGTTGGATGTGAAGGTCATCCTCATTGGCCATCCTTTGATCTATCAGATGCTCTACAGCATGGATGAGGATTTCCGCAAACTCTTCAAGATCAAGGCCGAATTCGATTCCTCCATGGAACGCAATGATCAAAGCGCCCTGCAGTATGCTCGTTTCATCGCTTCGGTATGCCAGCGCGACGGGCTCAAGCCCTTTGACCCCAGCGCTGTGGCCAAGGTGGTGGAGTATGGTTCGCGCTTGGTGGCGGACCAGCGGAAGATCTCCACCCGTTTTAACGAGATCAACGATATCATCTATGAAGCCGCCGGCTGGGCCAAAAGAGATGGGGTAGAGACGGTCACCGGTGATTACGTACGGCAGGCCATCAATGAGAAGCGGCATCGCTCCAACCTGATTGAAGAAAAAGTAAACGAGAGCTTTTTACGGGAGATCACCCTCATCAGTACTGGCGGAGAAAAGACGGGGCAGGTCAACGGGGTGGCTGTCTACGGCATGGGCGATTTCTCCTTCGGTAAGCCCAGCCGCATTACGGCCCGCACCTTTCCGGGGCGCGTGGGGCTGGTCAACATCGAGCGTGAGAGTCAGCTGAGCGGTCGCCTTCATTCCAAAGGCGTGCTCATCCTCCAGGGTTACCTCGGAGGAAACTACGCGACCAAGCGACCACTGGCACTGCATGCCTCTCTCGCCTTTGAGCAGACCTATGAGGAGATAGATGGGGACTCGGCCTCAAGCGCAGAGCTGTACGCCTTATTGAGTGCTCTCGCAGACGTGCCCATTAAGCAAGGCATTGCCGTCACCGGGTCGGTGAACCAGCACGGTGAGATTCAACCGGTGGGGGGTGTGATCCAAAAGATCGAAGGCTTTTTCACCGCGTGCCAGGGACGGGGCCTAACGGGTGAGCAGGGAGTGATCATCCCCAAGCAAAACGTGGAGCACCTCATGCTGGACGAAGAAGTGATTGAGGCGGTGGAAGCCGGCAAGTTCCATATATGGGCTGTTTCTACCATTGACGAGGGCATTGAGGTGATCACCGGCCGCCAAGCCGGAGAGCGGCAGCCGGATGGGTCGTATCCTAAGGACAGTGTGCATGCTCTGGTTGATGCGCGATTGGCCGAATATGCCGATATTATGCAGCGCAGTAACGAGTGATACGCTATGTACGGGCGTTTTGAGATGCTCTATAAGGAGGATGAGACATGTTGGATGCAAAGGAAATGACTGCACTGGATCGGGACATTCTCGCACATGGTCTGCTCTCAGATGAGGCTTACACTCTCGTGGAGGCCATGTCTGATATGGGGAGCCGCTTTGGCGGCACTGCCAGTGAGCGCGAGGCCGTGGACTACATGCTGGGTAAGATGACCGAGTATGGGTTTGAGAATGTCCGTAAAGAGGAGTTTACCTACACCGGATGGATACGGGGAGCGGCTTCGTTGCAAGCTACCCAGCCTGTCAAACAGGACTTCAATGTATTGGGGTTGCCCCACTGTGGCAGCTACAGTGTAGAAGGAGAACTGTATTACATAGGGTTAGGGACGCCCGCCGAATGGGAAGCCCACGCCGATGAAGTCAAGGGTAAGATTGTCATTGTTGATGCCAAATCCCCGCTGTGGCTGCGCCGCGGCATTCACCGCCTGGAGAAGTACGGACGGGCCCTCGAAGCCGGGGCCATTGGCTTCATCTGGATGCGGGATCAGGGCGGTTTCTTGGTCGAGACCGGTGGCATGCGGGTGGGATCACCCATTCCCGCCGTGGGCATTTCCCGTGAAGAGGGAATGGCTCTTATCCGTTTGGCCAAGCAAGCCCCCGATGGCAAGGTGCGAGTGAAGATTGAAATGGAGAACACGGTGAAGGAGCTACCCTCTTGGAATGTCATGGGCGACATCCCCGGTACCACCATGGACGATCGTATGCTGGTCATAGGGGCTCACTTTGACAGTCATGACATTGCGCCGGGTTCCATGGACGATGCCTCCGGAGCTGCCGTGACGATGGAAGCCGGCCGTCTCTTGGCCCAGCAGCGGGGAAAACTGGCTCGTACCACCCGCATCATCTGTTTCCCGGTGGAGGAAATCGGACTTTTGGGTAGCCGCAATTACCTGCGCATGCACAAAAGTGAGCTGGACAGCGTGGATTTCATGCTGAACCTGGACGGAGCGGGACGGGGCGGAGAAAAAGGTGTGATACTGCAGGCTTGGCCCGAACTCATTCCTGTCTTCAAGTCCATCTCCGAGAACATGAAGTGGCCATTTGTGTCGGATGCGGTCTTTGGCATGCATTCGGACATGTTCCCCTTCTCGTTGGAGGGAATTCCCAGCGCTAATTTGCAGACGGTGGAATCGGTGAGCACCGGGCGCAATTGGGGGCACACCATCTGTGATACGCTGGACAAGGTGTCCGCTCATACGTTGCGTTTGGACAGCACCTTCGTGGCCCGTCTCATGGCGCGGGTGGCCAATTGGCAGCCATGGCCCGCCCAGAGAAAGGGACGCGATGAGATTGAGACCATCATGAGAGAATCAGGATTGGCGCCGGAGATGAGATACGCCAAGATGGATTGAGGCCAGAGTTTCTGAGGGACGGATGAGAACAAGCCGGCCGGTTGGCCTGTAAAAGCCGCACCGACCGGCTTTTTTGTTCGCCTATAGCGAGCCAAATTGCTTGATTGTTTCCCCGTCGCGGGGGGACATGGCTACCAACTTGTTCATGGTGTCCAAACTGACAAAGCCGAAGGAAAAGATGGGTTCGGTAAAGGGCCGGGCTTCCACGCCCAACTCACGGCGCCGGCTTTCTAAAACCCGGGCCCCGGTATAGTAGGAAATGGCATCTCCCGGGTACATGAGATGGGCCTGTACCTGCAAGCGTGCTGTCATTTCATTCACCTGCAAGTCTTCTTGGTACATGCGCATGAGCTCTTGCGGAGAGCGCCGGTAGTAGTTAAGATCCATCTCGGCCTTCACCCGTGCGGCACAATAATAGACCCGGTGAGCTGCGCTGAGCCGTGCCAGATCATCTTCATAATGCGGGGCCATGAGAGTTTCAGAGCGATGGGCTATGCCTTCCACCATGGCTCGTACCAGTGGCAAGTAGAGCCGGAATGTGCGCGGCAGATCAACGGCCGCTCCTTTGGCCGTATTGGTATGGTGCCCGGGATAGCACTCATGAGCAACCGTATCCCACAGTGAGGCCCGGTTAAACGC
>SLSY01000199.1 GCA_007130145.1 Bacillota bacterium
CAGCAAAGGAGTGGGAGAAAGAGGCGATTGAGAAAGGACTCGAGGAGCTGGGAGATACACCGAAGGCCAAAGCGATTCTTGCCAAGAAACTCGGACTTTCTCGCTCCACCATCTATCGCCGAATCAAGGAATATGGCATCAAATAGCCTCATCAAGATGCCTTCCCCTTGACCCCCAAGAGGGCCAAAGCAAGCTTTGGGCCCTCTGATTAAGCTTGTGGTCTGTCAAAGCGGGGGGCCTCGGGTTTGCGAGCGCTATCAAAGTGCTGACCTCCGCCTGGAGACAGATCAAAGTAAAGGCGCGCGTCCTCATCAACGCCCCAATCCCGGTTGGAACCAGAATCCTGAATACGACCAAACGCCTCTCGAAAGAGCGTGTTATGCGCTTCCTCCCGATTGAGGAGAAAATCGATCATCTCGCGCACGTGACGGTCATTGATCTGACGATGAAGGTATTCATATACCACCTTGGCCCGCTGTTCAGCGGCAATGTTGGAGAGAATATCGGCCGGCAAATCTCCGGTGACGTTAACATAAGCCGCGGTAAAGGGGACAGCGGAAGCATTACTAAGATACGGAGACAGGCCGGTCAACACCATTGCTTCCACATTCCCGGCCGGCGGTACGCTCGCGGTGTCAATGTCATGTCCGTTTAGCATGTTAACGGCGGTAGCCACCATCTCCATATGGCCAAGTTCTTCGGCCGCGATGTCCATGAAAAGATCGCGAATGGCTGGATCCTTGATGCGAAAACTTTGCGTAATGTATTGTGTAGCTGCCTTCATTTCACCTTGCGGCCCACCCAGTTGCTCCTGCAACATTGTCGCATATTGTGGGTTGGGGCCTTCTACCTTCACGGGTCGAAGCAAGATTGGTTCATGTTTGAACATTTGTTTATAGCCTCCCAAGGTGTGTTGGTTATCGTCCTTAGTATTTCACGCTTTCTGGTGCCTCAAACCTGCGTTTACAACGTAACGCAATGCAATCTCGGAGAATAGACTGCCACTAGACCTGAAGGGAGTGAGTCTCATGAAGTTAAGAATCCTATTGGTGACTGTGATCCTGTGTCTGATGACATTCGGTTGCCGCTCCGATGCCACGACGCCGGATGAATCCAGCTTGAGGGTGGGTGTGATCAAGGCATTGGGCACCATATCTCCTTATGTGGCCCGTGATCTCAACTACTTTGACGAAGCCGGACTGGATGTTCAAATCATCGATTTCCAGGATGGACCCACCATGATGGAAGCCTTTGTGTCCGGTGGCATCGAGATCGCCTACGGAGGGATCGCGCCGGCCGCGATTTGGCACGCACAAGGCGTAGATTTGCAGGTGGTGGCAGCCACAAACTCCGGAGGTCATCTCATTCTCACCCGCGATGATTCGGCCTTGCAGGAACTGAGCGATCTTGCCGGGCACAGGGTTGCCACACCACGCACCGGAAGTGTAACCGATACCTTGTTCCGTGCTCTGGTGCTGGGCCGCCTGGCCGGCCTTGATCCGGAACGAGACGTGACCATCTTTCCCGGTATGGCCCCGGCCGATATGCCCAGTGCATTGCTCCTTACCCGAGAAGTGGACGCCATTGTGACCTGGGAACCCTTTGCCGCTATGTGCCTGGCCCAGTATGAGGGAGCAAGAATTCTCTTCAGCTTCCCGGCCTATTGGCAAGAGCAACACGGGAGCAGTTATCCGGTGAATGTCGTATCGGTCCGTCACGATCTCATTGAAAAGCGCCGCGATCTACTGGTGACATTCCTGGCAGCCCACCGCCGGACTCAGGATTTCATCAATGCGGACCGAGAAAAGGCAAATGCCATCATCGCCCAAGAGCTCGGCCTGGATAGTGAACTCATTGCTCTGGCTCGGTCTCATCTTGACTTCACCTATGAACTAAACATAGATGATTGTCTCCAAATACTAGGCTATGCTCACGAATTGGGCTATCTGGAGCAGTTACCGGATGCCGAGAAACTCTTCGACCTATCGTTTCAATAAGGAAAGGTGATGCCACATGCTGGATAGGCCAAAAGCTTCTACATACGGATTTGACACGACAGCTGATGCCTTGAGAGACACGATAACGCCCCCAGGGCTTTGGCCTTCCAGCTGGTCAGGCCTTCGCTCCATCCTGTCTGTCATACTTTTTTTGGTCCTATGGCAGGCTGCATCCAACACGGGATTCTTTGGTCGCTATCCGCTGGATCTGATGCGACTGCTGCTTCCGTCTCCGGTACAGGTACTGTCGACAGCGCAACAGCTCATGGCGTCCGGACAGCTGTTCGGTCACGTATCCATCAGTGTCTACCGGGTAATGGCAGGTTTCCTCATAGCCACAGCCATCGGTGTTCCCCTAGGCATTCTTGTCGCCTTGTGGCGCGTAGCCGAGGATGTATTGCGTCCCTTTGTGCGTCTGTTGCAACCCATCCCGGGCGTGGCTTGGGTACCCATCGCCATCATCTGGTTCGGCTTGGGCAACACATCAGCCATTTTCATCATTGCCATCGGTGCCATCTTTCCCATCTTGCTCAAC
>SLSY01000157.1 GCA_007130145.1 Bacillota bacterium
ACAATATCAAGATGGACATCTCTCTTATTGCCCCTGTGGCCATTGAAGAGGGTATGCGGTTTGCTATCCGCGAAGGCGGCCGTACCGTCGGCGCCGGCGTCGTGACCAAGATTATTGAGTAACCGGTGGGGCGGACGTTCCGTCCGCCCTAGCCGATGAAGAAGGAGGTTGGACATGGCCAGCCAAAAGATACGGATCCGGCTACGAGCCTTTGATCATCAGATCTTGGATCAATCGGCTCTGAGAATCGTCGATACGGCAAAACGCACGGGTGCGGATGTTTCAGGACCTGTACCTCTGCCGACGGAGAAGAGCATCTATACGATTCTGGTTGCTCCCAATGGCGAGAAGGATATTCGCGAACAGTTTGAGATGAGGGTTCACAAGCGACTCATCGATATTTTGGACCCAACCTCAAAGACTGTGGATGCCCTCATGCGTTTGGATCTACCTGCCGGGGTCGATATCGAGATAAAACTTTAGAGCATACGTTTGGTGGCCAGAGGAGGTGGATTCAGTGCGTGAAGGCATAATGGGTAGGAAAGTTGGCATGACCCGCATTTTTGATGAGACGGGTACAGCTATACCAGTAACGGTCATCGAAGCAGGGCCGTGTGTTGTGGTCCAAAAGCGGACGCAAGAGCGCGATGGATACAGTGCCGTGCAGTTGGGATTCGGAAAGCAAAATGCGCGCAAGGTGAGCAAACCAAGGCGGGGACATTTTGCCGGTGCTGAGGTTGAACCTCACAAGCACTTGCGCGAATTCCGCCTAGCAGATACCGATAGTTACCAAGTTGGCGAAGCGGTAACCACGGATGTGTTTGACGTGGGAGAATATGTTGATGTCACCGGCATCTCCAAGGGTAAGGGCTTTGCCGGAAGTATCAAGCGATGGAATTTCCATCGGGGCCCCATGACCCATGGTTCCAAATATCATCGCGGACCAGGCTCTTTGCAAGGAAGAGATGCATCGCGAGTGTTCCCGGGACGAAAGCTGCCGGGCAGGATGGGTGGAGAACGAGTCACCGTGCAGGGCCTCGAAGTCATCCGTACCGATCCGGAGAAGAATTTGCTCTTGGTCAAGGGCGGTGTGCCCGGAAACCGTGGTTCACTTCTGATCATCAAGAAGACGGTTAAGGCCAAGACTGGGTCGTGAGGATTGACCCTGGAAAGGAGGTATCTGTGGTGGCTAAGGCTCCGGTATATAACATCCACGGCCAAGTCGTGGAAGAGATAGAATTGAATGATGATGTGTTTCAGGCGCCTATCAACAAGGAGCTAGTACATCAAGTGGTATTGATGCAACTGGCTAACCGGCGGCACGGCACGGCCCAAACCAAGACGCGCTCACAAGTGCGGGGCGGAGGGCGCAAGCCCTGGCGACAAAAGGGACTGGGCCGGGCGCGGGTCGGAACCATTCGCTCGCCGCTGTGGCGTGGTGGTGGCGTTACTTTTGGACCGCAGGCCCGTGACTTCGGCTATACCATGCCGCGCAAGGCCCGGCGGGCTGCATTGAGAAGTGTTTTGTCCTCGCGCTTTCAGGAGGGAAGCCTCAGAGTGATTGAGGAGTTGACGATGACCAAACCCCGCACCAAGAGTGTGGTCGAAGCCTTGAAGAATTTAGACAGTCAGCGCGCCCTCATCGTGACGGATGAGAACGATCTGGCCCTTTACAAGTCAACTCGCAATATTCCTGGCGTCTCCAGCAAGAGGGCCAGAGATATTAGCGTGTATGACGTCATATCCCACAAACAGTTGGTACTGACCCGGGCGGCCGTACCCGTGGTGGAGGAGGTGCTTTCGGGTGTCTGATGCCAGGGATATCATCCGCCGACCGGTGGTAACGGAAAAGAGCAATACTCAGTTGGGTGAAGATTGCTACACCTTTGCTGTCGACCCGCGAGCCAACAAGAACCAGATCAAGGAGGCCATCGAAGAGATCTTCGAGGTCAAGGTCAAGAGTGTTCATACCATGCGGGTGTTGGGTAAGATGCGACGCATGGGCGTTCATCAAGGGCGTCAAACCAGCTGGAAGAAGGCCATTGTCAAGTTGAAGGAAGGTCATAAGATTGACCTGTTTGAGAATTAGATCAAACCACTTAGTTTAGGGAAAGGAGGGGACACCGTGCCTGTTAAAAAGTTCAAACCGACATCACCTTCCCGCCGCCAGATGACGGTAAGCAGCTTTCAGGAGATTACCCGGGATGAACCGGAAAAGTCTTTAACGTATAGCCTGAAGAAGCATGCCGGGCGAAACGTGCGGGGGAAGATCACGGTCAGACATCGAGGAGGCGGAAGCCGCCGACTCTATCGAGAAATCGATTTCAAGCGTGATAAAGATGGTATCCCGGCGCGGGTTCACTCAATCGAGTATGATCCCAATCGGTCAGCAAGGATTGCGCTATTGCACTATGCTGACGGTGAAAAAAGGTATATTCTGGCTCCTGCAGGGCTGCAAAGGGACAGCAAGGTCATATCGGGACCTGATGCAGACATTCGCGTTGGCAATTGCCTGACACTACGTGACATGCCCATGGGTACTGTCGTTCACAACATCGAGATGCAGCCGGGCAAGGGAGGACAATTGGCACGTTCGGCCGGTGCCTCTGCCCAGGTCATGGCCAAGGAGGGTGATCATGCTCTTTTGAGAATGCCCTCCGGTGAGCAGCGTATGATCCGTTTGGATTGCCGCGCTACCATTGGCCAGATCGGTAATGTAGAGCATGAGAACATCGTGGTGGGTAAGGCGGGTCGATCCCGCTGGCAGGGCAAGAGGCCGCAAGTGCGCGGCGTCGTCATGAACCCGGTTGACCACCCTCATGGTGGTGGTGAGGGCAAAGCACCCATTGGTCGGAAGCATCCGGTCACCCCGTGGGGCAAACCTACGTTAGGATATCGCACCCGCAAGAAGAGTAAGGCATCGGATCAATACATTGTACGCCGCAGGAAATAGCGGAAAGGAGGTAGATTCATGGGAAGGTCAGTCAAGAAAGGACCGTTTGTTGACGCCAAGCTGATGGCCAAGATTGACACAATGAACACTAAAGGTGAAAAGAAGGTCATCAGGACCTGGTCGAGAGCCTCCACCGTGTTTCCGGAAATGGTTGGGCATACCATAGCAGTTCACGACGGGCGCCGCCATGTGCCGGTGTATATCACCGAGGATATGGTAGGACATAAGTTGGGTGAATTCGCTCCTACCCGGACCTTTAGGGGGCATGGCCATCACACCGAAAGGTCAACCTCGCTTAAGTAAGCGCCGAAAGGAGGGGCGGATATGGAAAGTAAGGCAGTTGCAAAATATGTCAGGATTGCACCGAGAAAAGTCCGCATTTTGCTGGATTTGATTCGGGGTAAGGGCGTGGATGAAGCGCTTGCTATCTTGCGGTTCACCCCCAAGCGTGCGGCGCCGGTCATCGGCAAAGTGATACGGTCGGCCACGGCCAACGCCGAGAACAATCTCGACTTGAGTGCGCGCGATCTTTATATAGCTGCTGCGTATGCTGATGAAGGCCCGACAATGAAGAGGTTTCAACCCCGCCAGCGGGGTCAGGCTTTTCCGATAATGAAGAGAACAAGTCATATCACGGTGGTAGTTGGCGAACGAAAGGAGGGGAGCTGAGTGGGGCAAAAGGTACATCCCAAGGGTTTACGCATTGGCATCATCAAGGACTGGGATGCCAAGTGGTTTGCAGGTAAGAGAGACTATGTGGGTCTCCTGAAAGAAGATATAGATCTGAGAAAGTACATTAAGAGTACTCTCTATAACGCTGGTATTTCCCGGATTGAGATAGAGCGGGCGGCCAACCGCATCAAGATTACGATTCATACCGCTAAACCCGGTATGGTCATTGGTCGCGGAGGTGCAGGCGTCGAGGAGTTGCGCAAGAAGCTGGAGCTGATGACCAAGAAACAGGTTGCCGTCAACATTGTGGAAGTCAAGGTTCCTGAGATCGATGCTCAACTGGTAGCCGAGAACGTGGCTCTGGCCATCGAAAAGAGAGTATCGTTTCGCCGGGCCATGAAGCAGGCAGTGGGAAGAGCAATGCGCACGGGGGCCAAAGGGGTCAGGATCGCAGTGTCCGGTCGCCTGGGCGGTGCAGAGATTGCCCGCAGCGAGCGGGATGCAGAAGGAACGGTACCCTTGCATACCCTGCGAGCAGATATCGACTATGGTTTTGCGGAAGCACGCACCACGGCCGGACAGATTGGCATTAAGGTGTGGGTTTACAAGGGGCAGGTTATTCCACCCAAGAAGCGTGCGGCCGGCCAAGGGGGATTGTCGTAATGTTAATGCCAAAAAGGGTGAAGTTTCGCCGACAACACCGAGGTCGCATGACCGGTGCAGCATCCAAAGGTGCCGAGATCCTTTACGGCGAGTATGGGTTGCAGGCTCTGGAACCGGCCTGGATTACCGACCGCCAGATTGAGGCAGCCCGTGTTGCCTTGACCCGGCATATCAAGCGTGGCGGTAAGGTGTGGATCAAGATGTTCCCGGACAAGCCCGTTACGAAAAAGCCTGCGGAAACCCGGATGGGTGCGGGCAAAGGCAACCCAGAGTACTGGGTTGCGGTGGTGAAGCCGGGGCGCATTCTGTTTGAACTTTCAGGAGTTCCCGAGGACATCGCCCGCTCGGCTATGCGCCTGGCAGGTCACAAGTTGCCGTTGAAGACCAAGTTTGTAACAAGACAAATGCTGGGTGGTGAAGCCGGTCATGAAAGCGAGTGAGATGCGTGATCTCGACACCCGCGAGTTGAATAAGCGTTTGAAGTCATTGAAGGAAGAACTGTTCAACCTGCGCTTTCAACACGCCACCGGTCAGTTGGATAATCCGATGAGGCTGCGCGACGTGAAGCGTTCAATAGCCAGGGTCAAGACAGTGCTGACCCGGCGGGTGGGGGTGCAGTGATGGAGGGAATGACCAGTATGGAAAGGGCTAAACGCAAGACCCGTACCGGTGTTGTGTTGAGCGATAAGATGGACAAGACAGTCGTGGTGAAGATCGAGCGAACCAAACAGCACAAGCTGTATGGTCGTCGTATCAAGGTGAGTAAGAAGATTAAGGCTCATGATGAGAACAATGAATGCCGCATTGGTGATGTGGTGCTACTAATGGAAACTCGTCCTTTGAGCCGCGATAAGCGATGGCGCGTCTCAGAGATCATCGAGAAAGCGAAGTAAAGACTGTGGCGAAGGAGGTCCTACGGTGATTCAGGCTCAATCCAGGCTCAATGTTGCCGACAACACAGGAGCCAAGAAAGTGATGTGTATCAAAGTTCTGGGTGGTTCTGGTCGTCGGTATGCCAGCGTAGGAGACATCATTGTTGCCTCAGTCAAAGAAGCGGCTCCTCGCGGCGTGGTAAAGAAGGGCGACGTGGTAAGAGCGGTTATCGTACGCACCAAACAGGGTATTCAACGCTCGGACGGCTCCAATATTCGGTTTGATGAGAATGCGGCGGTAGTCCTCCGAGATGAACGGGAACCCAGGGGCACGCGCATCTTTGGTCCGGTGGCACGGGAATTGCGCGAAAAGGAGTTCATGAAGATCGTATCTCTGGCTCCCGAAGTTTTGTAGTCAGACCCAGAAGGAGGGCTGGTCTTGAATAAGGGGAACAGGGTTCATGTGCGTAAAGGCGACATGATTGAAGTGATTGCTGGAAAGAACAAAGGGGCCAAGGGTCGTGTGCTCAGAGTGCTGCCCCGCACCGGCCGGATCGTGGTGGAAGGCGTTAACATGGTCAAGAAGCACCAGAAGCCGACCCCCAAGGTTATGCAGGGGGGTATCGTGGAAAAGGAAGGCCCTATTGTATGCTCCAACGTCATGCTGTTGTGTTCAAAGTGTGACGAACCTACGCGAGTAGGCCGAAAAACGCTAGAGACCGGCAAGGTGGTACGTACCTGTAAGAAGTGCGGTGAAGTGGTTGACCGCTAAGGCGTGACTACCCCGAGCGGCTAAGGAGGCAGCATTCGTGTCTAGTTTGAAAGAGAAGTATGTTAACGAAGTGGTTCCTTTGATGATGAAGAACTTTGGTTATACCAACCGGCTGGCAGTACCGCGGCTAGAGAAGATCGTGGTCAACATGGGTGTAGGTGATGCTATACAGAATCCTAAGTTATTGGATGCTGCGGTATCGGATCTTACGCAGATTACAGGGCAAAGACCGGTGGTTACGAAGGCGAAGAAATCCGTTGCCGCCTTCAAACTGCGCACGGGAATGTCCATTGGATGCAAGGTGACCTTGCGGGGAGAGCGTATGTATGATTTCCTCTCACGTCTAGTGAACTTGGCCTTGCCGCGGGTTAGAGACTTTCGTGGCATTTCGCCCAGAGGGTTTGACGGTCGCGGAAACTACTCCCTGGGCTTGAAGGAGCAACTGGTCTTCCCCGAGATTGACTACGATAAGGTCGAGCAAGTACGGGGAATGGATATTGTCATTGTTACATCGGCTCAAAACGACGAAGAGGGGCTACGGTTCCTCAAACTTATGGGAATGCCTTTTCAGGAATAGTGAGGAGGGGAAGCATTGGCACGTAAGGCCTTGATCAATAAGGCGAACCGACGACCTAAGTTCAGTTCCAGGAAGTATAACCGTTGCATGGTTTGTGGTCGTACGCATGCCTACATGCGCAGGTTTGGCCTGTGTAGACTGTGTTTTAGGCAGATGGCTCATAGGGGCGAAATCCCCGGCATTAAAAAGGCCAGCTGGTAGGAAGCCCACCAGGCCGAAGTAAGGAGGTTTGCGGCGGCATGACTGATCCTATTGCTGATATGCTGACCAGGATCAGAAACGCTACTATGGCCCGGCACGAACGAGTGGAAATGCCTGGGTCGAAGCTGAAGAGAGCGGTAGCGCAGATTCTGAAGGACGAAGGATTTATCCGTGACTTTGAGTGGATTGATGAGGGTCCCCAGGGGAAGATCACTATCGCCCTGAAGTATGGACCCAATCGTACGAAAGTAATTACCGGTTTGAAGCGCATTTCCAAACCAGGGCTGAGAGTATATGCTAACAAGGAGCAGATCCCCCGAGTGCTCGGTGGCCTGGGGGTTGCAGTGATTTCAACATCCAAGGGGATAATGACCGATCGCACGGCGCGGGCTACCGGAATAGGTGGAGAAGTACTCTGCTACATTTGGTGAGGTGGGTCCCCCTTTTAGCGAGGTGAATGATTGTGTCTCGAGTTGGAAAGCGACCCGTCGTGATTCCACAAGGTGTGCAGCTGAACATGCAGGATCAGGTCCTCTCGGTGAAAGGACCGAAAGGCGAACTAAATCGCCGCCTCAACGGCGAAGTTGAGGTTACAATAGAAGATGATCGTATTGTGGTTAAGCGCCGCAATGATTCGAAGCGCCTTCGGGCACTGCATGGTTTGACCAGAACGCTTATCGCCAACATGGTGGAGGGCGTCACCAATGGTTTTACCAAGTCACTGGACTTGGTCGGTGTCGGATACCGGGCCAGCAAGTCCGGCAACAATCTGGTTCTGGCCGTGGGTTACTCCCATCCAGTGGAGATTGTTCCTCCCGAGGGAGTGGAGATAGAAGTACCGAATCCTACATTGATCGTGGTTCGAGGTTATGACAAAGAAGCAGTAGGACAGACCGCAGCCGATATTCGGGCCGTGAGACCCCCAGAACCTTACCAAGGCAAGGGGATTCGCTATACAGGCGAAAGAGTCCGTCGCAAGGCGGGCAAGGCTGGTAAGAAATAAAGAGGTGAAACAGGTTGCTCAAGAAGCAGGATAAGAACCTGACCAGAAAGCGCAGGCACCGGAGGGTTCGCAAGACGATTACCGGCACTCCCGAGCGGCCGCGTTTGTGCGTCTTTCGGAGCAGCAAGCACATTGAAGCGCAGATTATCGATGATTTCCGCGGTGAAACCCTGGCAGCGGCATCGACCAAGGAGCCTGAACTCAAGGGCAATTTGGAGAAGACGTACAACGTAGCTGCTGCAGAAGCTGTGGGCGAAGTGGTTGCCAAGCGGGCACGGGAGAAGGGCATTAAGCAGGTGGTATTTGATCGCGGCGGATACATCTACCATGGACGAGTGGCAGCACTGGCCAAGGGCGCCCGTTCAGCCGGACTTGATTTTTAGAGCGAGGGGAGGGATAGCGTGAAGCAGCCCATTCAAAGGAGAAACGAGCGTTCTATGCGCAGGGATCAAGCCGAAGGCGAGAGTGAGTTCAAGGAACGGGTAGTATCGATTAGCCCCGTATCCAAGACGGTGAAAGGTGGCCGTCGCCGTTCTTTCCGGGCTCTGGTCGTTGTGGGAAACGAAGATGGTAAGGTAGGTGCCGGTTTGGGTAAAGCCGGCGACGTTCCCGAGGCCATCCGCAAAGGCATCGAGGATGCGAAGAAGAATTTGATCGAGGTGCCGCGTGTAAAGACGTCCATACCGCATGAGGTTTTGGGAGTATTTGGAGCCGGTCGGGTTATGCTCAAGCCGGCCTCCGAAGGAACCGGAGTTATTGCCGGAGCACCCGTGCGTGCCGTCTTGGAACTGGCGGGAATTCGGGATGTGCTTTCCAAATCACTGGGTTCTGACAATCACTGCAATGTGGTCTACGCGGCGGTTGAGGGTCTCAAGTCCTTGCGCAGCGCTGAAGATATTGCTCGCTTGCGCGGTCGCAAGATTGAGCTAAGCTAGGGAACCAGAGGAGGTTTGGCCATGAATTTGCACGAGCTGAAACCACAGGCAGGAGCCAGGACGAAGCGCAAGCGCGTTGGTCGGGGCATTGGCTCAGGGCGTGGCAAGACCAGCGGCCGGGGTCATAAAGGCCAAAAGTCTCGCTCGGGTGGCGGCAAGGGACCATTCTTTGAGGGCGGACAGATGCCCTTGGTTCGGCGGATACCCAAGCGAGGATTCACCAATATTTTTAGCAAAGTCTATGCGGAGGTCAACCTTTCTGACCTCAATCGCTTTGATGCTGATACGGTGGTGACCCCCGAAATGCTGCGCCAGGAGAGACTGGTAAGAGGAAAAGTGGATGGCGTGAAAGTGTTGGGTGGAGGGCAACTGGACCGTGCCCTCACTGTGAAGGCACACAAGTTCAGTCGCTCTGCACTGGCGGCTATCGAGGCTGCCGGTGGTAAGGCCGAGGTGATTTAGATGTTATCAACGATGCGGACGGCCTTCCGGATCGGGGATCTGCGTAAGAGAATATTCTTCACGCTTTGGATGTTCCTTGTGTTTCGAGTGGGAACCGCCGTCCCCGTACCGGGTATCGATACGGACGTAATTGCCGATTTGTTTCGCGAAGGCACGATTTTCGCCTTCCTGGACCTGTTCTCGGGTGGAGCGCTCAGGGTGTTCTCAATATTCGCCATGAGCATTACTCCGTACATTAACTCGTCAATTATTACACAGCTGTTAACCGTGGTGATCCCAAAGTGGGAGGCCATGGCCAAAGAAGAGGATGGCAAAAAGAAGCTCCAGCAATATACCAGGTACGGTACGGTCATTCTCTCGCTTGTACAAGCAAGCGGTATGGCAGTAGCGGTACGGGCGCAAGGGGCATTGGTAGACCCAGGCTTTCAGGCGTTGGCCATCGTGGCCATTACTCTGACGGCGGGAACAGCCTTCCTCATGTGGCTGGGCGAGCAAATTACCGAACACGGGATTGGTAACGGAATATCCTTGATCATATTTGCCGGTATTGTTTCACGCCTACCGTCGGGTTTGGTCAATGTATACCAGCTGTTTGTGGCCGGCCGCATTAGTTTGCTAAACGTGATGATACTGAGCATAATCGGCGTGTTTGTTATCGCAGCCATTGTGTGGGTCACCGAAGGCGAACGCCGGGTACCCGTGCAGTATGCCAAACGAGTGGTAGGGCGGCGAATGTATGGTGGGCAGTCCACCCACATTCCCATTCGCATTAATCAGGCAGGGGTCATTCCTGTCATCTTTGCCTCATCGGTATTGGCGTTTCCGGCTACCATCGCGTCGTTCATGGATGCACCGTGGGCGCGTTCTTTGGAAGGGTTGTTTGATGCTCGTACGCCTTTCTATACGATAACGTACATGCTGATGATCATCTTCTTTACGTATTTCTATACGGCCATGGTGTTCAACCCATTTGATATTTCCAATAACATGAGGAAAAACGGCGGCTTCATTCCCGGCATCCGGCCGGGACGACCCACTGCCGACCAGCTGGCTCGCATCGTGGCTCGGATTACGCTGGTGGGAGCGGTGTTCTTGGCGGTGGTAGCAGTTATGCCCAACTTCATATTGCTTTTGACCGACATTCCAGGTCTGCAGTTTGGCGGTACAGCCCTGCTCATTGTAGTTGGTGTGGCCCTGGAGACCATGAAACAGATAGAATCTCATCTGCTCATGCGGCAGTACCAAGGCTTCATGCGCTAGGGAGGTAAAGCATGCACATAGTCTTACTGGGACCACCAGGAGCAGGCAAGGGTACCCAGGCCGAGATGCTCTCCGAGGCCGGCGACCTGGCGCATGTGGCGGTAGGAGAGATTCTCAGGCAGGCCATTCGAGAGAAGACAGACCTAGGCATAGAAGCTGAAATGTATGTGGAGCAGGGAGAATTAGTGCCGGACGAGATCATTGCCGGGGTGATCGAGGAGCGTTTGCGTGCAGACGATGCTCAAAAGGGAGCTCTTCTGGATGGTTTCCCGCGCAATCTGACCCAGGCCGAGTTTCTCGACCAGCTACTAAAGAAATTGGGGCTCTCCCTGGATGCCGTGGTATACATCGATGTTCCCTTTGCAGCTTTGATTCGGCGTTCGACGGGTAGACGCATATGCAGTGGTTGTGGTAGGGTCTACCATGTGGAATTCAACTTACCTCAGCGTGACAATGTGTGTGATGAGTGCGGTGGGGAATTGATACAGCGCGAGGACGATCGTGAAGAAACGGTACGCAATCGTCTGGAGGTCTATCTGGAGCAGACCGGTCCGCTGGTGGACTACTATGATGAGCGGGGTCTTTTGCGCCGCGTGGATGGCGACCAGAGTATTGATGAAGTCTTTCAGGTTTTGAAAACCATGGTCTTGGAGTCGCATTCATGATCATTACCAAGACCAGACAAGAGATCGAGATCATGCGCCAAGCCGGTCGTTTGGTAGCACAAGTCTTGACCATGCTGGAGAAAGAAGCCCAACCGGGCGTTACAACCGAATATCTGGATGGTCTTGCCGAAGACGGGATTCGCCAGGCCGGAGGCGAGCCAGCCTTCAAGGGGTACCGGGGATTTCCCGCTACCATATGTGCTTCCGTTAACGAACAGGTCGTCCATGGCATTCCTGGAGAGCGCCGGTTGAGGGAAGGCGATCTTTTGAGCGTGGATGTTGGCGTCAAGTGGAAGGGGTTTTATGGTGATGCTGCGGCCACCTTTGCGGTGGGGAAGGTTAGCCCCCAGGCCCAGGAGCTTCTGACCGTGGGCAGAGAGGCTCTGAACCAGGGTGTTTCGGCCGTGGTCAGCGGCGGCAGGATCTCAGATATTGGCCATGCGATTCAGAGTTACGTGGAAGGTAAAGGTTGTTCGGTGGTGCGGGATTTCGTGGGGCATGGCATTGGCAGTCAGATGCATGAGAGCCCCCACATACCCAATTTTGGTGCACCGGGAAACGGTGCCCGCATTCAGCCGGGAATGACTCTGGCCATAGAGCCCATGGTCAACCAAGGGGATTATCGCGTGCAAGTCCTGGACGATGGCTGGACCGTGGTCACGCAGGACCGGTCCTTGTCAGTGCATTTTGAACACACCGTTGCGGTGACAGATGATGGCGTGCTGGTCTTGACAAAAGGGTAAGCATAAACTGGCAAGTACTGGGAAAGATGAATTACGGAGGTCATGTTGTGCAGCCTGTCAGTCTGGAAATCGGACGCATAGTGACATCGAGGGCCGGTAGAGATGAGGGCCAATCTTTTGTGGTTGTGGGGCGGTTGGATCGAAAGCATGTCTTGGTGAGTGATGGGGAAAAGCGACCTCTAGAGAGACCTAAGAAGAAGAACGTGCGTCATCTACGGGTCCACCAAGCCAGGGCAGATGAGCTGAGCAATCAAGATATCCGGTTGATTCTGGGCAAATACCAACGCAGGGCTCCAGAAGAGCACAAGGTGGTAGAGGAGGTTGGTGAGCCAGATGCCAAAGAAAGATGTGATTGAAGTGGAAGGTACGGTGGTAGAACCCCTACCTAACGCTATGTTTCGGGTGGAGTTGGCCAATGGGCACAAGGTTTTGGCCCATGCATCAGGGAAGATCCGGATTCACTTCATCCGCATCCTTCCCGGTGATCGCGTACTGGTTGAACTCTCACCCTATGACCTAACGCGGGGCAGGATCACCCGTCGCTTCAAGTAGAGGCGGATGTGATAAGGAGGGTAAGTGGTGAAGGTAAGAGCGTCGGTGAAGGCGATCTGTGAGAAGTGCAAGATTATCCGCAGGCACGGACGAGTGGTTGTGATTTGTGAAAACCCTAAACATAAACAGAGACAGGGCAAATAGGAGGGAGGTATAGGAGTGGCTAGAATTGCTGGAGTGGATCTTCCGCGTGAAAGACGCATTGATGCGGCTTTGCCTGTGATCTACGGTATTGGGTGGTCAACTTCTCGGGAGATCCTCGAGAAGACCGGTATTGATCCCGCCACTCGCGTACGTGATCTCACTGAAGATGAGACGTCCCGTTTGCGCGAGATCATTGACAATAACTACCGCGTCGAAGGTGATTTACAAAGACAAGTGCAGACCAATATCAAGCGCTTGATCGATATTGGCAGTTACCGCGGATTGCGGCATCGGCGGAGCATGCCGGTGAGAGGACAGAGCACCAAGAACAATGCGCGTACCCGTAAAGGAAAGAAGAGAACAGTCGGCGTGCGCCGGAAGACTAGATAGGGGAGGTGTGAGTGATGGCACGAAGACGAGCGGCCAGAGTACGGCGCAAGGAACGGCGCATGGTTGAGCGCGGTGTTGCGCATATCAAGTCTTCGTTTAACAATACCATTGTGACGATCGCTGACGAACAAGGGAATACTCTTGCCTGGGCTACCTCGGGTAGCATGGGTTTTAAAGGGTCCCGTAAGAGCACTCCGTTTGCGGCGCAGCTGGCTGCGGAAACGGCTGCTAAGGTTGCGATGGATCACGGCATGAGAGAAGTCGAAGTATTTGTCAAGGGTCCTGGCTCCGGTCGCGAAGCCGCCATCCGATCTTTGCAGGCGGCAGGATTGGAAGTCAGTTCCATTAAGGATGTAACTCCTGTTCCACATAATGGCTGCCGGCCGCCGAAACGGCGCCGCGTCTAACATCACGGGCAAAGGAGGTTTTAGGTTTTGGCCAGGTATACTCAAGCAGTGTGCAGACTTTGCCGCCGCGAAGCTCTGAAGCTGTACCTGAAGGGTGAGCGTTGCTATACGCCCAAGTGTTCCATGGAGAAGCGGGCTGTGCCGCCGGGACAGCACGGGCAAACCAGAAAGAAAGAAACTCCGTATGGAGTGCAAATGAGGGAGAAGCAAAAAGTAAAACGGGTTTATGGTGTGCTGGAAAGACAGTTTCGCCGATACTTTACCATTGCTTCTAAATCGAAAGGCGTTACGGGCGAGACCCTGTTGCAGTTGCTCGAGCGGCGCCTTGATAATGTTGTGTATCGATTGGGATTTGCCGCATCACGGTCGGACGCCCGCCAGATGGTGTTGCATGGGCACATTCGTGTGAATGATCGCAGGGTTAATATTCCGTCCTACCTGGTGCGAGAAGGCGAGTCTATCGCCGTATCACCGCGTAGCCGGGAGAAGGCGCGCTTTAAGCAGCTGGTGGAAGCGGTAGCCAGCCGCACAGCACCACCCTGGTTGTCGGTAGACGCAGATGACTTGCGGGGTTCAGTATTGCGCCTGCCGGTGCGCGAAGATATCGACTTGACAGTGCAAGAACACTTGATCGTTGAGTTGTATTCCAAGTAGCCATACCCCTGTAAGGGCAAGTAAGTTAGGGGGTCTCAAGGCGGATGATTGAGATGGAAAAGCCACGCATTGAATGCGTGGAGATGACAGAGGACAATCTTTATGGACGGTTTGTGGTCGAGCCCCTGGAGAGGGGCTACGGCACCACTATTGGCAATGCCCTGCGCCGCATTCTCCTGTCTTCATTGCCGGGAGCGGCGGTTACATCCGTGCGCATCGAGGGAGTGTTGCATCAATTCTCCACTATACCCGGTGTGGTTGAAGATACCATCGACGTAATCCTCAACCTCAAGCAGTTGGCACTGCGAATGCATGTCGATGAGCCGGTCATCATGCGGATAGAAATAGAGGACAGGGAAGGGGCTGTCACGGCCCAAGACATAACCACAAGCCCTGAGGTGGAGATCCTGAATCCCGATTTGCACATTGCCAGTCTGGACGCGGGCAGCACATTGGAAATGGAAATGACAGTTGAGAAGGGTCGCGGCTATGTGAGCGAGGAGCGAAACAAGAAGCCGGATCAGCCCATCGGGGTCATTGCTGTGGATTCCGTTTTTGCTCCCATTCGCAGGGTCAACTTCACGGTTGAGAATACGCGAGTGGGGCAGGTCACCGACTATGATCGCCTTGCCTTGGAGATTTGGACCAACGGTACCATACCTCCGGATGAGGCACTGAGCATTGGTGCTAAGATCCTGTCTGAGCATCTCAGCCTCTTTGTTCAGTTGACCGAAGAAGGTGACCAGATCGAGTTGCTCAACCAGCGCGAGGAGCTGGAGCGTAACCGCTTGCTGGAGATGCCCATTGAAGAGATCGATTTGTCGGTGCGCTCCTTTAACTGCTTGAAGAGAGCGAACATAAATACGGTGGGTGAGCTGATCCAGAAGACGGACGAAGAGATGATCAAGGTACGTAATCTGGGGAAGAAATCGCTGGAGGAAGTCAAGAAGAAACTCGACAACCTCGGCCTTTCGTTGAGTTCCTCCAAAGAGTGAAGCCACATAGGGAGTGGATGAGTGATGGGATATTCTAAGCTGGGCAAGTCTAGCAGTCAGCGCCGGGCGTTGTTGCGTGGGCTGACCACTGCTTTGCTAGAACACGAGAAGATCGTCACCACGGAGACACGGGCCAAAGAGGTCCGTTCCATCGCCGAAAAGATGATCAGTCTCGGCAAGAGGGAGACCTTGCATGCCCGCCGGCAGGCGGCGGCATTTATCCTTGAGCCAGCTATGGTGCAGAAACTATTTGATGTATTGGGACCAAGATACGCCCACCGCAGCGGTGGTTACACTCGCATGTTGAAGAAGGGCTATCGCAGGGGAGATGCAGCACCTATAGTCGTGCTTGAACTGGTATAACGTGGGGTTTTCGCTGGCCTCTGGGGAGGGGCAACCAATGATATCCGCGCGTGGCTTGAGTCACCATTACGGCAGCGGGGACAAGAGGGTTGAAGCGCTTTCTGATATCAACTTAACGGTTGAAGCCGGTGAATTCGTGGCCATTATCGGTCCGAACGGTTCGGGGAAGTCCACCCTGGCCAAGCACATGAACGCCTTATTGCTTCCTTCAGAGGGAGTCATGGAGATAAAGGGGATGGATACTCGCGATTCTACCAATCTATGGGAGATTCGGAGGGTCGCGGGAATGGTCTTTCAGAACCCCGACAATCAGATGGTGGCGACCATGGTGGAAGAAGACGTTGCCTTCGGGCCAGAGAACCTCGGGATTCCGGCGGATGAGATTCGCAGGCGCGTGCCTGCGGCTTTGACTTCCGTAGAGATGGCGGGGTTCGAGAGGCATGCGCCGCATCACCTGTCCGGGGGTCAGAAACAGCGCGTGGCCATTGCCGGGATCTTGGCCATGCAGCCGGAGATTATCATTCTCGATGAACCTACGGCGATGCTAGATCCGGCTGGTCGGAGAGAAGTTCTGCGCACTGTTGAGAAGCTTAACCGTGAAAGGGGTATGACGGTCGTTCACATCACCCACTTCATGGATGAAGTCGTGCATGCTGATCGGGTCTTGGTGATGAATGAGGGTGGCGTTGCACTGGAAGGCAAGCCCAAGGATGTGTTCGCCCGTGTGCAGCTGCTCAAGGACTTCGGCCTGGATGTGCCAGCTGTGGCAGAATTGGCCCATGAACTTAGGAGTCATGGGGTGCATGTGGCGGACGACATTATGACCGTGGATGAGCTGGTGGATGCGTTATGCCCATAGAACTACATGATGTGACCCACGTCTACATGCCCGATACGCCCCATGCGGTGGTGGCCCTTGCGGGTGTGAACTTGAAAATTGAAGATGGTGAAGCATTGGGTATTATCGGGCCCACGGGTTCGGGTAAGTCCACTTTAGTGCAGCACCTAAATGGTCTGCTCAAACCTACGCGGGGTCGTGTGGTGGTGGATGGACACAATCTGGCCGATAAGGGAACAAGCCTGCGTGCTATTCGGCGCAAGGTCGGCGTGATCTTTCAATATCCTGAGCACCAGCTGTTTGAAGAGACGGTAGCCAAGGATATCGCTTTTGGTCCTTTGAACACCGGCGTGAATAGCGCAGAAATTGGACAGCGAGTGCAAAATGCCATGGCCATGGTGGGTTTGCCTCCGGAATTGGCCGATCGCTCGCCCTTCGAACTGAGCGGGGGACAGATGCGCCGGGTCGCCATAGCAGGAGTCTTGGCCATGCGTCCCCAGGTGCTGGTATTGGACGAGCCCACGGCAGGTCTGGACCCGAGAGGGCGCAATGATATTCTCAAACACATTCAGGAGCTCCACACCCAGCACGGTGTGACTTTGATTATTGTCTCTCACAATATGGAAGATATCGCTAGAATGACCAAGCGCCTGGTCGTCATGGAAGGCGGGCGGATCCAAATGGATGGTTCGACCGCGCAAGTCTTTGCCGAGACCGAGCGCCTTACGGAGATGGGAATGGGAACACCCCAGGTGGTTATGGTCATGGCCGGACTGAGACGTCGGGGTTATTGCGTGCGGCTGGATGTGCAGACGGTTGCTGAGGCTCGCGACGAAATCCTCTCGTGTCTAAAGAGGGGGCAGGCCGGTGCTTAGAAATGTGATCATTGGTCAGTACTACGCGGCAGAGTCACCCATTCACCGCTTGGACCCGAGGACGAAGATTAGCATCACGTTTCTCTTCATCATCGTCCTGTTTGTGGTCAATTCCTTTGTCGGATTTGGTGTGCTTGGGTTCTTCGGTGCCTTGACGATCATGCTCTCTCAGGTACCGCCGAGAATGATTTTGCGAGGTCTGCGGCCGGTGCTGTTTATCCTGAGTTTTACTCTGGTCTTGCACCTGTTCATGACTCCGGGCACTGTGTGGTTCAGTCTCGGGCCCTTGGCGGCGACGCGTGAGGGAGTGATCCAGGGACTGTTCATTGCCACCCGGCTGGTGATACTCATCACGACTACGTCGCTTCTGACCTTGACGACATCGCCCATTGCCCTGACGGATGGGTTGGAGTATTTGCTCAAGCCCTTCTCCCGCGTGGGGGTTCCGTCACATGAACTGGCTATGATGATGACGATCGCATTACGTTTCATTCCCACGCTGTTGGAGGAAGCAGAGAAAGTGATGAAAGCGCAGATGGCCAGAGGGGCTGATTTTGCCAGCGGCAACATGTTTCAACGGGCGCGCAGCCTTGTGCCCTTGCTGGTGCCGTTGTTTGTGGGTGCATTCCGACGGGCAGATGATCTGGCTATGGCCATGGAAGCGCGTTGCTATCGAGGTGGACACAATCGCACGCGCATGCGCGAGCTCAGAGTCCACAGCGTTGACTACTGGGCCGTCGCACTTTCGGCGATGGTGATGAGCCTGGTCATCTGGATGCGCTGGGGACTGGGTTGGTGATGATGAGAAGTTTGGCAGTGCTTGTACAGTATGATGGAAGCGGGTTCTCCGGTTGGCAGCGGCAGCCGGCATCTCGCACCGTTCAGGCTGACGTTGAAGCAGCGCTGGGCATCATCATGGGAGAAGATGTTTCCGTTCTGGCCGCGGGACGGACAGATGCTGGGGTTCACGCTCTTGGCCAAGTCGTATCCTTTCGTACTCGGGGCAGCGTGCCGACAAGACGCCTACCCTTTGCACTCAATGCGAACCTGCCGCCGGATGTGCGGGTGCTCGCAGCCCAAGCCGTGCCCGACGACTTCCATGCCACGCGGAGTGCTTTGGCGAAGACGTATGTCTATGCGGTTTGGAATCGGCCGTTGGCCGGACCGTGGCTTTCACGCTACGCACTGATGGATCCGGTGCAGCTGGATGTGGGTAGGATGAGGCAGGCAGCCCAGCATCTTGAAGGAGAACACGATTTTCGCGCGTTTTGTGCCAGTGGATCGACGGCTAAAGCGACGGTGCGTACGGTGCTGGAGGCGCGCATTGATGAGTCAAAGGGTTTGGTGACGCTGGGCGTAACGGCCAATGGATTCCTTTATAACATGGTGCGGATTATGGCGGGAACATTGCTGGCAGTGGGAAAAGGTGCGCTGCCGGTCACGTGCATTCAGGATGCATTACGCAATGGCGAGCGCGAAACGTTAGGAGCCACAGCCCCACCCCATGGCTTGTGGTTGGTGGCGGTGAATTACCCGGAACCAGTGGGACAGATCAAGGATCCATACCGTACGGCAAATGGGATGCTTTCCTTGACACGGTGCTTGACGACATATTACAATTGACCTGTCTGTTTTTTGGGGAAACAGACCTGTGAGGAGGTTGGAACGGTCTTGAGGACTACGTATCTTGCCAAGAACGAGGATACAGAGCGCAAGTGGTACATTATTGATGCCACCGGCAAGCCATTGGGACGTTTGGCCACGTTAGTGGCCACCATTCTCAGGGGCAAACACAAGCCCACGTTCACTCCCTATGTGGACACAGGGGACCATGTCATCGTCATTAACGCTGACAAGGTGGTCTTAACCGGAAAGAAAGCTACACAGAAGTTTTGGCACCGCCATTCCGGTTACCCGGGTGGACACCGATCGGTTTCTTACGGCAAACTGCTGGAAGATCGGCCTGAGAAAGCCGTGGAGATCGCCGTGAAAGGCATGTTGCCGCATACCCGTCTCGGTAGGCGCATGTTTCGCAAACTTCGCGTGTATCGAACGGCTGAGCATCCGCATGCCGCGCAGAAACCTGAGATTTACCACGAGTTTGTGAGAAGGGAGGGGTAAAGTGAGAGACCTCTCATTTAATTATGGTACAGGTCGCCGCAAAGAAGCGGTGGCACGTGTGCGTCTTTATCCAGGACAGGGTCGCGTGGTCATCAACGGCAAGAGTCTTGAGGACTATTTCCCTCTTGAGACGTTGCGCCAGCAGGTTATGCTGCCCTTGACCAAGCTGGATTCGGTTGGCAAGTATGACGTGATCGCCGATGTCATGGGTGGAGGAATATCGGGACAGGCCGGAGCAGTACGGCATGGTCTTTCTCGTGCACTGGTTCAGGCTGATGCGGAGAATCGTCCGGTATTGAAGAAGATCGGACTTTTGACCAGAGATCCGCGTATGAAGGAACGGCGCAAGTACGGTTTGAAGAAAGCGCGTAAGGCGCCGCAATTCTCCAAACGCTAAAGTAAACCGGCCTCTGTCTTGCAGGGCCGGTTTTCACATGTACTTCGTCGGCGACACGTTCCTCGCGAGGATTAAACATTCGTCTGGCGGAGGGCCACATTGATGTCGACAGATCCCAGTTTGGTCTTCATGGGGATCACCAGATGTTCAATATCAATGGTGGAAATAATCACACCTCGCCCCGTCACCATGGTGGGAGGGGTTAACTGACATTGGTATCCTTCCGACTCCAGGCCGGTTGTGGCAAGCCCTGTGATCATGTTGCCCAACTCGGCGATGGCTGACTCAGCCATCGTATCGAAGAAGGGGACTTGCATGTCCGACATGGCGGCTGCCACGGCTTTGGCGGTACGTTCCGACATCCCGTACAGCACAATTCCCTGCAAATCACCAGTAACTCCCACAATGGCAGTAACCTCAGATGATGTCGCCCGGGTGCTGTCCATGTGCATCTGTCCTCGGCTCGCATCGGTCTTGCATTCTGATTCGAGCACGTCTGAAGCTGCCGTGATGAAGGGATTAATGAAAGAAGCCTTCAACATTGTTCTTTCCTCCGTTCTAGATTGCTCGGTAAAAGAAGGGCCTGAACTGCTTGAAACCGAACTGTTCTGGGTTAAATAACGTTTCGGTACTGCCCACGAAGAGAAATCCCCTTGTTCGCAAAGCGCTTCTAAAACCCGAAAATAGTCTGTTGCGCACTTCTTCTGAAAAATATATTACCACATTTCGGCATACTACGATATCCATGTTTTGAGGATAAGGGTCGTTGAGGAGGTCGTGTTGCTTGAATGTCACCATACGGCGCACTGTTGGGCGAAGTGTGTACTTCTCGTCAGCACAGGAGAACTCTCCATCAAGGATGTCTTTTGGAACGCTCCTCACATCGTCGGCATTGTATACTCCGTGTTGAGCTCGTTTCAGACTCGGCCCGTCAATGTCAGTGGCCACAATGGTATGGTAAAGGCCGGGTCGGGCCCGGCGCAGGAGTATGGCCAGGGTATAGGGTTCGGCCCCGTTGGCACATCCAGCGCTCCAAACTCTCAAGGCGCCCGCTGGCAGCTCGGGCAAAACGGCATTCGTGAGTTCTTCGAAGCGCTGGGGGTTGCGAAAGAACTCGGACACATTGATGGTTACGTAGACCTTGAACTCTTCCAATTTAACCGGATCCTCCAACGTCTGGGCCAGAGCGATGAAATCCCGGAATCCATGGCGCTGACAGAAGGCGCGGAGGCGACGCTGCATTTGTTGCTGTTTGTATGCTCCCAGATCAAGACCTGACAGGGAGTGAACCTTACGGCGCAGGTGTTCGAACTCCTTGGGTATACCCACCGGGGGAGATGAATTAGTTGTCGCCACCCATCTGAACCTCCTTATGCAGACCATTTAGGACGCCGGCAATGTTGGATAGGGACCTACCCCTTTTGACGAGACCCGCTTCGATGACCGAACGAGGCATTCCAAAGATGATGGAACTGGCTTCATCTTGTGCCAGAACCCTACCTCCTGCCTGCTTCACCTGGGCAGAGCCGGCCGTGCCATCCCGGCCCATTCCCGTCAAGATCACTGCTGTGGTGCTGGCTCCGTAGTGCATAACCCCAGATTCTAGAGTTATGTCTACGGCGGGTTTCACTCCATGGCGATTGGGCCCATCCACACTTGAGGCCATTCCCTTGCTATCCACTACAAGATGCGTACCTCCCCGTGCCAGGTAGATACGCCCCCTATTCAATGTAACGGCAGCCTGGCTTTCTTCTACCTTTAAAGAACAGACGCGATTCAACCGGTGAGCCAATGAAGCCGTGAAGCCCTTGGGCATGTGTTGCACGACCAATATGGCAGCCGCCATGCTTCCATCAATCTGGGAGAGCAGTTCCTCTAAGGCGGCCGGCCCGCCCGTTGAGGCGCCGATGACGACCAGGCGATCGGCCGCCTCTTCTCGGATTGCTGTCTTGGGCTTATCCCAGGCTTCACTCAGGAACCGCCGCGCAATAAGGCGTGCCTGCATGACGGCGCGGATCTTGAGTATCAGTTGCTCCCCCAGTTCGCTGAGGTGCTCACGGCTTGCCGGCTTGGCGATGAAGTCTAGGGCCCCCAGGTAAAGGGCATTGACGGTTTCGCGCGTGCCGTGTGATGTTAGGCTGGATAGCATGATCACCCGGCTGGGCGCTTGCTGCATGATCGTGGCCAACGCTGTCAGACCGTTCATGATCGGCATCTCAACATCCAGCGTGATCACATCAGGCCGCAACCGAATCGCTTGTGTGATGGCTTCCTGGCCGTTGCGGGCAGTGCCTACCACTTGAATATCAGGTTCGGTGCCCAGTAGACGTATGATGGTCTCTCGGTAAAGCGCCGAATCATCGACTACTAGCACACGGATTGGGTCAGCCATTCTCCTTGCCCAATTTGTCAATGGCCGCGATCACGCGGTCATTCTTGAAGGGCTTGACGATAAAATCCTTGGCCCCAGCCTTTATCGCTTCCAAGACCATGGCGCGCTGACCGAGAGCTGTGCACATAATCACATTGGCTTCACTGTCAATCTTCATTAGTTCTCTAACTGCGGCAATGCCGTTCATAACAGGCATAGTAATGTCCATGAGGACGACATCAGGGCGAAACTCCGGGTACTTGGCCACGGCCGTGGCGCCGTTGTCCGCTTCTTCTACAGTGTGGCCCTCCGCGGACAGAAGGCGACTGACTCTTGCTCTCACAAAAGCTGCATCATCAACAACAAGAATCCGCAATACAAACACCTCCTGAGATTTCTACAGCACAACTTCCTCCTTGCCGGCGCGGCACACGGATACCCGCCCGCAGTGCAGGTCCAGGCGCATGGTGCGACCTTCAGATCCTCCCACATCCTCACGGTAGTGGGACATACCGTGTTTGTGCAGCTGTTCCTTCACCGCTTGCACGTTTCTTTGGCCAATGTGTTGTCCATTGATGAGAAGTGGAGCTAGATGTAGAACTTGCGCTCCACCCACCAAGAAGATCTCACATTCCCTTGGGTCTATCTCGCGCTCTTGCATACCCTCAACCAAGGCATCCACCGCGTTAGTGGCATAGCGGTGAGGCTGCGCGTTAGTGGCGGGAGACGGGCCAGGGAGTACCACGTGTGCTATTGCCCCCAACTTCTGATGGCGTGCATAGAAGGCGCAGGCAACGCACGAACCCAAAGCGTAACATGCCAAATTCTTCCTTGCGGAGAAGTGGAGTTCGCCCATTCCAACGGCAGTGAAACTGCTCATCATGCCAATACTCCTAAACGGATGCCATCGTCCTCCCGGTCGGGTACGATGAGAAAGTGCCCCGAATAGGGGTGATCATCGATGGAGATGGTCGTTTCCAGGACCACGGCTTGGCGATCACTGGCCGCCATTGAGACAGCGATGGCCTGTAAGATGGCACCTGCCATATCTGTTACGATCATGGGCGGGGATGGATAGACAGCCAGTTCTGTGCTATCGGCTACCTCATTGAGTATGGAGGAACTGGCAACGTTCCCCAACTCGCAGAGGGCAGATGACCGGATGTGCTCTTCGCCAACTTCTCCCAGAATGGCGTCAGCCAAGAATTCTGCCACGGCCGGTTCAAATATGAAGATGGCATGCCCCGGAATATCTCCCCGAAAACGTACATATACGGCCACCACCATGGATTCAATTCCGCCCGTTAGGGTGGCCATGTCATTGAGGCCCACTTGTCTCCAGCCCTGAGATGACAGTTTGGTCTCCATGCCGATCATGGTCGAAAATGCGCCAGATGCTTTTCGTAGTCCCTGGTCCACTGCCGATTGCATTATGAACTCATTCATGATGCATCGCTCCCTCCACTGGCCTGCATGAGAGTTGACGGATCGATGATTAGGGCCAAGCTGCCATCACCGAGAATCGTAGCGCCGGTCACCCCGGGCACCTGCCCGATATAGGATCCCAGTTCCTTGATGACGATTTCCTGTTCGCCCACAATGCTGTCCACTCCCAGTGCCACCGAGCCGGTCTGGACCTGGACCAAGAGAGCATAGCGTGTGAGGCGTGACGAGGGAGCGGCCTCGCCTAGCAGGACATCCAGAGAGACCAAGGGGAAGATCTGATCGCGTATAGATAGAACCTGGCGGTCGGTGACCGTATGCACATCCTCTTCCTTGACCGGAACCGCTTCAATGACGGACGCCACCGGGAAGGCATACACCCTGTCCTGTGATGATACTAACAGACCGTGGATGATGGCCAGAGTAAGGGGTAGGTAGAGCTGAAACCTAGTGCCTCGGTCTGGTTGTGAGTCCACTTCAATGCGGCCACTAATGCGTCTGAGGTTGGTCTGGACCACATCAAGCCCCACTCCGCGCCCGGAAACCTCCGTTACTTCTTTGGCCGTAGATAAACCGGGGAAAAAGATCAGATCGAGGTTTTGGCGCCGACTCATGCGTGATGCGGCTTCTTCCGTAATGGCACCGGCGGAAATAGCTCTTTGCTTCAACTCATCGAGATCAACACCCCGCCCATCGTCCTCAATGGTGATAATGATCTGACTTTGCGCATGCTCGGCTGACAGTTTGACCTGTCCCCCCGGGGGTTTACCAGCTGCTGTGCGTTCATCGGGATCTTCCAACCCGTGATCGATGGCGTTGCGCAGGATGTGGATGAGGGGGTCATCAATGTACTCCATGACCGAACGATCCAGTTCGGTGCCTTCGCCCGATATGACTAGATCCACCTTTTTATTCGCCGCTTTGCTCAGATCCCGAACCAAGCGGGGCAGTTTGCGAAAGATGTTGCTGAGAGGAACCAGGCGTCCGCGCATAACGCCTTCCTGTAGCTGGCTCGTTATGCGACCCATGTGATTGGCTATTTCACGCAGCTGATCTCCCACAACCTCTGTTTTCTGGTCTTGCAGTTTACTCAAGACATCGCTCAGGCGGGCCCTGTCAACCACCAGCTCACCGGCTAGCGCCAGGAGTTCGTCCAGCAGATCCACGGAGATTCTTATCGTTCTTGACTGATACTGCAGGTCCTCTGTGGACACCTTCTCCCTCTCATTGATCTTGGGGAGTTCTATGTCGAATGAGATGACCTCAGGCATCTTCTGTATGATGCTGGAGAAGTCTGTCTTGTCCGGATCTTCGTCAAGATGAAGACGCAAGGAAGGTCCACATAGATCCTGTTCCAGATCTTCTTCTGTGGGTTCTGAGCCCACAACCTGCCAATGTTCCTTAGCCAAGGTTAGTGCCTGAAAGGCCCTTATGGACAGGAGTGCTGCGTCTTCTGCAAACTTGAGAATCAGGGTGCAACGTTGCTTGGGGTCTGCTTCCAAACGGTTTCCGGACGGTCTATCTTGGGGTCTTGACATGTCTTCTTCAGAGCCCAAAAGATGTCTTAGATGGGTGATAAGGGTCTCATCTGTCTCGGGGAACCGGCCGGCTTGCAGTTGTGCTTTGGCCTGCGAGAGCCAGTCCAGACTCTCTAGCAGCGTATCCAGTACTTGCTCATCGAGCGGAACCCGTTTGCATCTGACGGCATCCAAGAGGTCTTCAAGAAGGTGGGTCGCATCAGCTAGTGGGGCAATGTCCAAAAGAGCAGCTCCGCCCTTGATGGTATGAGCAGCCCGGAAGACTTCATTGAGCGATAGCTCATCAAAGCCTTCACGCTCCAGCTTGAGTAAGCCGTCCTCCATTATCAGCAGCAGTTCTTCGACTTCTGCCAGGAATATCAGGTTGTCTTCGTCGTTTTGGTTGAACACTCTTCACTCACCTGCCGCATCACACCGGCGATCTCATGGGTTTCCTCATGGGATAGCACGCGTTTTAGATTCAGGAGAATAACCAGCCGCTCATTGATCTTGACGATGCCCTGTAAGTACTCAACATCGGTGTCCATAATGACGGGAGAGGGAGGTGCAATCATATCGCGACTGACGCGCAGCACCTCGGATACAGCATCGACCATCAGGCCAATGCTCAGATCATCAAACTCGACTACCACAATGCGTTCCTTATCACTGTTGCCTTGGGAGGTAAGCCGAAACCGCTTGATGAGGTCGATCACAGGAATGACGCTTCCGCGCAGATTGATGATGCCCTCGACAATGGTGGGTGCACGAGGGACGTGCACAATGTCTTGCATGGTGATAATCTCTTTGACCTGGGCTATATCCACTCCGAAGGACTCGCCCGCCAGTTCAAAGACCACTAGCTGCAGTTCGTTGTCAGTCATAGACGTGCCTCCTATTCTCCTCGGGACCTACTCTCTATAATCGAACGTTTCCCATGGATTGGTAAGATGAAAAAGACGCTTTTGTCGGTCCAACAGAGCATGAGATCTTATCTTGCTTTACGGTGACAAATGGAACCTGCATGCTCATATCCATAAACGAGAGGTGGAAGAGCCCCACCACTCCCCCCGTGAAAAAGCGTCGGGGCTCGGCTCGGCCCAGCACGCCGACGCTCGCAGGGCGAGCCTCTCTGTGCAGAGCGAAAGAGACCCAGAAAAGGCGGATCTCTTCTAGGTGGTCGAGCCAATCGCGCTTTTGCGAACGTTGGCATTCATCTTGCGAGAAACGATCTCTTACGTGACATCTGTTTCGAGCCTATCGTGTGTTAGGAGGGTCTGCATGAGATATATGCGGGTGCGTAGACCTTGGTGGCCTTACTTATCATGGGCCGTTATGGTGTTCTTGTGCCTCGTGGTCGGATTGGGATACCAAGAGCAGATGCGGACAGCTACCACCCAGGTGGTAGGTGGTCGTGTGGTGGTTATCGATCCAGGCCACGGCCAGCCCGATCCCGGGAGCATTGGTGTGTCAGGTGCCCTGGAAAAGGACATTGTACTGGCCATCGCCGTTTACGTGCGAGAGCTGTTGGAGTGCCGGGGGGTTGTTGTTCATATGACCAGAAGCGGTGACTATGATCTGGCCAAGCCGGCGACCGAAGGGTTGGCCGCTCGCAAGAGAGAGGATCTTGCCGCCCGCGTCGCACTTGTAAACGAGTTGGCACCAGACATGTTGATTAGCATCCATGCCAATGCCTTTCCTTCCGCGCGCTGGTCGGGAGCTCAGACGTTCTATCCTAAGGGTTGCGCACTATCGCATTCGCTGGCAGTTTCAATGCAGACTCAATTGTCCCGCATAACAGGACGCACTCAGCGCCAAGCTTCATCACAGCAAGATCTCGTCATTCTACGTGATGTCCAAGTGCCAGCTACCGTAGTGGAAGTGGGTTTTCTATCCAATCCGCAAGAGGAAGCATTGCTGAAACAAGATGAGTATCAGCAGCGTGTGGCCTGGGCCATATATGCCGGTATCGTGCAATACGTGAATGACTTAAGTTTGCCGGTCCACCATAAAGAGGATACATCTTAGGGAAAAATCGCATAATATACATTGCCCGCTGTTTGGCAAGACCTCGCCTCTTGGCGAAATCACCAGGTCGATAGTCAACGGCGGGCTCTTATGGTGAGAGGGGGCAGGAGTCTGGCGTCTATGCAAGAATGTATAGGGTAGGCGGCAAATTACGAGACAAGGTACACGCCAAGAAAGGGACAAGACCGATGAAATGCCAACTACTTATCGCTGAGATCGGCAGCACCACCACTGTGGTGACTGCCTTTGACAGCTTGGAATCATCACCCTGTTTGTTGGGACAAGGCATGGCACCCACTACCGTTTTGACCGGCGATGTCAACCAGGGCTTGCATGCGGCTGTGGCTGACTTGAAGATCAGGCAGGGTTGGGATGATTTGACGTGGAACGAGTTCTATGCATGTTCCAGCGCTGCCGGTGGACTAAAGATGACCGTCCATGGTTTGGTCTATGACATGACGGCCCGCGCGGCCCGTGAGGCGGCGCTGGGAGCCGGGGCGGTGGTGAAGCTGGTTACAGCCGGAGAGTTGTCCGAGGCCGACCTGGAAGACATTATGGGTCTCAAACCCAACATTGTCTTGTTGGCTGGAGGCGTAGACCATGGTGACCGGCGTACTGCTGTGTTCAATGCTCGCCAATTGGCTAGCCTGCCCCTTGATGCACCTATTGTCTATGCTGGCAATGTGGCCGCCCGCACCGAGGTATTGGGCATTCTGACCAAGGCCGATAAGCGGGTGATTCCGGTGGATAACGTCTATCCCCGTATTGATGAGTTGAACATTGAGCCCACCCGACGCGTCATTCAATCCGTATTTGAAGATCACATTGTCATGGCTCCCGGAATGGATCGCATTCGCGAACTGATTACCGGTCGCCTCATGCCCACACCCGGGGCGGTGATGAACGCTGCTCTCGCCCTCGAGCAGGTGTTGGGTGATGTCATGATCATCGATGTGGGTGGCGCCACGACGGATGTCCATTCCGTCACTGAGGGAGCCGAGGAGATAGCCAAACTCCTCGTGAATCCCGAACCGGTGGCCAAGCGTACGGTGGAGGGCGATCTGGGTGTCTACGTCAATGCGAGGAACTTGATTGATCGCATGGGAAGCGAGCGTTTGCTCCGGCAATTGGGATTTGAGGCTGAGGACTTGGTTGAAACACCTCCTGTCATCCCTCGTGGCGACCGGGAACAAGCCTTCGTGATGTGTCTGACCCAGCTGGCCGTAGAGTTGGCTGTAGCGCGCCACGCCGGTCGTATAAAGCATCTGTACGGGCCCACCGGACGTGTGACGGTGGCGGTAGGAAAGGATCTCTCCCGGGTCAAGACCATAGTGGGAACCGGAGGACCCCTAACGGCTCTACCGGAAGGAGATTCGTTGTTGGAGGCGCTGCTCTCACCAGGAAAAGATCGGGAACTGTACCCAAAGACCGCACGCATCTATATTGATCGTCAGTACATTGCCGCAGCTTGCGGCGTGATGGCTAGCACGTACCCGTGGGCAGCACAAAAGCTTCTCATGGCGAGCATGGCCTGGGAGGAGGACCTATGAATACCCAAAAGAATCCTTGTATTGTGGTGGACCTAAAGAAATTGGAGCAAAACACCCGCATTATCGTGGAGATGGCGCAAGAGAACGATATGGGTGTGGCTGGGGTGGTAAAGGCCTGCGGGGGGGAGCCCTTGGTGGCTCAGAGCATGCTCAGGGGCGGTGTCACGGCCTTGGCCGATTCGCGCCTCTCCAATCTCGAGGGCCTGCGCCGGGCCATTCCCCAGGCCCAACTGTGGATGCTTCGCTTACCACAGCTGAGTGAAATGGAAGATCTGGCCCAAGTCGCCGATGTGGTCCTCGTGTCACACGTCGCATCGGCCCGAGCACTGGGAGAAGCAGCCCGGCGGGCTAAGCGCACCGTGCGAATCATTCTCATGGTGGATGTGGGAGATTTGCGAGAAGGGGTCTGGCCGGATGAGGCCGTCAGAATCGCAGAGCGTATGGCGGACCTCCCGGGTGTGAGTTTGGCGGGGATCGGAACCAATCTGGCTTGCTATGGTGGGGTTGTCCCTGACGAGAACAATATGCAAACGCTTCTGGATGTGCGTAATCAAGTGGAGAAGGCGCTGGGCAAGCCTCTGGAGTTGGTTTCGGGCGGGAACTCAGCCAACTTGAACTTACTCATGGCAGGTGGTATGCCCGCAGGCATCAACAACCTCAGGGTGGGTGAAGCCTTGCTTCTGGGTTGCGAGGCAGCCCGGCGCGAACCCATCCCCGGTGCACATCAGGATGTTTTTACCCTTGAAGCCGAGGTCATTGAAGTAGCGGTTAAGCCATCCGTTCCCATCGGAACGATTGGGCAGGATGCCTTCGGTGGTGTTCCCACCTTCACCGATGAAGGTATGCGCAAGCGAGTCATTTTGGCGGTGGGCCAGCAGGATACGGTGCCCGATGGACTGGAACCGCGCCATGCAGGCTGTCGAGTACTGGGAGCCAGCGGAGATCACCTCATTGTCGACGTGACAGACAGTAAAGAGCAGTGGGAGATTGGGGATGTATTGTCTTTTGGCCTAAACTACGCAGCTCTGGTGCGAGGCATGACCTCCACCTATGTATCCAAGCGATACCTTGAATGAGACCCTCTATGTCAATAGGACTGATCAATACACTTGAAAACTTCATAGACTAGGCAGCCTGATCGTGTTTGGCCTGGGCTTTCAGGAAGGTTTGGCGGCAATAGGGCGTTTGGCTC
>SLSY01000198.1 GCA_007130145.1 Bacillota bacterium
CATGAGAGAAGCACCTTTGCGGATGAACCTGTCCACGGGGCGCATGGTGGCTCCTGAGGAGTTATGTCAGCAGCTGGCATCGCTTATGGACGCCCGCTTTGAGCTGGTGGATGATGCGGGGGCGGACGTGCTTCTCACACCAACCAGTGGGAACCAGCCCATGGACACGAGCCGCATGCAAGCAGCTGGGCTCTCTATGGGCCCTTCGTTGCGTGAGACTCTGGCCCGCACCGTCCAGTGGTTTTCACATCATTACCCGATGCATCATGCACAGTAAGGGGGACTGACCATGCAGATCGTACCCATCACCTTTGCCTACACCACCCATGGACGCGACAAGGTAGGAGGAACGGGACCGCAAGGATTGCTCAAGCGAGGCTTGCTGAGGAAACTGGAGGCCCAAGGGCATCAGGTGCTTGCGCCCATCGATGTCAAACTGACGGGTGAAGAGGAGAATCAATACGGGGGGTGGCATCTTGCCGCCCGGGCCGGCGGGCGCTTAGCGGACACCGTCAAGGACATTCGCCGCCAGTGGCCCGATGCCTTCATTCTCGGCCTCTTGGCCGATTGCAACGCCGTCAGTGGCATGCTGGGCGGGCTGCAGGCACCGGTAGAGCATGTATGGCCTGCTCGGGTCGGGTTGGTCTTTGTGGATGCGCATGGAGATTACAACACCCCCGATACCAGTCCCAGCGGCATGTTGGGCGGCATGCCGGTAGCCATTGCTGCGGGTAAAGCTCTCTGTGACCACCGGCTACGGCACGGCCTTCGCTATCCTTTGCAGTCTCCGGACATCGTTATGGCGGGGATGCGGGATCTGGACGAGCAAGAAGCTCGGGCCATCGCTGAGGATGACATCACACTGGTCCGCGAAGAAGATATGCTTGAGCCTAAGGCCGCAGCCGCACGCCTCATGCCCCAGCTGGTGGCCCGCCAAGATGCGGTGTATGTACACGTGGACTTGGACATACTCGATCCACAGCGGGCACCGGCTGCGGGGTTGCCCAGTGACGGGGGGCTTTCCGGGCAGCAGTTGGGAGCCTTCCTGAAGGAACTGATGACCTATCCACGCGTGCGTTCCTTGGCGGTGGTATCGTATCGGGCCCATGATGACCATGATGGTCGCACCGGTGCTGAGATTGAGGAGGCCATCCTGATGGCCTTGGAGGGATCGGTATAGAGGGAGGCACGGGCAGGACTTGCCATAGCCGGCAGAGAAAGACATATTCAGAGGCGTTTTAGCATCGAACGGAAGGAAAGGAGAGGTAGCATGGCGTTCACGCTGCAAATTGGGGAGAAAGCTCCTGATTTTTCGTTGCCATCCACTACGGGAAAGACGTATACTCTGGCCGACTTCGCTGAGCACCCGGTATTGGTGGTAGCATTCACCTGCAATCACTGTCCCTTTGTCAAGGAATCAGATGAAGCCATTCGCCAATTGGTCGAGCGCTTCGGGCCCGAGGGTGTGGGATTTGCCTTCATTAATTCCAACAGCGCTAACACCTACGAGGAGGATTCCTTTGACAATATGGTGGAGCGCATGAAGGAACACCGTTTCCCCTGGATTTATCTTCACGATGCGTCCCAGGAAGTAGCGGCGGCCTATGGTGCGCTGCGCACACCCCATTACTATGTCTTTGACCGGGAGCGAAAGTTGGTATATACCGGACGGGCCATGGACAATCCCCGCCAACCGGAACAGAGCACATCAAAGGACCTGGAGAGGGCGTTGAGCGAGCTTCTCCGCGGAGAACCCGTGAGCACGTCTTTGACCAATCCGGTGGGGTGTAACGTCAAGTGGGACGGCAAAGAGGCACATTGGATGCCGCCGGAGGCTTGTGATCTCGTTCCACCCAAAGAGTAGTCCCAGCACTGCACACAGCCCCCACCGAGAGTGGGGGTTTTCTCTTCTGTTTCTTGATCGGGCAGGATTGTAGAAAATATTCGGGGAATACTGCCATCAGGGACAGATGGGAGGGTCGGGCATGAACGTGTGGTTGGAATGGGCCAAGAGAAAGGGATTTCGCGTGGTGGCAGGACAAGCTGGGCCTTTGCTCAAACGAGTCAGAGACCGGTGGCAGGAGCTAGAAGACGAGTTCAGCGAAGAGGGGCTGTTTGCAAGGCTCCACAAGCATGCGCTCCATTTGGAGCCCCCCTTCATGGAAGGCTGGTCGGTGTTGATGGTGGCCATTCCCGCGGTAAACTACAGGGTTACGTTGCCGTTTCCAGAGGGTGAGATATCCTTACATATTCCCCCTTCATTCCGCCATTTCACTGGCCTATTGCAGGAGGTCGAAGACGAGTTGTCCGCGCTTGTTTCCCCCTATCGGGTCATTCGCCTGCGCGCACCCTACAAGAGCGTAGCGGCGCAGCTGGGCATGTTTCGTTATGGCAAGAATCAAGTGCTCTACGACAGTGAGTGGGGCAGCTACTTTCTTCTTGGTGGCTATCTGGTAAAGGGCGAATTGACCGGCTGGGAAGGTCTTCAGGAATTGGTTTTCGCTTCAGCATGTC
>SLSY01000240.1 GCA_007130145.1 Bacillota bacterium
AAGCCGGGTGCTCTATTCTGTCTTTGCTGTGGGGTTAGGGGTAGACGAGCGTTCCGACGCCGGCTAGCGTCTGAGCCGGGCCCGGGACGGAGTAGAGCAAGTGTTCTGATCCTGAGTGTGGTGATGATGACGGGAAAGACCCGGGGTGTAATGTCAATAGGGAAAGTTTAGGAAACTAAGCAGGTGAAACGGCAGGGGGCGCAAAATATGCCCGGCCGGTGTCAAAAGAGGTCATCAGCAGCTGAACCGTGATAAGTTAGGATTCGGTTGAGCCCATCGACCTCCCGGGTTTGGGGATTTGACCTTTGCTCAGCAAGGCGTAGACCATACGGACGAGTTTGCTGGCCGTCAGAACCAGAGCACGTTTGTGGTGATGGTGATGGGCTTCGGCATGCTTGCGCTGGTAAAAATCAGCGTACTCCGGCTCCCGCTCGCTCCGCGTCATCTACGACTTGCTGGACCAAGGCTTCCGTGCCGGTTAGGTCGTTAGTCACCTGACCCGCCGACCATGAATGTCCATGATCATAACCACATTGTGCGCAGAACCAATATCGATTCCGACGAAGAGGGGATTCATTTTCATCACCTCCCTTCCGAGGGAGTGAACCAAGGGTTGGGGTTTGGGCGGGGACCTGGCGTACGTGCAACCTTGCTGATGAGCACTCAGTCCCAAGGGCCGGATGCGAGCCCCTTGCTGAAGGGGGCAACCTTCAGGACGGTGCAACCCGGGCGTCAGCCATGCCCGCTAGGACCGGGGAGCAGTCTTACGAAGCACTCGCAGTGCAGGGAGTGAACAGAACTGGTCCGTCATCGGTTCGAGGTGATTGTCCCACCGAATCCCCAAAGTTTCAAGGCACCGGACCTATTATGGATCTTAGTATACAAGGGGTGAGGAAAATGAACGAGCCGCACACCAACCGCTTCTTGGTGGAGATGACCTGGCCCCAGGTGGAAGCGCTGGACCCACAGTCGACAGTGGTTCTGGTGCCGGTAGGTGCTACCGAGCAGCACGGACCTCATTTGCCTCTGGGCACCGATACCCTGGTCGCCCTGGATCTGGTGGGGCAGGTGGCCGACTCTCCCCACGTACTGGTGGCGCCCCCGCTTTGGTGCGGCATGTCCTCTCACCACATGAGCTTTGGCGGCAGCATCACCGTTCGCCCTGAAGTTCTCGTTGAATATCTCGTGGACGTCATCTCGTCCCTCTACCAGCACGGCTTCCGGAAGTTTTTGGTGATCAACGGGCATCGCATCGCCAATTTGCCGTGGTTGCAGCTGGTAGGGGAGAGACTGCATCGCTGTTTGGACGGGCTGAGGTTGGAACTGTTCGATCCGGCCTATATGGCCAAGACCTTGTCCGGGCACTTTGACTTTGGCCCGGTGGGACACGCAGATGAGTGGGAAACCTCTCACATGCTGAGTGCGTATCCCCATTTGGTACGGCACCCATTGGTGGATGGCCCCTTGGATGGGCATGAGGACTACCAGGTAGACCCAGCTGTCACTGGCGATACGCTCAGTTTTATGCCCTCGCGCCCCCGCCGCAGTGAAACGGGAGTCAAGGGCAGTGCCAGCAAGAGTCATGTGGGTGCCGGAGAGCAATACCGCAAGCATTTGGTGCAAGGGCTACGCCGAACCATCGCGCGAATGGCCCAGGCGACGGATGCCCCGCAAGGTGAAAAGCCATAGGGCGGCGATGCTCAGTGGGATGAAGGGCAACCACCGTGAAGAAAAAGGGGGGCCTAAAGCAGGTCTGGGAAAGCGATCCGTCCACAGCATGATCTCTTCGCCCCGGTGTCAAAAAGGGTGGGAGCGCCCTGGGGCCGGTCCCACCCTGGTTAGCATCTCTACTTTATTTTGACTAGTTCCAACTGTTCGAGCATTTCTGTGTACTTGACCAATGCTTCCATATCCCGTTTGCCCGTCTCCAACTCGACCAACTCAGCTACGCGCATGAGATCCCGTTCTCCGTCCATCCAGTAGAGGGCGTGAGACATGATGACGGAGGCTTCTTTCTTCTTCTCCGTCCATTGCTCCCACGCTATGATCTTCTGGTCGCTTTGGTTTTGCATCCTGTCTCTCATTCCGCAGGGACCGCGCACGGCGCGGACCGGCACCATCCCGCTCGCCTTCTTCTCCCATTCATCCTGAGGGGATATAGGAGAAGGAGCATCGCTTAGGGACTCTCCGTATGCTTTAAAGAGACTTTGGGCCCGCGCTGCTTCATTGGTAAGGGCCTGTCCCAGCTCCTGTTCCCAGGAGGACATGAGTTGATCCAGTTCTTCTTTTGCTTGGGAATCGATGAGCCGTCCCAAGGCTTTGAGGTCGGCTAGCTTTCGCTCCCGGAGGAAATGTAACTCCCTATCGGTGGCTTGCCAGGCAGAGTTGAGGTCGCCTGTGCCCTTGAGAGCAGGCAGCAAACGGCGCTGGCAGGCCTCATGCACCTGGCGGCCGAAGCCGGCCACCATTTCCTGACCGAGGAATACCACCTCGCGCCAACCGGCATTGGCCAGGTAATATGCGTAGGTCGAGGTGAGAAGCACGACGCGCAAGAGCATGGCCGGATCAACTTTATCGATGGTATCCTGGTTGGTATGGTAGTATTTATCGGGCCATTGAATGACCATAGGGCAGGGCACGTTGACGGTGGGATCGGAGAAGACGTAGTGGTCCGATCCCCCCGAAAATGGGGTGGTGGCCCAGCGGAACAAAGCATAGCCGGCCGTGCCCGCCAGGTTCTTTGCATCCTGGGATATCTCCTTGAGGATGCTTTCCAACAGCGCTCCGGTGTAGGACGGGGTGGAACGGGCGGGGTTCTCTATGAGGAGCACGCTGCCACACTTGTCCTGATTCTCTCCTACCATATCCAGATTGAGAGCCGCCACCATGTTGTCGATGCGCTCCTCATGGCGCGAGAGATGGCAAACGGTCCCGTACACTTCGGGTACCAGGAGAAAACGGATGCTGCGCTGGGGTTTCTCAAGGGCACCGCCATCGATGAGCTCTTGTAGGCAACGGGCACTTTCCATGGCGACCCCCGCTCCCGAGGCGTTGTCATTGGCCGATGCTTGGGGGTGACACAGGTGAGCAACGATGACGATCTCCTCATCGCTCTTGCCGGGAATGAAGGCTTCCAGGACATCCATCTTGCCGTCGTAGATGCGCGAATCCACCTGGGCGCGCACCCGCAACGGTTTTTTCTCGAGCATCTTGCGCAGTCTTTCTCCCACCTTGGGAGAGACAACAAATCCGAAGCAATGCGCATCATCGGGGGCCCACCAGAAGGAGGAATAACACAGGGCATCACCCATGTCCATGCGATGGCGCACCGGCATGAACTCGGGCATGCGGTCGGTGACCAGGCCTACAGCTCCCCGGTATTTCACCGCTTCTCTATAGCTTTGGTTGATGTCACCGTCAATGAGGACCATTTTACCGGTCACGTCCAGATCTTCGTAGCCTTCGGGGCGATGTGAATTCTTCACCACCACCAGCTCGGTCTCCACCCCGCCCTCAGGGGTGGGTCCACTGCGCTGAATGAGGGAAATCTTGTCCTCGGCAAATGAACAGAGCTGTTCGTACTCAGGTTCAAGCAGTTCGAGTTGGGCCGATGTGCATTCCCATTCGGGAAACAGCTGTTGTCCCCAGTAGTGCTCGTCATAGCTGGCTGGGTAGCTGTACAGTTCATTTTTGACACCTGCTACGTTCAACTGGTCCATACAGTAGTGGGCCGCTGCACGAAAGCCGGGGCTGGCTTGGATACGGTGGAATCCCGAAATAGATTCCACATAGCGGTATGCTCGCTGGCCGGAGGCTCGCCGTTTGATTTGGCTCAGCACATCGTGAAACATAAATACACCTCACTTACGTAATTGCAGGGAGATTTCCCGATTGAAGACTCTACTTCCTCCTCTACCTGCCGTGTTTCGGAGGGAAGGAACAGAATGACGCGGTGTCGAAAGGGGACGGCGGAGGTGACCGATGACAGTGAACAGATCAAGCGTACGAATTATCGTCCATTCCCAGGAGGGAACATGTGAGAGCGGACATTACGTGGGCCAGGAATTTCTCTTTGACAATGATCTGCCGGCAAACTTTTGCCCGGCAGCCTTCCATGCCATCTATCCGAACCTGCGCACGTTGCAGTTTGGCGGGGACATTCCTTGGGAAGATGCGGGTACCGTCCATGTGGCCTGTCCCGATCCCTTTAACCCGCTGGTGTTCAAACTGGTGCGAAAGGAGAATGAAACCGAGTGAGCATAATGGATACAATCAAGAACCGCCGTAGCATTCGCCAGTACCGGCCCGATGCGATTCCCGATGATACGCTCGAGCGGGTATTGGAGGCAGCGCGCGTTGCCCCTTCGGCCGGCAATCATCAACCATGGAAGTTCGTGGTGGTCAAGGATCCCGTTTTGCGCCAGAAGCTGGTGGCCGCATGCCGCAATCAGAAATTTGTGGCCGATGCGGGCGTGCTCATCGTGGCGTGCGCGCCAGAAGCCGACCGGCGCTGGAACCACGTGGACTGCGCTATCGCTGTGGATCATATGACCTTGGTGGCCCACGAAGAGGGGTTGGGAACGTGCTGGATCGGCGCCTTTGAAGAAGATGAGGTTCGGCGCCTGGTTCAGATCCCGGATTCGGTAGAGATCGTCATCCTGCTTACGCTGGGTTATCCGGCTGAAGAAGGTCGCGTACGCGATCGCAAACCGCTAGCGGAGATTGTGTGTTACGACACATACCAGTAGTGGTAGGGTCTTTTGGATGGGAGCCGGGTGAGGAGGACAGAAGTGATACCCATTCGTGACAGCACGCGTTCTCGGACCTTTCCCCTTGTCAATGTGACACTCATTGTGCTGAACGTCCTGATCTATTTCTATCAGGCAGGTTTGCCAAACGAGCAGCTGTGGGAGATGTATCGTCGCTACGCCGTGATCCCGATTCGCTACAGTGGACTGGGGTTGGAAATACTGGCCTATCCAGAACTGGTGTTCCCTTTCTTCACCGCGGCTTTTATGCACGGCGGGCTGATGCACCTGGGGGGCAACATGCTCTACCTTTGGATTTTCGGCGATAATGTGGAAGATCGATTTGGCCATGTTGGCTATCTCCTGTTTTATCTGGCGGTAGCGGTGCTGTCCAATGTGGCTCACATCTGGGCCAATCCTATCTCTACCTTGCCTACCCTCGGTGCCAGTGGGGCCCTGGCCGGGGTGCTGGGGGCCTATTTCCTCATGTTTCCCCGTGCCCGGGTTTTGGCCCTGGTTCCACTGGGCTTTTTCCTGCACATAACCGAAGTGCCCGCCCTCGTCTTCTTGTTCATCTGGTTCATGTTGCAGCTGTTCAGTGGGCTGATGACGCTGGGTGTTCCCTCCGCACAGGGGGGAGGGGTGGCCTGGTGGGCCCACATCGGGGGATTTGCGTTTGGCTTGCTTCTAACTCTTCTGTTTGCCCGGAGGCGGCGCTGGCCGCCGGGATAGAGCAGCTTAGCTGGAAATACGTGGTGATTCATCCGGGTCCGTGAAAGGAAGGGCGGCTGTCCGGCCGGTTCTCTCGAACCCTGCCAAGCGTGGCTCGACTCGGGAGGATTCCTGGCAGAATCAGAGAATGTAAAGAAGTAGTATTCAAATGCTGTATGCAAGGAGGATGCAGAGTGTCTGATAAGATCACGTTGAGCGTGATTAAAGCAGATGTAGGCGGCTATGTGGGTCATGTTAGCGTGCACGAAGATTTGATGGCCCGCGCCCGGCAGATGTTGGCCCAGCAGGGACCAGATATCCTGGTGGACTGGAAGGTCATGGCAGTGGGCGATGATTTGATCCTGGTATTGACGCACCGCAACGGTGAAGAAAACGCCAGTGTGCACGAACTGGCCTGGGACGTGTTCATGTCTTGCACCGAGGTGGCCAAAGAGCTCAAACTGTATGGTGCTGGTCAGGATCTTCTGGCCGATTCTTTCTCCGGCAATGTCAAGGGCATGGGCCCTGGCGTGGCGGAAATGGAGTTCGTGGAGAGGCCCGCAGAACCCATCGTGGTATTTGGGGCCGATAAGACCGAACCGGGTGCCTGGAACCTGCCCCTGTACAAGATGTTTGCTGATCCGTTCAGTACGGCGGGCCTGGTCATCGATCCGAAAATGCACAAGGGCTTCACCTTTGAGGTGCACGACCTTCAGGATAGCAAGCGGGTGTTTTTCAACTGTCCCGAAGAGATCTATGACATGTTGGTATTCATCGGAGCTCCTGGGCGCTATTGCATCAAGTCAGTTACCTCGCGGACCATCGATGAACAGGCTGCCAGTTCCTCTACTCAGAAGCTGAGCAAGCTAGCCGGACGCTACGTGGGCAAGGATGATCCCGTGTGCATCGTGCGGTGCCAGAGCGGGTTGCCGGCTGTGGGCGAAGTCCTCGAGCCCTTCGCCAATCCTCATCTGGTGTCCGGATGGATGCGGGGCTCCCACAGCGGACCGCTCATGCCCGTGAGTTTTGCTGATGCTACGCCCACGCGCTTTGATGGACCGCCCCGGGTCATTGCCGCAGGCTTCCAACTGGCCCACGGCAAGCTGGTGGGACCCTACGATTTCTTCGCTGACAAGTCATATGATAAGGCGCGAGCGGTAGCCATTGATATTGCTGGTTACATGCGTACCATGGGTCCCTTCGAGCCGCATCGTTTGCACCTGGATGAGATGGAATATACGACGTTGCCCGAAGTGATGGATAAGCTAAAAGATCGCTTTGAACCCATCTAGCAAGCAAAAGGCGGGGGCCCAAGCGGCCCCCGTTCCGTTTAGAGAGGTGCCAATGTGCAGTATAGGCTTCTTGGTGATACCGGGCTTAGTGTATCGCGTTTTTGCTTCGGCACGCTGCCCATGGGGCCTTTACAGGCTAACCTACCGCTTTCTTATGGGGTTACTCTCCTCCGCCAGGCCCGCCAACTGGGCGTCAATTTCTTCGACACCGCCGATAGCTACGAAACCTATCCCGTGCTGCGCGCCGCCTTGGGTCATGATGAGGGGGCGATCATTGCCACCAAGGGATATGCTTACACCGCCCGGGGCGCCCGCAGCTTAGTGGAACGAGCTCGTCAGGGGCTCGATCGTGACGTCATTGACCTCGTATTGCTGCATGAGCAGGAATCAGAGCTTACCTTGCAAGGTCACCGTGAGGCTCTGGATTATCTGTATGAGGAAAAACTCAAGGGCACCATAAAGGCGGTAGGGGTGTCTACTCACCATGTGGAGGTGGTGGAGCGAGCTCATGCCTGGCCGCAGATTGAGGTCATTCATCCTCTGTTGAACGTGAAAGGTCTGGGCATTCAGGATGGGAATCGCGAGGACATGGAGAGCGCCATTGCGACGGCCCGAAGCCACGGCCGGGGCGTATATGCCATGAAGGCTCTGGGAGGAGGACACTTCTACCAAGATGCGCACAAGGCCTTGGCCTATGTATCGTCACTATCATGGTTGGATGCGGTGGCGGTGGGGGTCAAGAGCGAAGCTGAACTCCATCTTGATGTTGCCTGGCTGTTGGGGCAGGAAGGAGACCCTCACTTAGTGAGAGAAGTGCAATCCACATCCCGCCAGCTCTTCATTGAGTGGTGGTGTCAGGCTTGCGGGCGATGTGTTCAACACTGTCCGTTCGGCGCGCTCAAAGTGGTGGGAGAGAGGGCCCGGGTGGATGGAGAGCGCTGCTTGCTCTGTGGCTACTGTGCCAAGGAGTGTCCCCATTTTTGCATAAAGGTAGTGTGATAAAGCCATGCGAGTGATGGCGCTGGATTGGGGCCAAAAGCGCATAGGAGTCGCGCTTTCGGTCGAGGGAACGTCCATTGCCGGTCCTTTGACCATGTTACCCAACGACCAGAGGCTACTGGACCGCATCGAGGAGCTAGTCAAAGAGCATGTGGTCGACCAGCTCGTGGTAGGCATCCCGCTGCGCATGGATGGAACCCTGGGAGCGAGCGCCCAAGCCGCCCGCGAGCTGGCGCAAGACCTGAAGGCAAGGGGCTTTTGTGTACACCTTTGGGATGAGAGGCTCACCAGCCGGCAGGCAGAGAGGCTGCTCATACACGATGACGTCCGACGCAAGCACCGGCGCCAGCGCGTTGATCAGGTGGCGGCTGCGCTGATCTTGCAAAGTTTCCTGGATAGTCGAGAGGCAAAGAGGCACAAGAAGGGCGGTGATGTTGATAATGGATGATGTGAAAGAACTCGAACAGGTTGTGCTGACGGATGATGAGGGAAATGAAGCGGTGTGTTTAGTGCTGGCGCGGCTGGAAGTAGGCGGAAACGAATATGTGGTGGTTGTGGATGAAGCGGGAACCGACGTTGCGGATGAAGAAGCCGGGACGGCCGGTATCCTGCGGGTGGAGAGGGAAGAAGGAGACGAACAAGAGCAGTGGGTTACCGTGGAAGATGACGAGGAGTGGGAGCAGGTGGCTGAGGCCTGGGCCTTGCTTATCGGGGTTGAGGACGAAGAAGACCATGAGGATGAAGATCAATAGCCCCGGCCCGGCCAGAGGCTTGGTGGGAGGGGGCTGGGCATGAGGAAGGCGGTTGGTTGGGGTTGCCTGGTTTTTGTCATCTTGCTGGTCATCGGCGGACTCCTCGTTCACCAGGAGGTTTTGGCGCGGTTGGCCCCGATGCCGGCAGGCGATCCGGAGCTGGTTACCGTTGTGCCTGGTGCAAGTGCGGCCGATATTGCGCTGCTTTTGGAAGAAGCAGGCCTGGTCCGGGACGCTCTGGTGTTCCGGTTGTGGCTGCGCTATCATGGCTATGGCGACAGTCTGCAGGCCGGTGATTACCTGTTCACGCCCGGGGATTCATTCCAAACCATGGTGGAAGCGATGCAGGAGGGCCGTGTGGCCGGCACCGTCTTGACGGTACCGGAAGGATTGACGGTGCGTCAGATCGCCCAGCTGGTGGCAGAGAAAGGCCTGGCGGCGGAGGATGAATTCCTCGCGGCAGCCCGGCGCGGTGAATTGGTTGAAGAGTTTCTCCCCGAAGGACTCGATACCGATGAATGTTTGGAGGGCTACTTGTTTCCTGATACATATTTCTTTCGTCCCCAAACCACAGTAGACGACGTGGTGGAGGCGATGACCTCCCGTTTCTCGCAGGTGTTCACGGCATCGCGGCGGCAAAGAGCGCAGGATATCGGGTTTACCGCTCATGAAATCGCGACGCTGGCTTCCATCATTGAGAGGGAAGCGGTGCTGGATGAGGAACGCCCTGTCATCGCCGGGGTCTTCCACAATCGCCTCCAAGCCAACTGGCGGTTGGATGCTGATCCGACGGTGTTGTATGCGGTGGGACGTCCCGGAGGGCCCGTTATGCGCGGGGATCTGGACGTGGAGTCACCTTATAATACCTACCGGCAGACGGGATTGCCACCCGGACCCATAGCCAACTTCGGAGAGAAGTCTTTGGAAGCGGCTCTTTATCCCGAGGAAGTGGAATATTTCTTCTTCGTCTCACGCAATGACGGCACCCATGCCTTTTCCATAACCTATGCTGAGCACAGTCGTAAGGTCGATAAGTATCAACGATGATCACGGAGATGGCCGCCCGCCGAACGCTCATCGTCCGGTCTTATGCGAGGAGCGAACGTTTTCAAGGCAGCAAAAAGGGAGAGGCCAGCCTCCCCCTTTTTTCTGCTCGCGCGTTCCTAGCCGTTGACTGACTGCTTAATGTCTTCGATAAGGGCGATCGTATCAAGGTCAGAGCCC
>SLSY01000038.1 GCA_007130145.1 Bacillota bacterium
GAAGGCGCACGAAGATCTCTTGACCCGGATATATGCTTTCGAAGTAGTGTTTGGCATCGCTTGCCAGTTTCTCGGTATGGTTGGCATCACTGACAAGAACCGTAAGCGTGCTTAGACCCACAGGTTGAAACAACTCGGTGAAGACACCCTGGGGCACCAAGACGACTTCGTCCGCATTCCGCCCACTGCCACTCATGCCCCGTGACTCAAGCACACCGGTCACTTCCAGCTCTATACCGTCAATCTGGATGATTCTCCCCAGAGGATCCTCGCTCGGGAAGAACCAGTTTGCTACCGCCGGACCCACAATCGCTGTCGGGGAAGATGACGCGATGATGGCATCACTGAAAAACTCGCCCGACTGGACATTCCAGTCACGAACCTGTTGGAAGCCCACCGCCACTCCCTGAACAGAAACATTATCCATAACCGTTGTTTCAACCTCAAGAGTAGCTCGGGCGTTTAAGGTGGGCAGGACAGCAGCGATTCCCGTCAGTTCATCCTGCAAACCAAGGATTTGGTCAAAACCCAGGAGAAACCCGCCATGGGCGTCCCTCAAACCACCACCCCCTTGTCCCCAAGGAACGGTGCGAATGGTGAAAGTGTCGGCTAAGCCTACGCGATCTACCCGGTCCAGAATTCGGGCTTCGGTGCCCCGTCCCAGAGACATCACGGCAATCAAGACCGCAATGCCAACCATGATGCCAGCACACATAAACAGTGTTCCCAGAGGATTAGAACTCATCTGCTTGAGAGTGCTGCGCAAAAGAAATGACTTTTTCATGCTAGAGCCACCCCCTCAACCGACATGGTGTCATTGGCAGGTTTCCTCCAATCGGCAACCCTTCCATCTTCCAGGGTCAATACATGAGGGCACAGGGACGTAATATGCTCCTGGTGAGTAACAATGATGACTGTCTTACCTTCTCTGTTCAGTTCTGCCAGGAGCTCCACTATCTCCTGACCGGTGTGGCTGTCCAGTGCTCCCGTGGGCTCATCAGCCAGAATTACCATCGGGTTGTTCACCAGAGCACGAGCGATGGCAACACGCTGTTGTTGGCCGCCAGATAACTCTCCTGGAAGATGATGAGCCCGTTTGCCAAGGCCAACTCTCTCAAGCATGTTTCGAGCTGTCTGCTTGGGATTGATAGGTGGGTTAGACGTATAGAGGAAGGGGAGCATGACGTTTTCCAGGGCATTGAAACGTGGCAACAGGTTAAATGACTGAAATATGAACCCAAACTTCTGATTACGCAAGGCGGCAAGTCCATCATCGGTCATACTGCCAGTATCTTCTCCGTCCACATGATAACTACCCGCCACCGGGCGATCGAGGCACCCAATGATGTTGAGCAGTGTCGACTTACCTGACCCCGATCTGCCCTGAATGGCGAGAAAGGCACGAGCTGGCAGTTCAAGAGTGATGTCCTGCAACGCCTCGATGCTGTGATGGCCGTTGGTGTATACCTTGCCTACTCTATCAAGTTGCAGCATGCACAAACCTCCTCTGTTTGATCGCTCCGCCCCTCCCGGCGGGCACTGGATACTGAGACGATCCGATCACGAACAGTCCAATGCAGCACGTCCAGCCATGTCTTCCACCCGCCTTGCCGAAATGACGGTGAAAGTCCGACGCAGCACTCGGTCTTGCCTGGCTACCAATGGAACCTGCAACTCTAGTATAAACCCGTAGTATGGATTTCACATCAAGATGTTATGAAGATCCGATTAAGAGAATCCTTGGCAAGCAGAGCATCCGCAGCATCCATCAGCGAAGGATTACGCTCGGAGAATGATACCTCCCACTTCAACTGCCACACCCCGCGTGCTGCAATCATCTTCTCGCGACAACAAACCCCGAGAGCCTTGGAGCACCCCTGGCCCAGATGACCTTCTTCCCATGGTACACGGCACAGGCAAGAAACCATGCCAAGCGTGCTTTGCTCAAGCCCCGCAGCAGAAACCGTCAAATACCCATGGGTTCCTGCCAAGGGCCGATGGTGGGTTCCACCATCGGCTGCCGCTTCAAATGTGTGGTCCGGCCCCAGCAGTTCAAGAGTTTCTGTCGCACGGCCTTTTGACGCCGGCATCACATAAGCATGGTACCGGGATTGTGTTTCCCGACTGAGAAAAGTCAACTAGCGCTCTACAACCTGCGGTCAGGTGACATGCGGCCGCAATGGACTCGGCCTCGGCATTGACGCCTCGATCTGATGCGCCAGAGCAAGAAGGTGCCGCGGGAGAGAGGAAGGCCGAGCGAAGAGGAAGAAGTAGGGGTTCGACTCCATGTGTGCACGGTACCTGGCAGCTTTTGGTCAACCCTGCCTCAAGGAAGAACTACCAGCAGAGCACAAAGGGGGGATGACATGATGACCATTGAAACGATGAATCTCAGTAAGTATTACGGACCGGTGCGAGGAATCGTCGATATCAACCTGCGAGTCGAGGAAGGCGAAGTATACGGTCTCATCGGGCCCAATGGCGCAGGTAAGACCACTCTCATTCGCACCCTGCTGGGTCTGATCCGGCCGACTCGTGGAGGGGCTACCCTCTTCGGACAGCCCATACCTTGGGGAGGAGGAGAACTGTATCGCGGCGTAGGTTACCTGCCTACCGACGTGCGCCTCTATCCAGACATGACCGGCAAGGAGTTACTGGATTATGCGGCCAGTTTCCATCAGCCGATCGATCCGACTTGGAGAAAAGCCCTGCAGGAACGCCTGCAGTTTGACCCATCACGGCGAATTCGCAGCTACTCTCACGGAAATCGCAAGAAGCTGGGTATCATCCAGGCCTTACTCCATCGGCCCCGCCTATTGATCCTGGATGAACCGACGACCGGGCTCGATCCCCTTGTCCGGCTGGAACTATTCAGCGTGCTGCAAGAACAAAACCGGCAGGGTGTGACTATCCTCTTCTCCACCCATGTCCTAGAAGAAGTGGACCGGCTCTGTCAGCGCGTGGGTTTCATCCGCCAAGGGTCGCTCGTTCGCGTTTCCAGCGTGCACGAACTGCCGGGACGGCACATGCGCATCCTCACGGTGAAACTCGCAGGAGGCAAGCCCCCAGACAAAAGTCTAGCACAGCTCGGACACCCTCGTGCCATCGAGGGTCAGCCGGGTTATTACCGCTTGGCGGTAGATGCTCCGGCCAACCATATCACGGCGCAGTTACACCAGGTAGACCTGGAGTATTTCGAGATAGTTAACCCCAGCATTGAGGAACTATTCCTGGAGATCTACCGCGGTAAAGGGGAGGGGGTTCAGGGCAATGCTTAGGATGAACATCCTTGTGTCAGAGCTACACCTAAATCGTCGCAGCCTGGTGATCTGGACGATCGTGTCCATGGTCATCGTAGGCATATACTTGGGCTTCTTCCCCTACTACGATGCGAGCTGGGCCGAAGTCATCGACTCCATGCCCCCGGCCTTTCTCGAGGCCTTTAGCTTCAGCGGGGTCATGTTCGAAGATGTCAATCTGTACCACGGGGGCCTAGTGCTCATGTACGTGCTAGTGGCGGTGAGCATCTATGGTTTCATGCTGGCTGGCAGCCTGATTGCTAGAGAGTCCGATTGGGGCACGGCGGAGTTCCTGCTGGTTATGCCCGTCACCCGCATGCAGATTCTCCTGGCCAAGGCCACCGCCTTTGTGGTGCTGGTATCAGTGCTGTGGTTGGTCATCTTCATCACCAGCACGCTGGTGGGAGTGGCTGTAGCTGGCCGCGACTTCCACGTAGGGGCGCAGGTGTGGGCCCACCTAGCAGGACTCCTGGCCACAATGGCAGCTGGCGGCATCGCCTTTGCTGTGGCCCCCTTCATCGATCGGACGCAGACTAGCACCTCGCTGGGAGTAGGTGTGGGGTTAGGCTTCTTCTTGCTGGACGCCGTACGCAACATGATAGAGGTCCTCGATCCCCTGAAGTATCTAAGCATTCACTACTACGCCGAGTTGCAAGGGGCTGCCACGGGAGAGCCGTTTACGATTGGCCTCTTGGTGCTGCCCGCCATATTCATCATTGGCACGCTGGTCGGACTTTTCTTCTTGCAACGTAAGGAGTTCACGGTCTGACGTACGGTCTGTGGGCTCCCGGTAGAAAGAAGTGGTTTACCGCCTCTTTCTGCTAGGGGGGGTTCAGTTTTGTGCTCAAAGAACCGTGACGGCTATGGTGGACATGGTATGCTTCGAGTAGAGACGGACGAGTAACACGGACCAGTAAGTGCAGCCCCCAGCTGTTCCTGGGCGTGTGCTTGCAAGACGCGGGTTTTAGATCGACTCCAACAAACGGGCCATCCCGGTTTCCTTCGAATCTCCTAAACAAATAGAGCTTCCCTATTTTCGGCAATGATACGAACTTAACTCTTGGTGCCCAGGCTGGGGATGACCTTAGCCAGGAGCTCCATGGCGTGCAGAAGGCAGGGGCCATCCGTAGCATCATCACATGGATTTCCCGCTGGACTTGTTCTGGCGACCTTTGCTGCAGAGTTCGTGATGCTCGCGGGGGGTGGCTCCATGCGTTGAAAGACGACTCTGAGAAGCCTCTTGCCCCTAAGAATGCAACCCCTGGGTGTTCTCCAAGACGATAGACACGACGGTTTCTTGGGCTGCCACCCACTTTTTGCCGGTAAGAAACCGTCAGTGCTGATAGAGCATCCTGCCTCAGATTCACTCTGCTTCTGGCCCCATCATAGCTATCATGGTGGTGGGTGGTAGCCCCTGCCCGGAAGGCCTCTATACCCGCAGGACTCAGGCCGAGACGGAGGGTGGATGCGCCCCCAGAGAACGCAGCGAATAAGAAGCTACGACGTACTCCGCACAAGAGCTGGTCAGCAAACCGAGGGCTCCCAGCGTCGCACCGAGGGAGCTCCCCCCAGACCACAGGGTGACAACGAGGACGATCAAACCGGTGGCCTTGGACACGCCAATAGCCCGGGTAGCCCCGAGGCGCAAGAGGCGTCCCGTACAGAGCTCGATGCCGGCCACGGGTAAGGGCATCAGGCTCATGAGTAAGAGAGGCCAGCGGCTGGCTCGCACCATCTCACGAGGGGCGCCCACCACCTGACCAAGAAACCAGTCCGTCCCGCCCGTCAACACCAACAATAGCATGAGAGCGGTAAGAAAGAAGGCCAAGCGATAAACGAAACGCGTCAAGGCTTCGAGGGTGAACCGGTCTTGCCAAAAGACCACGACTGCCTTGTTGAATCCTTGTTGAATAAAGGCAATCAATACCCAGGCCACGCTCCAGGCCACCCGGTGCACGGCCAAGCTCAACTCCGGAGCTACCGTCTGGGCTAAACCGGCGTTGAGTAAGGGGTTGCGCAGGGACAAGAGCACGTTGGTACCCACTAACGGGAGCAAAAACTGCCAGATGGCAGCGGGAGAAGGCAAAGGAGCCTCCTTATTCCCGGCGGGGAAGCGATGATAGATACGGCGAGAGGCCCAAACGCATACCAAAGCCTCCACGCCCAGTCCCGAAACCCAGAGAAAGGCCCCCACCAACGCCCCCGACAGAGTGGCAAAGCGAGGGACGAATGCGGCCACTAACAGCACGTAGAACAGGCGGGTGGTAACGGCTAACGTCATGTAGTGAGTGGCCCGGCACAGGATGAGGGTATTCTGTCCTGCCGCCCGCAGAAACATCACGATGGGTAGGAATACGGCGACCCGCATGACCGCAGTGATCCCGGACTCTAGTTCGGTGGGCGCACCCAAGAGGGTATGGTAAACCACAGGACCCAAGGGAGTATAGGCTAGGAGGGCGGCCAGAAAGACTCCCACCAGCATGAGCGGGGACATGATGCGCAAGCCATGCCAAAAGGTGCGCCGGTCACGCCCCCGGGACATCCACCACAGTTGCGCACTCATAGCCGGCAAAGCAAATATATCGCCCACACTTGACCCCACCGCAAAGGCCGCCAGGGCGAGGGAAGCATCCGGCATGCGCGCCATGGAGGAGTTCAGGACGTTAAAGGTGATGGCAATGAACACGCTAGTGGAAGCCACCGGTGCGTAAAAACGAGTGATTTCCCATACACCCAGCGTCTTTCCGAGTAGTTGCTGGTCCCCAGCCTCACGCCCCATGGTCTCTTGCCTCCCAGTGTCCGTCCCGGCGATGTCCCGTCAGTGTATCACAGCGAGCATTAAGGTGCATGCTCCTCCAAACTTCTCACGGGTAGTGGCCAGGCATCACCTGGGCTACCGTGAGCCCCCAGTGGGACCCCGACCACACATCAAAACACCGTTCCACGAGGCTTTCTCCTACGAGTCGCTTTTTCCTTCCCGTCTACCCAAGCCGCTATATCCTTCCCGTCGTGATAAAAGCGACCCAGGAGACAATGAACCGGCCCGAAAACGCTTCTATGCACGCTTTATTCGTCTACCTGCACCATATTAGAGACCCAGTCGAACGCCGGCGCTAGCAAACGCGCCATGAGGCGCAACCAAAATGGGAAGTGACGGCTTCCCTTTGCTAGCACTCCTGTCAAGAAAATGACTTGATGACGGGTGAGTGACGAGGTGGTCCCCAGGGTGGTGCCCATGAAAGAGCAAGTCTCGTACATCCGGAGGACATTGATCTCGGCGGGCAGAAACTACGCCATACCATGGTCATCACGAACATCCGCGCTGTCTTTTTGATGCGTACCATAAAACTGGTGATCTCGTACCCGGTAACCCGCCGCTAGGCCCGCTCTGGTGGTGGTTTTACGGCAAGGCCTGGGATGAGGATGAACCAAACGACCTCGTGGTGTTTGCGCTCGGCGCCACGTGTGAAGGAAAACTCCGCTGCGTCGTTGCTTTAGTTGATACGTTCTGCTCCGGCATTTTCTGTGTTTGCTGGGAAATGCGCCGCAAAGCACAGCAGAACAGCGATGATTGCGCACTGAGCTCTCCTTGTCCTTGCGGTGGTCACCTGCTCTTACTTCCCTCCACCACCCAGTGGATTTGATGGTAGCGCCCAGCTACCTTCCGAATCACGCGCGCACCTTAAGGGTAGCAAGCTACATCCCCAAGACGCGTTTGGGCCCATCTGTGTTCTCCGTCAACAGAAAACCCTCCACCGGGTCATAACGCCCTCACTGCTGGGCGATGGACCGCAAAAACGCCACGGTTTCCCGCACCGCCAGGGCCTGCTGCTGGTCTCGGGTGATGGAAGCTGGATTATCACCCCGCTGGAATCCGTAATCGCCGAAATAGCAGTGATTGCCCCCGGCAATGGATTGTACCAACGCGCTGGCAGGCAGATATTCCAACCCTTCCTCATAGCGACTCCAATTCAAGACCCCGTCTTCTGTTCCCACCAGGCTCAAGACGGCAAGGCCCGTATCGCTAAGGTCCCGGTCTGCATAGGAAGCGTACAGGATCACCCCATCCACCTTATTCTGGTGACTCAAGGCGTAGCGCACGGCCATGGCCCCTCCCAGAGAATGTCCGGCCACAACCCATGGGGAAATGTGAGGGTGGGCGCGGATGACGGTTTGGGCGCGGTTGGGTTGAAGCACCGCCAAATCCAAAGGCATGCGCACCAAGAAGACGGGGAACCCTTCTTCAGCGATCCCAGCCCCGAGTCTCGCATAGGCACGAAAGTCCACATTGCCTCCCGGATACAGAATGACACCCGTAGCACGGGGATTCTCAGGGATAAGCCGTATCTCGTGAGAACCGATTTCAAAGGTTATGCTATCATATACCTCAGACAATTCCTCCAACGACAAGGTGGCAGCATAGAAGTTCAAACGCAGAAACGCGACTCCCCCAACCAAAACGACCAATAAGAGAACCACCACCGCCACCAGCAGTTTCTGCAGCCCGCTCTTCATAACGACACCTCTCCTTATCCGCTGAACCTTGGAAGAGAAACCGGCGACACCTCTGAGGCTCCTACCTGACTCCGTCCTCTCCCCCTGGTCTGGAATTGGTGGTTAACCTTCGACAGTGTCCATGCAGATTGGCGTTACCTTCACCTATCCCCCGTAGCTTTTACATACCATATGTTGGAGCCAAACACGCCCTCATCGTCCACCAACACGTGAACGAAATACATGATGCTCCCATCACTCACCAGTGACGGCTCTCCTACATACCCCGTGATCATCAGCTCCGGTTCAGTCCATTCCCCACCCGTATGCGTTGCACGGTAGATGCTGGTGGGACCATCCCGGTCGGAGACGAAGTACATGGTATCAGGATCAAGAGCGGCAAACCCCGGCTGCCCATCCCAACCCTCCGAGTTAATCGGGGTGCCGAGATTCACCGGATCGGACCACCCCGTTTCCGTCGTCACAGAGAGCCAGATGTCAGCATACCCGACTCCTCCCGGACGGGTCGAAGTGAGAAAGAGTTTCTTGCCATCGGGGCTCAGGGCATGTTCTCCGTCAAGATACGGGGAATTGACCGGTTCTCCCAGGTTTACCGCCAGCCCTGGCTCTCCTTCAATGATAGGAGCTACATAGATGTCCATGGGGTCATCCACCGGTGGTGACTGTTGGTATCCCGTATTGCTGCTCCGGGTCGAGTGAAAGTAGACGTATTTCCCGTCGGGCGTGAAGCTAAGACAACCATCGACAGATCCTTCTTCCGCACCTTTTTGCAAATCGAAGAAACGAGGCGTACCAAAGACACCAGGATCTGAGCCCTTCCTCTGGGCATAATAGGTTCCTGTTTCAATGGCCAGAAGTTCCTCGTAGGAACCTTTGACGGTGGGTGACCAAAAGAAGTAGAGGGTGCTACCATCGGGGCTGATCTCAATGGCATCGTTGGGGCACGCATCGGTGAGAGGTGCTGCCACCATCACAGGTTCACCCCAATCTGGTGAAACCACGATGGGCACGGGATGATAGGGAGTGCGACCGGGATCAACGGTGACCTGACAGGCCGGCCGGAGACGATCGTGTCCGAAGGAAGGGGGAGACTCAAGGGTCAGAGCTTGGCAGCCGGAGACCAAGAGCAAGAAAGCCAGGCACAATAAGACCTTTTTCCCCTGCATAAGGTCCATGTTCTCCCCCTCCTTTTGGGTGGTAGAAGACTCTACGCTAAAGCCCAGGAAATATGAATGTCTCCTAGTGAGGCGGCGCCGCTTCCCGTCCCGTGCTCTATTTACTGCATTCATTTTATCACACCGTACCGGGGGTTTATGCTTGACTCCTCCGGGCAGCCAGAACCCATACCCGCTGCAAGAAGAGGGACATGCTTTCGTTCCAAAAGACCCCGGGAGCTACTGCTCCGGGGCCCGGCTTCTCACCACCCCTGCTCTAGAACCTCAGTAAGCACCATTCCTTATCGATGGGCGCCGTGCCCATCTGCAATCCGGTCTTGTCACTGACCAGAATATTGTTACCGTGGTTGTACCCAAAGCCGTGTTCGGGGTCATAGAGTCCCGGCTCATTGGAAAAATGCATGCCCTTTTGCATGACCGTGTGGTCCCCCAGGGACTGGTAGGGAGGCTGGTGACCTTCCATACCCTCCCCATGACCGGGCCGGTGATAAATGAGTCGGCCGCACCCTTGGGCCACCTGATATTCGTGGACCGCCCGGGCCACCTCAGAACAGGTATTCCCCGCAAAAGACGTTTGGGCCTGGAGGTGATAAGACTGGGTGTGCACGTCCCACACATGTTCTTGCCAGTCCGTCCACGGTGCCACGAGTAAGGAGCGATACTGCTCTC
>SLSY01000068.1 GCA_007130145.1 Bacillota bacterium
CCCCCCTCTTTATAGGTCCAGTGGGCAGCAATGCCATATTCGGCCGTACGGTGCATATCTTCAGTCCGAATTTGCAGTTCGATGGGATCGCCATGGGGTCCCATCACGGTAGTGTGCAAGGATTGGTACATATTGGCCTTGGACATGGCGATGAAGTCCTTGACCCGGCCGGGGATGGGCTTCCACAGCTCGTGCACCAGACCCAGCACCGCATAGCACTCGGGCAGTGTCTTGACCACCACACGCACCGCCAAGAGATCGTATATCTCGGACATACTGCGCTTTTGATCCACCATCTTGCGGTGAATGCTGTAGAGATTCTTGGCCCGACCATGAAGGTCAGCAGCGATGCCCGCCTCCTCCAGACGAACCTTCAGCATGTCCATGACCGTCTCTGCTTCCTGCTCCCGTTGGTTCCTTTGCTTATCAATGGAGCGCACAAGGCTGCGATACCCTTCCGGATCCAGGTAACGGAAAGCCAAATCTTCCAGTTCCCACTTGAACAACCAAATGCCCAAACGGTGGGCCAACGGCGCGAATATTTCCAGCGTCTCCTGGGCAACCAGTTTGCGTCGCTCCAGGGGCAAGTGCTCAAGCGTACGTAGATTATGCAAGCGATCAGCCAGCTTGATGACCACCACGCGCAAATCCTCGGCCATAGCCAAGAACATCTTGCGCAAATTGCCGGCCTGTTCTTCCACCTTGGAGCGGAACTCCAACCGGCCCAATTTGGTCACACCGTCGACCAAAAGAGCGATCTCGGGCCCAAACTCCTCCTCAAGATCTTCCAGTGTAACCTCAGTGTCTTCCACCACGTCGTGGAGCAAAGCAGCGGCGAGTGTCACCGGATCGGTTTCCAGGTCCGCCAGAATGGAGGCAACCGCCAGCGGGTGCTCCACGAAAGCATCGCCGGAGGCCCGCCGTTGCCCCTCGTGGGCTTGCTCACTGAAGGCATGGGCACGCTCAATGATAGGGATATCCTGTTCCCTTACATAACTGCGTACTTTCTCCAGCAAATTCTCAAGCCCCATGCCCAACCTCCTCTTCTCTCAAGCGTCAAGGCATAGGACGCTGACGACGGGATAGTCACCCAGCTGGTCCCTGCCTTGTAGATAGTTTAACTCAATGAGAAACCCAACACCAGCTATGATCCCCCCCAGTTTCCTCACCAGGTCAATGGTGGCCGCGATGGTACCGCCTGTCGCCAGCACATCATCGATGATGAGGACCTTCTGTCCGGGTGTTACAGCATCCTTGTGAATCTCCAGCACATCGCTGCCATACTCCAGAAGATACTCACCCTGTACGGTAGGCCCGGGGAGTTTGCCGGCCTTGCGCACCGGAGCAAATCCCTTGCCCAAGGCGTAGGCCAGAGTCGACCCCAGAATGAACCCTCTCGCTTCCGGCGCGACGATCAGATCAAACTCCAGCCCTCCACAAGCCTCTTTGAGACTGTCAATACAATACTGCCAGGCCTGAGGGTTCTGGAGCAAGGGGGTTATATCCTTGAAGGACACACCCGCGGTGGGAAAATCGGGGATCACCCGCAATCTAGCGGTCAGATCCATGGGCCACGACCTCCTCTTCATCAGATGGTTTGAGCCACTGGTCATACTCAGTCAGCGCTCGTTCGTAAGCAGCCGGCACCCATTCGCTGTAAGGATGCCACGCCTCCCGGTGCAAACGGTAGGTTGGACTATCCTCCAAACTCATCTTGCCCTCGCCCACCGGCAGCAACAGCAAGGTATCTTCACCGTTGATCGGTGCAACCTGCACAAGACCCAGCTCGCCAAATACCTGCACCGCCAACTCCAACAAAGCCTCTGCGCCCAGAGGGTAGCGCTCGGCAAGCTGTCCTTTCAGTTCTCTTATGGCCAGAGGACGACGGGCTAGCCGTTCGGCGGCGACAAACGAGCGATACACCGTGGCCAGATCATCCCGACCTACAGCCACCTCTGACCAATAGCCCAGCGCCTGCTTCACGGCGTCTTCGGTGAAAGCCAAGTGGACCTGGCCAAATCCCCACGAAAGATCCCTAAAGTGACGCGGGTGCACCGGAGGAGTCAGCCAAACGGCCCTACTGGCACGCCCAGGCCGCCAACCGCCTGGATCGGGGCTGACCAAGATCTGAATCTCCCCTTCTTGATACAGTGTCTCCAACAAATCCCGGTACGGGGCCGGAAACTGCCGATGGTAGTAACCGGCCTGGAACCCATCCCGTCGCAACGCGCCGGTTACAGCGTGCCCTTGACGGGCATTGAGCACATAGGCCAGGCCGGGAGCGGACCAATCCACCCGGCCGGGGTCATGACGACAGTCATGTAACTCGGGGTTGGGCGTGGCGTGAACGGTCTGAGAAGGCAGCGGCAACGAACGGATGGGAAGAGACAATACGGAGGCCAAAACCCCTTCCCCTTCCTTTTCATCGCCAGCAGGACGCCAGTCCTCCACCATCAAGCGCAGGTTCTCTCGTCCCCGGAAGCGCTGCAGTACGGGCCGAAAGGCGACATCAAGTTCTCCCTCCAGTTCGTGCTTGCGCCCGGCCGAACGAAAGGACACAGCGCCCAGTCGACACCCCCCCGAATCGGTAAGGGTGAAACTGAGATGAGACCGGTTCTGACCTATCTCCTTGATGCCAGTGGCGTGAAGACGCCGGGCCATGAACAGTGGCACCGGATTTCCTTCCCCAAAGGGTTGCAGGAAGTCCAGGTGGCGTATGAAGTCCTGACTCAACTCCCCCAGCTTCACCTCGCCATCCAACTCCAATACCGGCAACCAATGACGGGGAGGCCGGCGTCGAGCGATAACACCCAGGCCCTCACGCAGAGAATCCACCTTGTCTCCGTCGAGCGATAGTCCAGCTGCACCGGCATGACCCCCGAACGTAGTGAGGACATCGCTCACCTCGGTCAGCGCCTCATGCAGGTCAAAACCCCCAGCGCTTCGCGCCGATCCCCGTGCGGTCTGTCCCTCCAGTGTCAAGAGCACCACCGGCCGCGCATAGCTGGAGGCCAGCCGCGACGCCGCGATACCCAGCACTCCTATGTGCCATCCCTCCTTGGCCAACACCAGCACAGGTCCTTCGTCGTGCCGGGGTGAAGCACGGAGTATGGCCTCGGCCTCATCCACCACCCGGCTCTCCCATTCCTGCCGCTGGACATTCAGTTGCTCCAATTCACCGGCCAGGGAACCGGCGCGTGCTTCATCCGCTGTGGCAAGAAGAGCCAGCGCCGAATCGGCTGCACCCAAGCGTCCGGCGGCATTCAAGCGCGGAGCCAAGCGGAAGGCGATGCCTTCGGCATCGATGGGAGCCTCCCGTTTGGCGCTCTGGAGCAAGCTGGCCAGTCCCGGTCTCAAGTGAGAGTTCATGGCGCGAAGACCCAGTTGCACCAGTGCGCGGTTCTCGCCGATCAACGGAACTTGGTCGGCCAAGGTGCCCAGTGCGACCAGATCCAAAACCCCCTGGGGCCGAGACTGCCCCCGGGCCAGGTGAAGTGCTTCGGCCAGTTTGTACGCCACCCCTACGCCTGCCAAACCCCGAAAGGGGTAAAGTGAGTCCTCGCGCCAAGGGCAGATCACGGCCTGAGCCGGAGGCAAAGACGCAAAGGGACGGTGGTGATCGGTCACGATGACATCCATGCCCAGACCCACGGCCCGGCTGATCGCCTCATGAGAACTGATGCCGCAGTCCACCGTGATCATGAGCTCTGCCGACCGGGACCGTTCTTCCACGACCGTCGTATGAACTCCATAGCCCTCTCGCAAGCGCTCAGGGATGTAGTGAAAGACATTCTCTGCCCCCAGATCCTCTAGAATCTCCTTGACAAGAAGGGTGGCAGACAACCCGTCCACGTCATAGTCGCCGTAGATCAAAATGCGTTCGCCTTGCTGCACAGCCGTGAGAATGCGCTCCACAGCCGTTGCCATGTCGGGCAGGGCAAACGGATCGTGCAAGTGTTTGGTAGGAGGTTCAAACAAGATGTGAACATCCTCATGCCGGCGCCGGTATGCCGTAGCCAGGGCCAGGGGGAGGTCCAAACTCGTTGCCAAGCGGCGCTCATCCTCACCTACTCCGGGCAGCTGCCAGATGCGTCGTAATCCTTGCATATAGTATCCTCTCTGTATCATGCCAGCCGCAAGGGTCGGGCTGGGAAATGACTGATCTACTTCTTGTCTGGGGTTCGGAAATCCTACCGGTGGACCCCACCTTATTGCTAGTGTCCTCTTCCCCACTGCTTTGGGTAGAACCTGCCGGTGCCACCGCGCATAGGATATCAAGGTCACTGGGGAGGAGATGGCAGATGGAGAAACGATGTCTTGATCTTCGCGGTGAGCGCTGCCCCGTTCTATTGAGCCGCATCATATGCGCTCTAGAGGACGGTCCGGTCCAGACCCGGCTCACCATTTTCTTTGATGACCCCCGCCTGGTACGGCGCATGCCACCTTTGCTATTGCTTTATGGAGGACGGATGGTGGAGACACAAAAGATCGCGCCGTGGGGGTGGCGTGCCGTGGTACAAAAAGTCCAATAGTAACCATGCCACGCAGCACTTGTGGCAGGAGTCGCCGCATTGGCGCCGAATCCACTTTCTACGGGAGTGGTGATAAGTGAAACGAACTTGGCTTGGTGCGTGGCTGGTATGTTTCTTATTGTGGACGTTGTTTGTCCTCTACCCCAATCCAGTCCGGTTGGCCTTAAGTGTAGGACGGATTATCAATCCGCCTCTGGACGCCGGCGCAGTGAGTGAGCTGGCCCGCACGCTGCCGGCCGATCCGGCCCAAATTGAAAGGCATATCCTGCGCACCTTTCCCTATCAATATGACTGGATTACCTATGGCGTGCCCTGGTATTACCCATCTGTGTCCGAGGCGTTAGAGCAAGGCACCGGGGATTGTAAGACCCGCTTTGTGGTCTTGGCGTCCATCTATGAAGCGCTGGACATCGCCTACAGCCAAGTGTTCTCCCTTTCCCACTACTGGGTGACCTACGAGGGGAAACGGGAAACAGCTCTGGAGGCCCAACACAACGCCTGGCTGGTACGGGATGAGGAAGGAAGCCGCTTACAGGTACCCCGGGAGGACGGACGTCAAATCTGGGATAACTTCGTGTCAGCCTTCTGGGATCCCATGCCCTCCGTTCGCCGCGGGCTGTGGTTTGGCGGGCTCCCCATAACCTTCACCGCCGCCGGTTTGTACACTTACAGAAAACAAAGGAGCAAGCATGCAGCAAACACATAAGTCGTATTCGGTGTCGCGCCTGCCGTTCAAAACACCGTTCTTCTATGGTTGGATCATGGTAGTCATAGCCGGCATCATGCAGTTTTTCACCGGTCCGGGTCAGACCTATTCGGTCGCTATATTCATCGACTCCTATATCGCCGAGTTCGATTGGAGTCGTTCCTTCGTATCCAGCCTCTATTCCATGGGCACACTCGTAGCTGGGCTGGTCCTTTCTCAGATCGGACGCTTGGTGGACCAAGTGGGCCACCGGCAAATAGCCCGTATTATCACCTTGGCCTTTGGCGCGATATGCCTGTGGATGAGCGTGGTTTACGCTCCCTGGATGCTCTTTATGGGCTTCTTACTCATCCGCCTCTTGGGCCAGGGTTCTTTGTCCTTGACCGCCGCCACGTTGTTGCCGCAGTGGTTCATCACCCGGCGCGGACAGGCTCTGAGTTTGATGGCTCTAGGCGGTGTGTTGGGCGCGGCCATCATCCCCCCTCTGAACACGTTTGTCATTCAGGCCTACGGCTGGCGCATGGGCTGGGTCATGTGGAGCCTCTTACTGTGGGCCATCATGTTTCCTCTGGCTTCGCTCCTGATTCGCAACCGCCCGGAAGACGTGGGGTTGTGGCCGGACAACCAGCCTCCGCTTCCCGAATCGCATTCCTCTTACAGAATCAATCCCGCGTCCCGCGAAGTGTCATGGACGCTGGGTGAGGCCATGCGAAACCGGGCATTTTGGCTTCTCATCTTCTGCGGCACGATCCCAGCGGCCGTGGGCACCGCCATTATCTTCCACAGCGTTTCGTTGCTGGGTACGAAGGGCCTGTCCCCAGTTGACGCCGCCCTGGTGCTGAGCACCCGCGCCCTCGTACAGCTACCTCTGAATCTGCTGGCAGGGTACGTAGCCGATCGGGTCAAATCTCATTACCTGGTGGCTGCAACATTGACAGGTCAGATCCTTCTTTTGGTCATGCTCATTTACATTTCCAACCTGCCTCAGGCCCTCTTCTACGCGGTAGTATGGGGAGCAGTGGCCGCCTTCTCGGAGATCAACAACGGCGTCATCTGGCCCAACTATTTCGGACGCGAGCATTTGGGCAGCATTCGCGGCGCTGCCATGACGGCCATGGTCATCGGCACGGCCTTTGGCCCTCTTCCCTTTGGCTTTGCGTATGATCGTCTCGGGGGTTACAACGAGATCATGGTACTATCCATGGTGTATGCCGCTGTAGGCGTGGTGGCGGCATTGATGGCCCCCAAACCCGTGAAACCCGGCGCGTAACTACGACGGGACTGCGTTTTGCCGTCGCTCTTGGTGGGCGATGCTGACCAGTGCTTCTCGCTTGAGTTCCTCCACGATGTAAAGAGTGCCCTGTGCCGTGGTGGCCAGCGCATCAAGAAAGGCCCGGTTGGGCTCCAACCCGATGCAAGAAAAGCGAACCTTCTCCTCCACCAACCTCATGCTCACGGAGAGAGCGTCTTCAATGGGATTGAGTGACCACTTGGGGACGGTGGGAATACCATCGGTTATGAGCAAGAGCAGCGGCTGGCGGGAGCGAGCCCCCTTCACGTAATCGAGGGCGCCCGACAAACCTTCGGCCAGAGGCGTCAATCCCAGAGGCTGTAGACTCCCCAGACCGGTTTGGACTTTCTGGTAGTTGCGCGTAAACGGAACATGCACTTTGCATTGGCTTTCTTGAAATGCGATCACCGCGACACGCTCGCGCGTGGACAAGAGCAGGTGCTGGGCCAAGAACTTTGCGGCTCTGAGCCGCCGTCCCGCCATGCTGGCGCTGGCGTCGATGAGAAGGCATATGTCCATTCCCTTGTAAGCCCGCATGCGGTAGTAACGCATATCCTTCGCGGTGAAGGTCAAGGGACCCTGCTGCTCCTCTGTATGGCGGCGGCAGAGCGCGGCTACCGCCGTATCGGATAACGCCAGTTCCCTGCCATGCTCACCGTTGATGTCACCTATGCCGGGCAACCGCCGGTTACTCTGGGGTCGACTCTTTCGGTCGGGGGGAGCATGGCTAATGCGATCGCGGGCGGGAAGGAAGGCAGGAACCTTGCGGATGAGACGACGCAGCTGCATCTCCAATTCATGACGATGCTCTTTGAGAAACACCCGCAGCCTCACGCCAGCATCGGTCAGCTGATATAGAGTTCCTGCTCTTGTGATGAGCCCGCGTTTCACCATCTTCTCCACCAAGTCCGCACTGGCACGCTGACGGATAGGAGCTACGACCAACTCGCCCACCGGTAGGGGTCGCTCCAGTTCCTCCATGGCTTCGAGAACATCAGTGATGCTACCGAAGTCCTCGGCAAGTTCCAACGCCACCTGATAGGACGCATCCAGCTCCGGAGATGTGCCCTGACCCGTCTGTTCTTTCAACATACTATCGGTTTGACTCTGGTAGTTGGAGGTGTCAAGGGGATTTCCCTGACCAGACTCTTGCACCAGTACCCGCTCAACCTTCCTGATCTCGAAGCCCTGCTCGCTTACGTACTCTTCCACGGCAGCTACCACATCCAACAGGACTCCGCACTCCTCATCGCTCAAACGCCCCGCGATATGGACGTGATTCAGATGTGCCCGTCTCAGTTGCAGTCTCTGCCCGTAGATGAGTTTCCCGGTGATGCGTCCTCCTCCCGTGGCCGTTTGCACGTCGAAAAAGTCCGGGTCTATGTTGGCATTTCCCCGGGCCAAGGCCTGGCGTATGCAACCGGCACACTGATGGTGGCAGACCTCACCGACCTCGTGAAACAAGTCGATATGCACAATTTGTCCCGGCCGAGATCTCTGATAAAAGACGCGTCCGGCGTCAAGTCCCCGCATCGCCACCACTTCTTGGGGGCAGGCCGGATCGACGACATGCACCCAACGACTGGCTACAGCCGTTTCCCCGATGCGTACGGCAAAGCCCTCCGCGAGACATTGACAGAGCCAGCTGCGAGCCCGTTTCCACTTGGCCATCATGACTCCATCATATCTCCCTTGCGTACCAGTTCGGTGGCGAGCAAGCTAACAAGAGGTCGTCCTACTTGAGGCGGTGATAGGATGGGAGTCTCGGTGGGAGCGGCCTGCGGCGTGCCATGATCAGCTGTGCGGTGACTGTGTTGGTGGCGGCCTGGTATCATGTGGACGCCGCCGTTGTCACCGCTTTGGCCACTTGAACCTTGCTCTGCGTGTTCGGGGGGAGCTAAAAGCCCTCGTAGACGCGAAACAATCTTTTGCCAGGATCGATGCTGTGTGTCTCCCTCTCCCACCGTCTCGGTGGTGGACTCTGTTTGCCGCTTCTGTCCAGTGGTGCTGGCGCCTTCATCTGCTTTTCCTGGCTTCTTCGTCCGCGGAAGGTGGGCACTACCGGCGGCCTCCCGATTGGTCAGTTCTCGCAAGATCTGTTTGAGTACGGCGGCATCCACCCGGTGGCGCAAGACGAGCGGTGCAACTCGTTCGAGATCTTCGGGATGAACCTCAGATGCTCCACGCACCAAGGCGGCCAAGCGAGCCGTATGCGCCATGGCTTCAGCGGCTCGCAAACTCTCCAAGCGATAATCAATGTAGATGCGGGCAATGAGTTCCTCCATTGGCTCGGGCAAGGTGACATCCCCCAAGCTGTCTGCCAGGTACCAGGGGGGACGTTCGTTCCCTAGCACGCGTTCGCCGTCGGCCACGAGGCGAGACGTTTTGGCCAGAATCTTGCGTACGGACTGCACGTCCTGTGGACGCCGCACGGGCACCACCATATCAAAGCGATCGGCCAGCTGCCGCCGTACGTCCTCCAACGGCCCGGGCTCCTCATCGGGGTTGGAAGCGGCCCACACCGAGACCTCCACGGGCAGCTCCACAACGGGAAGACCAGACTCCTCAATTTGAATGCGCCCGGGTTTGGTACCCATAGCACTGAGAAGCACATCGGCCAAATCGGGGGCTGTCTCCGCCAAACGGTTGATCTCATCCACCAATAAGATCCCCCGGTTTGCCTGGGGTACAGTGCCAGGCAATAAAGCCGCTTCGGGACAAGTGGGGTCGGTCAGACGAGCAAGATCAATGCTTCCCACCACCGTGCCCAGCTTGGCAGCGTGAGACATCTCTAAGAAGGGCATGGTTCTTTGTTGTCTGGAGACGCTGTTGGCCTCTATACCCTCGCGGTGGTGCGGGCAGTGGGGGCGATCGAGCCGGCAGTGATACAGGCAGCCCTCCACCTCCTCAATATGGGGGAGTTGAGGCCGGGCGGCACGGAGAATCGTGGTTTTCCCAGTGCCCCGCACACCTTCTGCGTGAAAATGCAAGGGGAAACCGGCCAGCTGGGATATGACGGA
>SLSY01000187.1 GCA_007130145.1 Bacillota bacterium
GAAAGTGGTGGTGTGATGCAGGCCGTAGATGCAAGATTTATGAGTGGGGCTCTGGAATTGGCCCAGTTGGGGCGCGGAAGCACGAGTCCCAACCCCATGGTGGGCGCGTTAGTGGTGAAGGATGGGGTCATCGTAGGCAGCGGGTGTCACTTGCTGGCCGGTGGGCCGCATGCAGAAGTGGTGGCGTTGGAAGCAGCGGGGGAACGTGCGCGCGGGGCTACTCTCTATGTCACGCTGGAGCCTTGCTGCCACACGGGGAGGACCCCACCCTGTACCCAGCGCATCATCGCGTCGGGGGTCAAAAGAGTGGTGGCGGCGATGACTGACCCCAACTTGCAGGTGAAAGGTCAGGGCTTGGCCCAGCTCCAAGCGGCCGGCATTGAGGTCAAGACCGATGTCTTGCATCATGCAGCGGCCCGCCTCAATGAGGCCTTCATCAAGTACATGACCCATCACCTTCCCTTTGTGACCCTCAAGGCAGCCATGACGTTGGATGGCAAGATAGCTACCCGAACCGGAGCGTCGCGGTGGATATCGGGGGAGAGTTCCCGGCGATTCGGTCATCGCTTGCGCCATGAGAGCGATGCCATCATGGTCGGCATCGGCACCCTCTTGGCCGATGATCCCCGTCTGACCACGCGCTTGCCCGAAGGAGGAAAAGACTCTCTTCGGGTCATTGTCGACAGCCACGCGAGGACGCCGGCCCACGCCAAAGTGGTCCGGGAAAGACCGGAGAATACTCTCATCGTTACCACTGCCTGCGCAGCCCCAGAGCGGGTGGAGGCCCTGCGGTATCAGGGGGTGGACGTGGTCATGTTGGGCGCGGACGACCAAAGGCAGGTACCGCTAGACGAGATGATGTCTCATTTGGCGCAAAGAGACGTCACGTCTCTGTTGGTGGAGGGGGGCAGCCGGTTGAATTACTCGCTGCTGGAAGCGGGCTTGGTGGATAAGGTCCATTTCTTCCTCGCCCCCATGCTCATTGGGGGTGAGTGTGCCCCGACTCCGGTGGGCGGGGCGGGCAAGGCCAACATAGAGGAAGCCTGGCAGCTGGGGGATAGTACAGTAGAGCGTTTGGGCCCTGATGTGTTGATAACAGCCTATGTGAACTACGGGCCATAGGAAACGCCACTCAGATGAGGAGGTCGTCATGTTTACCGGAATTGTAGAGGAGTTGGGGGTTGTGAACTCCCTTACTCGTGGAAATGAAGCCATCAAGTTAGTCATCGCCGCCTCCAAGGTAGCCGGGGACATGAAACTTGGTGACAGCATTGCGGTGAACGGAGTATGTCTCACCGTGGCGTCTTTCACGCCCGGTGAGTTCATCGCCGATGTCATGCCCGAAACCTTGCGTAAGACCAATTTGAGCCGGCTCAAGGTGGGGGATAAGGTGAATCTTGAAAGAGCTCTGGCTCTCGGGGGTCGAATCGGCGGCCATTTGGTCAGCGGGCACGTGGATGGCGTCGGTAGCATCACTGGCAAGCGCCGGGAAGGCAATGCCTGGGTGTATCGTTTTTCCACCTCCCCGGAAGTGATGCGCTACATCATCCCCAAAGGCAGTGTGGCTGTGGACGGCATATCGTTGACCGTGGCGCTCGCCGCAAGCGACAACTTCTCGGTATCGGTGATCCCGCATACGACTGCTGTGACTACCTTGGGGGCTAGGGCAGTGGGCGATGAGGTGAATCTGGAGAATGACATGATCGGGAAGTACGTGGAACGTCTCCTGCAATTCAGCGGTGGAGAAACCCGGAGCGGGATTTCCCTGGAGTCGTTGAAAGATAGCGGTTTCATCCCATAAGCAAAACTATAGGAGTGGAAGAGAGTGAGATTCAATACCATTGAAGAGGCCATGAGCGATCTGAAGCAGGGGAAGATGATTGTGGTAGTCGATGATGAAGATAGGGAGAACGAGGGGGACTTGATCATGGCCGCCGATCATGTGACGGCGGATGCCATCAACTTCATGGCTAAGTATGGACGGGGCTTGATCTGTGTCCCCATGCAAGCCACACGAATCGATGAGCTGGACCTTCCCCCCATGGTTACCCGCAACACGGATGTGCATGATACCGCCTTCACCGTCTCGGTGGATTCGGTGGATTCGACCACGGGCATTTCAGCGCCGGAACGGGCGGCTACGGTGAAAGCTCTCATCGCGCCCCAGACCAGGCCCCAGGACCTGAGACGTCCGGGGCACATCTTCCCCTTGCGGGCCGTCGCCGGCGGGGTCTTGCGTCGCGCGGGCCATACCGAAGCTGCGGTGGATTTAGCCGTGCTGGCAGGATGCACTCCCGCTGGGGTGATCTGTGAGATTATGAATGAGGACGGTACCATGGCACGGGTTCCCCAGCTCATGGACTTCGCGGCGGAGCACGGGCTCAAGCTCATCACCATCGCCGCTCTCATTAGATACAGAATGCAGAGGGAGAAGCTGGTGAGCCGGGCCGGTGAGGCGGTGTTGCCCACGGTGTTTGGTGAGTTCAAGATCATCGTTTACCAAAACCGCGTAGATCAATTCGAACATGTGGCCATCGTCAAAGGGGACATCCATCCCGACACCCCCACCTTGGTCCGCGTCCATTCTGAGTGCATGACCGGGGATGTGTTCGGCTCCCAGCGGTGTGACTGCGGACCCCAACTGGCAACAGCCCTGGCCCAGATCGAGGCTGAGGGTCACGGCGTGGTGGTCTATATGCGTCAGGAAGGCCGCGGCATTGGTCTGGGTAACAAGATCCGCGCCTATGCCCTTCAGGATCAAGGCAAAGACACAGTGGAAGCCAACGAAGAGCTGGGCTTCGCCCCTGACTTACGGGACTACGGCGTGGGAGCCCAGATCCTGGTGGATCTGGGGGTAGGCAAGATGCGGTTGATGACCAATAATCCTAAGAAGGTTAAGGGGCTGGAAGGATACGGTTTGACCATCATTGAGAGAGTCCCCATTGAAATCTCTCCCTGCCAGTATAATCAAGCATATCTGGATATTAAGAAGAATAAACTCGGCCACTTGCTCGCGTAGGGGTGCTATTGCTAAGAATGAGGGAGGCGAGTTACTTGTCAAAGATTTATGAAGGACAGTTGGTGGCCCAGGATTATCAGTTTGGCATCGTGGTGAGCCGGTTCAATGAATTCATTTCTGGGAAGCTCTTGGGTGGATGTCTGGATGCGCTGATGCGGCATGCGGCGTTGCACGAGAACATTGAGGTCGCCTGGGTTCCCGGCGCATTCGAAATCCCCCTGGTCGCCAAGAGAATGGCGATGACCAAAGGCTATGATGCCATCATCTGCTTGGGAGCGGTGATCCGCGGTGCCACGCCTCATTTTGACTACGTAGCTGGCGAGGTCGCCAAGGGTGTGGCCCAAATTTCTCTGGAAACAGGCGTGCCCGCCATTTTTGGGGTGATCACCAGTGATACCTTGGAGCAAGCGATTGAGCGGGCGGGTACCAAAGCCGGGAACAAGGGATGGGATGCTGCTGTCAGCGCCATCGAGATGGCCGATCTGATGAAAAAGATGAGTTGATCGCCTCAGTGCCTGATAACTTTGGTGTATGGGAAGGCCTCGGAGACCCAAGCCTTCAGGGGCCTTTCTGGTACTGAAGAACCTTATATCCCGTTTTCTGCATCTTTGGTGGCGAGAAAGAAGCCATTAGTCACGACTTTGTACCCGGCTGAGGGGGAGTCCAGGACAGATAGATGTCAAGCGGAACAGACGCTTTGCTAAAGACGCTGAGGTGGCTCTAAGAAAACGCGTTTCGCAGTCGATCCCGCAATTGCTGGAGCATCCTTTGGTACCAGGTTTTGTCCGAGGTGTCTCCCGACAACACCTCTCCTTTCACCGGTACGCGATCCGAGGTGTCAGCAACCCGTACATGCATGGCTTCAAGTCGGGTCGTTTGTCCTTGCTGTGGTCCGTGGGTCAACCATACGTCACCACCCCCAGTATTGTCTCCATACGGTTCTTGACATGTAAAGCATTGGGTGTGCAATAATGACCAATTCTGCCGTTAGGACCTTGGGACAAAGAGCAGTGTGCGCTATCTGCGGGCCTGTGGGTGTAAGCCATGGTCATCAATGCGCTCACCCGGCGCTGCCCCTCTGTCGCATGGACCACTTCTTTTGTGATGTGGATGTGGTAAGTTGGTTGGCCGTGTCGTGACCCCTCGCCAATTGAATGACGATGCCACGGGGCGGGCACTGGACTAAGTGGCTGAGGCCAATGCCAAGGAGGTGTATGCCACCGCCGCCTTGCAGGCGGTGTGTAGAAACGACGCAGGGGTGTGTTATGGCAGCAGCAGTTTTTGGACTTTGTCCTGTAGAAAGAAAGCGAGCTATTCCAGATCAGACACGAGAGGTAGCCGTCCCGGCTCACTTGCCGGGGAAAGGGGCGGCTGCGACAGGAGTTGCTCAAAGATCTGAAGGAACGAGCCTATTTGGGAAGAAAGATGCTGTTCAAAAGACTTCGGGGCCTTTTTCGCAAGCAGTTTCAAACCCAGTCTATCCGCCGATACGACCAGTCTCCTTGGGCGGCTTGTTATGATCCGAGTGTATGGGAAAGAGGGGGTCATCGCTGAGCATAACATCGGTTTTCAGCCTATGCGATTGGCGCGTATTCCTGTGCTTGAAGACTCGGTGGGCTTCGATTTCGATGCCCAGCCGGGGTTGGACCGCCAGCAGATTCATGAGTTGGTCACCTTGAGCTTCTTGGATTTCCTAAAAATGTCCCCCAATCCCCGTAACTCTTGTTGGACTTGAGGAGAGAATGGCTAGTTCCCACAATTATACGGACTCAATAAATAACCGGGGACGAAGTCACTGGTTCCATTGATCTACTTTTGCACAGAACAACGGAAGAGGGGGCTTCTCGCTAGCTGGATCCGGTGGATGGTTCGTCCAGCGAATGCAGACGGAGGGGTGACACAACAGAACAGCAATTCCCTCCATATCATGGGTATCATGTGAGATAAGGCCCGGGGGAAGGGGTGAGAGCTGAATACGTCCTCGCCACCTTCTGAGCAGCAGCCTCCGCTTGCTTTTCGCTCCGGGAATCGGGACAACATAAAAGGCTCAAAGGTAAGAAAAGCGGTTGCGCTTGCTAGGACTCCCCGAAGAGATTATGATGGAGTGGGTCATCAGGTTAGTAACATTTCTTTGGCAGGGAGGTGGCGAACGTGGGTGCCCTCAACGAGGAAATACTGCTGCTCCTAGTCCCGGTGCTGATCCTGATTATAGCGTTGGCGGCGACCGCCCTCTTGGATCTCAGAAAGAGAGAGCGGGTGGCCGGGAACAACAAACTTGTGTGGGGAGCTATTATCATCTTGATCCAAGTTTTTGGCCCTCTGGCCTATTTCTTGTTTGGGCGAAAGGATTGATGCTCGTGCTGGCTCTCAAGACCCAAGGGCTGACCAAGCGCTTCAACGGCAAGACGGTGGTGGATGGTCTGACCCTTGAGGTGCCCGGAGGAACGGTATTTGGTTTCCTGGGCCCCAACGGAGCGGGGAAGACCACCACCATTCGCATGCTCATGGGGTTTGCCCATCCGTCTGCAGGGAGCGCAGAGCTGCTCGGCCAACCCCTGGGAGGCGCTCTCCACAAGGTAGGTTTTCTCCCAGATGTACCGGCCTTTTACCCCTGGATGCGGGCGGATGAGCACCTCACCTTCAGTGGGGAACTGGCCGGAATTTCGGGCCGAACGCTCCAGCTCCGTGTAGTCGAACTCCTGGAAATGGCGGGGCTCGGGGACGTGAAGACCCGCATCGGTGGATTCTCCCGGGGCATGAAGCAGCGGTTGGGTCTGGCCCAGGCGTTGATCAACCAGCCGTTGTTGGTGATCCTCGACGAACCCACTTCAGCCCTGGATCCAGTCGGTCGCAAGGAAGTGCTCGAGATGATTGCGCGCTTCTCGGGAGAAACCACGGTGTTCTTCTCCACACACATCCTTGCGGATGTGGAGCGTGTCGCCGACCGCGTCGGCATCCTGCACCAAGGACGCTTGATCAAGGAGGAGTCGCTGGCCACCCTGAAAGCCAGCTACGCCCAGCCGCAGCTAGTGGTGGAGGTTACAGGGGACGGAGATCTCCTCGCCGGCACCCTGGGCACCATGCCCTGGGTGAGTCACTGGAACCAAGACGACAACCGCTTCGTGCTCTCCGTCCACGATATCGAGGCCGCCTATCACCAGCTGCCGCAGCACGTCAGTCATTTGAAGCTGGGGATCCGCCACCTGGAAGTCAGCCGCGCCACGCTGGAAGATGTCTTTGTGAAGTTGGTGACACAGCCATGATGACTCTGTTTCGAAAAGAACTCCTCGAGCAACGCAGGACCTACCGAGGCCTGATCATCGTGGCCTTGTTCGTCTTCTTTGGCCTCTCCAGTCCCCTCATCGCCAAGGTGCTGCCGGATATCATAGAATCGTTGGTCGTGGACGGTATGGTCATCCAGCTCCCGGAGCCCACCTGGCTGGATGCCTTCGGGCAGTTCTTCGATAATGTCGTCCAGATGGGCCTCTTGGCCCTGATCCTCACCAGCATGGGGCTGGTGGCGGAGGAAAAGGCCAAGAGCACTGCGCTCCTGGTCCTAGCGCGGCCGATAGCCCGCTCCACCTTCGTCTGGGCCAAGTTCGCAGCCCTCGCCGTGGTGTTGGCCTTGGCCACGCTGTTAAGTTACCTTGCCTGCCTTTATTATGCGTGGGTGCTGTTCCGTCCTTTCCCCGTTCTGGTCACCGTCGAAGCCACGGCCACCTTCTTCGTCTACGCCCTGTTCATCGGCGCTCTCACCCTGTGCGCCAGCTGTTTGGTGCAGAGTGGGCCAGCTGCGGGAGGCCTGGCAGTGGCGGGCTTTTTCGTCGTTTCCATCCTGCCCAGCCTGCACCGGCTGGCGGCTCGTTACTCACCGGGTGCGTTGGGCGGGATGACGAACCGGCTCATGACCGGCCAGATGTCGCTGGGAGAGGCCGCCCCGGCGCTGGCCATCACGTTGGCCCTCGCTTTGGTCCTGGTTGCCGTAGGTAGCTGGGCCTTCTCCCGCCAGGAAATTTAGCAGCCCGTGTTAGTCATTCTTTTGAAAGAGAGTAGTGTTCGACCGGATCTGGGTCTTTGATATGCAAATAGGGTGTAGAAGGTCTGGTTGAGGTGATTCGCGATCGCTCTCTGGTCTCTTTCTCCTTAGGTGGGAGCCATTTGGGGGGTACCCCTCGCCCAGCTGACCTTCTTCAGATTGTAAACCGCACAAGCGAACAACCATTCCGAGCGTGCTTTGCTCAAGCCCCGCAGCAGGAGTGGCCGAATACCCATGGGTTCTTTCAAATGGCCGCTGGTGGGTTCCACGGTCGTCTGCCGCTTCAAATAAGTGGCCCGGCCCAACTTGGTCACGAGTTTCCGTCGCATCCGCTTCTTGGGCGTGGCACTCTGGGGAATCCGACCGCGCACGGCATGTTGGCTTTGCCAGTGACGGGGCTTCACCTTATCGGGCGGGATGAAGGCTTCAATCTGTTGTTCCTCCAGGAATGCGCGCTTGGCTTCACTATACAGATGCAGCGGGCAAACCCACATTGATGACCCGGTCGAATGCCTCGATGATTTGAAACTCGATGGACTTCTCGTGCTCACCGCCGAGGCTTTGGTTTATCCCGTGGGGGACTTCAAGATCGGCAGGACTGAGGTCAACATCGCTCCTGATGCCTCCCTATCTTTCCTCAGCATCTACTGGTACACGGGCAAGAAGGTGTACGGTCCCCGCTATGAAAAGGATAACCGGGAGCTTATCGCAGAAGCCATCTCCCCTTCCGATCCCTTGACTCATATCACGGCCAGCGAACGCTTTTCCCGCATCGCTTCCGGGGGACGTCTTGCCAAAAATCTAATGAAAGGTTAGTCAACCTGGGAGCATCCAGTGACAGGGTGCCGTGATTTGCGGAAGTATTTCACCCCTGCGCGGGAAACCAACCGCTTGGGGCAGGGAGGTATGACCTGGGTGGACCTGGACGCCTATGGATAGAATACGTAACCAACGTGGTGGACTACACGACGCATTTTCCTCTGGCCAGCGTGATCAGTCCCACCCACGACGCAAGACGTTATTGAGGCGTGAGAACAAGCCGTGAAGGAAGCCGAACGACTGTCCGGCGCTTCTCTGCCAGAGGTGGTACGGGTCAGTGATAACGGTCCCCAGTTCGCCAGCAAGCACTTCCGTCAGTGGGTGAAAGAGGCGGAGCTTCGCTTTCACCACATCCAAGCTCGTGCCCATCATCCGCAGAGTAGCGGCATGGTGGAGGGATACCATCAGAGTTTAAAGTACGAGGAGCAGGACATCTCTATATCGGTCGCGAATCGGCTTTGCATGCTGAACAAGAGGGGGTTGATCTTTGTGCTTGCCCATGTGATCACATTGACCGCCCTTGCATCCATTCTGCCCGACGTCATTGCCAGAGAAGTCCTTGGCCTAGTCCCGGTCTGGTTGACGGTGGGTAAGGTGGCGGTCTTGTTAGCAGCAAGTCTCTGGTACATTGGCACCAATCGTCCAGGACTGGCCCGTTATGCCGCCATACTTCTGGCTATGCTTGTATTTTCGCACGGAGCTGCCTACGCAGGGCAAACCGCCACCTGGCGAGGCCTGTTTGACTCCCAAACCTTTGCCGGGTATTTTGGAAGCGCGGTTTTGCTAAAGTTTTGCAGCACTCTTCCTCTAGTCGCCCTGCTGTTGTACCTATTCAGATCCCGCCGCCGGGCCTACCTGGTATTTGGTAATCTGTCCGTCAAGGCAGAGCCGATAAACTGGCTAAGAATAGGAGCTGACTCCATCACCTGGCGTCGCCTTGCCGTACTATCGGCCTTTGCCATATCCGGCGGCACCTTATTGTTGACCCTGTTAACCGTGACTGGGTTCGCTCGGCCCGAGCGTTTAGGGGAGCTACCTGACTATCTGCCCGTGATCTTGCTTTTGGCTCTGGTGAATTCGCTGAGCGAGGGCTTCATGTTTCGCAACGCCATCCTGGCTCCTCTTTGCAACCTGTTACCGAAGGAGCAAGTGCTGCTGGTAGCAGCCGCCTTCTTCGGCATGGCTCACTTTTATGGAGCACCCAGCGGCGTCGTGGGCGTCCTAATGAGCGCAGTGCTTGGGTGGTATATGACCCGGAGCATGTACGAGACCGGTGGTCTGCTGGCTCCGTGGATCATACACTTCATGCAGGATGTAGTGATATTCACCACCCTCATGCTTCTAGGCCAGTTCATATAGGATAGGCTTGTCCACCGATAAAAGCGATCAAGGTCGACCCACATGGAGCGAAAGGATAGTTTCTTCCGAACAGCATCTCAAGTAACAGCATCTATCGAAGCAGGGTCGAATCCCAGGGTTCCTTGGAACAACGCACGACGATCGAGGAGGAAGTAATAGAATGAAAGTCCAGTTCCGAATCATTGGGGTCTTGGCTCTTCTAGGTCTTTTGGCTGCACTGTTTATCCTTCCGTATGCTTACGGTCTGC
>SLSY01000234.1 GCA_007130145.1 Bacillota bacterium
CCTACCCCGAATGTAAATATATGGAAAAGGGGTGGGTGCGGTGGTGCTCTTTCGCAGTGGGTTTGGCCGTATTGGGGTCTTTTTGCTCCTGTGCTGGGCGGGCATATTGGTCACGACTCTGATGGGGGCGTACGTGAGATGGGAGCAAGCGACACAGCATGTGGTCCTGTGGCCGTCTGCGTGGAGGAACTTCTCGGTTGAGGTTTCCCCTGAGCCATACGAAGGGGCCCTGGTGGCTTTGGAGATTACCAATCGGACCGGCGATGATGCTACATTTTGGCTTTTACGGGGGCTGGCCAGCTGCGATGTCCCGATAAAAACGGGGCAGATTATGGCGGGTCAGGTAGCCGTGGTGGTCGTGAGAGACGATGTCGTTTGGGAGCCGAGCTTGTCCCAGCCCGTCTTACTCCTTCATCTCGAGGGCGTAGGCCACTCGCTAAGAACCTGGATTCGTGTGACCGGTAACCATGCGGCGGGAGAGTCATTTGCTCCGGTCCGTTCCGTTTTCACTACCGCACCATGTTGGCAATGAACCGCCAGTCTACCGGTGTTTCCCCACCATGTAGGAGGAGAACAGATCCAAATACTGCTCGAGCAAGCGCACCATGAGGAAGTTCTCCTGAACGGAAAGACGGGCCGCGCGCCCGATGCGTGTTCGCAAGGGGCCATCCTTGAGCAAGGTGATAAGGCGCTCTGCTGCCTCCTCGCTGGATGATACCAAGAATCCATTCACTCCATCCTGGATCTGGGCGGGTATGCCGCCCGCGTTCCCTCCAATGACAGGAACCCCTTTCCACATGGCTTCTGTCACCGTCAGGCCAAAGCCCTCGCGCAAGGATTTTTGCAAGATCACTTGTGATTTGCGTTGCAAGGCATTGACCAGAGCAGAATCACTGACAGACCTGATGAGGATGCGCTCATCCTCATAGCCCAAGAGTGACTCGTAGATCTCCTGTCCTTCTGGATCGTCGGTGGCGGGACTGCCCAGCAGTACAAGAGTACAGTCCACTTCCTTGCGGGCAATCTCGAAAGCCTTTATGACTCCCACCGGGTCCTTCCAGAGGTCGAAACGTGACACCTGTGCGATGATGGGCAGATCTGTGGGTATGCCGTGGCGTTCTAAACGCTCATTCACCTCAGATGGGGTCATGTCATAGTTTTTGATGGAGAACGGATCGATGGCCGGCATGAAGAAATGCTGAGGCACCTCCAGCGCTTGAGCATACTCGCTCATGCTGACGATCACCGCATCATATTGCTCGACAAACGGGCGCAAGTAGTTCCACAGGGCAGGATCGGGCTCGCTCAAATCAATGTGGCAGCGCCAGAACCACGGCCCCTTTTTCTCATAGTGACCGATGAGGGGCAGTGGTTGCGGATCATGAATGATGACGATATCGTGAGACAGGTGATTGCGAATGGAGTTTTCGTAGACCACCTCTTCGTAGATGTCCTTCTTGAGCTCACTGAGGTTGATGTCTCCGCCCTGCAGAGCGTTATGCATCTTCTTGGTGATACCAAAGAAGTCGGGGGGGCCAAAGATGATTCGCCATCCCGTGCGAATCCCCAAAGAGTTCATCAGCAATGTCATGGATGATAGCAACTCGGCGACGCCACCTCCGTAGTAGGTGGAGCTGACATGGACCACATGATGGTGGCGCAAGGCCTCCCCCTTAGCGCGGATGCGCTCTACTGCCTCCTGGCCGATGTACGGTGTGTAATCGTCGATGGTCAGTGTCCTAAATCCCTGATGATTCACGTCGAGTCCTCCTCGCTTGTCATCTTCTTTCTCATTGTGCCCGGCGAAGGTTTGCGCCAAACATCGATGGCAAGTTTGGCTCGTCTTTGGGTTACACTAAGGCAGTTCCTGTGGCATGAGGAGGACAAGGATTGTTTGGGACAAGAGAGGGAGCGCATTATCTCGGTGAGGGGCACTGCCGCTTCTCCGTCTGGGCTCCGCACCATAAGTCGGTCGAGGTGCATCTCATTGATGAGGACAGCTTCTTCCCCATGCGAGAGGAGAAGAAAGGTCATTTTCTCTTGGAGATCGAAGGAGTGAGGCCACAAGACCTTTACACCTATCGCGTGGATGGTGCGAGGCAGCTGCCTGATCCAACCAGTCTGCACCAGCCCTACGGGGTGCATGGGCCTTCTGCTGTTGTTGACACGAGACGCTTCTGTTGGCAGGACCATGAATGGTCGGGGATTGACTGGGAGGACCTTATTATCTATCAGTTGCATGTAGGAACCTTTACGCCCGAAGGTACCCTGGACGCGATCATCAGCCAGCTGCCCTATCTTTCTTCATTGGGCATCACCGCTATACAACTGATGCCGGTGGCGCAGTTTGCAGGGACTCGCAACTGGGGCTATGATGGGGTGTTTCCTTATGCCGTGCAAGATTCCTATGGTGGGCCCGCCGCCTTGCAACGCCTGGTTAATGCTTGTCATGAGCAGGGGCTGGCCATTTTTTTGGATGTGGTATACAACCATTTGGGCCCGGAAGGGAATGTCTTGCCGCAATACGGCCCGTATTTCAGCGACAAATATTGTGGCCCTTGGGGCCGGGCTCTGAACTTCGATGGACCTCACAGCGACGAGGTGAGACGCTATTTTGTCAATAATGCCATACACTGGGTGCGCGACTTCCATGTCGATGGTCTGCGGTTGGATGCCATTCACGGCGTCTTTGACCAGTCCGCTGTTCCGTTCTTGCAGGAGTTGACAAAAGAGGTCAGGTGTGTGGCGCACACCAATCGTCGTCGCGTATGGGTCATCGCCGAAAGCGATCTCAACGATCCCCGGGTGCTTTTACCTGCCAGCGACCAAGGACTGGGCATGGATGGACAGTGGAACGATGACTTCCACCATGCGCTTCACGCGGTGCTGACCGGTGAAAGCGATGGGTATTACCGTGATTTTGGCCAGATTGAACACATAAGACAGGCCCTGGACTGCGGATATGTATATAGTGGTCAGTATTCCCCTTACCGCCAACGACGTCATGGCGCACCCCTGGGACCGGATCTTTGCCGGCGCTTAGTGGTCTTTTCTCAAAATCACGATCAAGTGGGAAACCGGCAACAGGGGGAGCGGTTGGCGGAGCTGGTCTCGCAGGAAAAGTACTATTTGGCAGCAGGAGCGGTATTGCTGTCCCCTTTTGTACCCTTGCTCTTTATGGGTGAGGAATATGGCGAGAAGGCACCTTTTCTTTACTTTACCAGTCACAGTGATGATGAACTGATCGAGAGGGTGCGGCAAGGCCGCCAAAGGGAGTTTTCTGACTTCTCCTGGCCGGGGGATACACCTGATCCTCAGGCGACGGAGACGTTTAGGCGCTCATGCCTCAGGTTACCCCACGGGCACAAAGAAAGAGACCAATCCAAGTGCTTGCAGCTCTACCGGAGTCTTGTGGCATGGCGATCCTACCTGCGCCCCTTGCGCGCACAGGTGAGTGTAGGCGGTGATCCCCAAATGCATATATGGCTCCGTTTTCGCCGCGATGAACAGGATTTCTTCCTGATACTAAACTATGTCCCTGAGCGCTTGGCAGTTACCTTTCCCCCGGGCCGATGGCAAAAACGCCTGGATACGTCCAATGATTCATGGCCCCTTCCGCCAGGCAAGAAGGGAGACAGATTCGTTTTTGACAGTGAACGGGTAGAGGGTTACTCTTTGCAGCTTTACGAGAAGATGGGAGGGACAGACCCTGCATAGATACATGTGTTTGCACAGCCACTTTTATCAACCACCACGAGAAAACCCCTGGCTGGAGGCCATCGAACTCCAGGACTCGGCTCGTCCCTATCATGACTGGAACGAACGCATCACCGCCGAGTGTTATGCTCCCAACGCAGTGGCGCGTATCCTCAATGACAGGGGACGCATCAAGAAGATCGTTAGCAACTACTCGCGCATTAGTTTCAACTTCGGACCATCCTTGCTGCATTGGATGGAACACAATGAACACGGCGTTTATCAGGCGATTCTTGCCGGCGATGTTGAGAGCCAAAAGCGCTTCTCCGGCCACGGTTCGGCGCTAGCCCAAGTCTACAATCATATCATCATGCCCTTGGCCCATGAGCACGATAAGCACATTCAGGTCCGTTGGGGCATCCGTGATTTTCGCCACCGCTTTGGGCGCCATCCCGAGGGGATGTGGTTGGCAGAGACAGCCGTGGACATCCCAACTCTGGAAGTGCTAGCGGAACACGGCATCAGTTTCACCATTCTGGCACCCCATCAGGCACGGCGCTTCCGTCGCTTGGAGACCAAGGACTGGCAGAGGGTGAGCAGTCGCGGTATTGACCCGTCCATGGCCTATCGGGCCGAGCTGCCCTCGGGCAGGAGCATCAACCTGTTCTTTTACGACGGTCCTATCTCACATGCGGTGTCCTTTGGGAGACTTCTTCACGACGGTCGTGCCTTTGCCGAACGTTTGGTCGAAGGATTCTCAGATGATAGGAACCGCTCCCAATTGGTACACATCGCCACCGATGGAGAAACCTACGGTCACCATCATTCCCGCGGTGAGATGGCTCTGGCCTATGCGCTGGACTACATCGAAGAGCATCAGCGCGCTCAAATCACCAATTACGGGGAATTTCTGGAGAATCATCCGCCTGCCTATGAAGTGGAGATATGGGAGAATACGGCATGGAGCTGCGCTCATGGCATCGGTCGCTGGAAAGAAGATTGCGGTTGCCACAGTGGTTTGCATCCCCACTGGCATCAGCGTTGGCGTCAGCCCCTGCGAAAGGCGTTAGATTGGTTGCGTGATGAGGTTAATGAACGATTTCTCCCAGCAGGCCACCAGATATTTGAGGATGCGCAGGCCGCGCAAGATGACTACATCTCCATCTTGTTGGACCGTTCTGAAGAAAACGTAGCTGATTTTTTCCGGCGCCATGCACAACGCGCGCTTTGTCCCTCCCAACAGGTCCGTGCTTTGAAACTCATGGAGATGATGCGGCACTCTTTGCTGATGTATTCTAGTGATGGATGGTTTTTTGATGACATCTCCGGCATCGAGACCGTGCAGATTCTACAGTATGCTGGTCGGGTTGTACAACTGGCTCAGGAACTGTTTACTGTACCCATCGAACCCGAATTTCTTTTGCGCTTACAAAAAGCCGAGAGCAACATACCCGAACACGACAACGGAGCCGTTACCTACCGCAAGTTTGTGCGCCCCGCCATGGTGGACTTGCCCAAAGTGGGTGCGCATTATGCACTCAGCTCCCTTTTTACAAAGTATGAAAGAGAAGATACGATATTCTGTTACCGGGTGGAAAGCCAAAGCCGCAAGGAGATGACGGCAGGTAGGGTGCGAATGGTGATAGGCTGGGCTCATCTGGCCTCACAGATCACCCAGGAGGCGTTGCCGCTCAGTTACGCTGTGCTACATCTAGGAAACCACGACCTGCAAAGCGGCGTCAGGCTCCACAAACGTGAGGAGCATGAGGAGTTGGAGGAGAATTTGACCCATGCCTTTCAACGTGCAGACTTGCTCGAGGTCAGTCGCCTCTTGAGCAACCACTTCTCTCACGCGACCTACTCTCTGAAAACCCTCTTTCGCGATGAGCAAAGAAAGATCCTCAACCTAATCATCGATGATACCATGGCTGACATTGAATTGAATTACCGGCGCATCTACGAGCGTCATGCGCCTTTGATGCACTTTATCAAGCACTTGGATGTACCCCAACCCGAACCTCTGCGCACGGCCGTGGAATTTGTTCTCAACGCCGATCTCATTAGAGCACTGGCGAGTCCTCCGCCTCTTGACCTTGAGCATGTCAAGCGCGTTCTCGACGAGGTGAAGCATTGGGATGTGCGGTTGGACCGCTCCGCCATTGACTATCAGCTGGAACGAAGCATGGAGGCCATGGTGGACAGGTGGGAGAATGAGCCGGAAAACGTCGAACACATACTGGACCTGAGCGCCGCGGTTCAGCTAGGGGAGTGGCTCCCCTTCCCGGTGAAACTGGGGGTGGCCCAGAATCTCTTCTACGACCTGTTGCATGGCCTCTATCCCGAGGCAAAGCACAAGGGCGGTGAGTCTGCCGCCCAGTGGAAGGAGGCTTTCTTGACTCTGGGAGAGGCTCTCAACATTGAAAGTGGGGTGTGACATGGCCCGTTCGGTTCCAAGCGGGGTCTACCGGCTGCAAATGCGACCACAGCTTGGGTTTGAGGAGGCACAGCAGCTGGTACCCTACATGGAGATGCTAGGGATCAGTCATCTTTACGTTGCGCCGGTCTTTGGTGCCAGGTCCGGTAGCGAACATGGCTACGACGTAGTCGATCCCACCCGCATCGATGATGACTTGGGCGGATGGTCTGGGTTTCGCGCCTTGCACGAGACACTGAAAACATGTGGACTGGGGTTGATTCTCGACATCGTTCCCAATCATATGGCGGCGACCTCCGATAATCCGTGGTGGTATCATGTTCTCGCCTATGGAGAGACATCCCGCTACGCTCACTATTTTGATATCGGCTGGCACCACTCGGCCCACCGACGTCTTCAGGGACGAATTCTCCTGCCGGTACTGGGAGACTCCTTCGAGAACTGCCTGACTGGCGGTGAGTTAAGACTCGACGTGGAGGGCGGTCAGCTGGTGGTGACCTATGGTTCGGTCCACTTTCCCCTCCATCCCCATACATACCCGCCGGAGCTCGTGATGGATGAGAGAGCAAGGGGCCAAGCAAGTCAAGATCCGGACTATCTGGCCACGTTGTTAGAGGCACAATCCTACCAGTTGTCGCACTGGAGCATGGCCAACGACGAGATCAACTACCGTCGTTTCTTCGACATCACGGAGCTGGTGGGGGTGCGAATCGAGGATCGGCGCGTCTTCCTCAGCACACATGCCTTCATCAATCGCCTGGTTGCTAAGGGCATGGTGCAGGGAGTACGCGTAGATCACGTGGATGGATTGTATGATCCCGGTGAGTACTTGCGCCGCCTCCGGCGGCTCCTGGGTGATGACTGCTACATCGTCGTGGAGAAAATATTGGCTGCTAAAGAGTCGCTGCCCGCGGACTGGCCGGTTCAGGGCACAACCGGCTATGACTTCATCCGCATGGTTGAGGGGACCATGCTGGGCAAAGGGGGAAAGAGACTGCTAGAAGAATATGGAAGAGAACAGAGCAGCCCTCTCGACTTCAGCGCGGTGGTCTATGGTTGCAAGCGTGAGGTCATTGGCGAATCGTTTCGCGGACAATGGATGATGTTGGCGTACGATCTGGCACAGCGATTGGCTCATGACAAGGCTGCCTATGATATCAGCTGGCACCAAATCGGCGAAGCGCTCGCAGCGCTCAGTGCCTCACTGGGAGTGTACAGAACCTATTTGGGCCAGTTTCCCCTCACCGGCGACCAACTGCAGGTGCTAGATAAGGCTTTTTCGCAAGCTCGCGCCAGCGAAGCTCACTGCTGGCGGGGCCTTCGATTGCTGGAACAGGTGCTCACCAAGAACGTCAGGCCAAGGCACCGGGTGCGAGAATGGGTGGGCAAGTGGCAGCAATGGACCGCGGCGGTGATGGCGAAGGGCTACGAGGATACCGCTTTGTACCGATACTGTCCTTTGTCATGGCTTTGCGAAGTGGGTGGTAACCCGGAGATGCACCCACTGAGCGCGGACGAGTTCCACCGGCACATGCTCGTGCGCTCGCCTTTGACCTTCAACACCACTTCGACCCACGATACCAAACGTAGTGAAGATATACGGGCGCGGCTGCAGGTGCTCTCGCATTGGTCCGATTCTTTCATTGTCCATTGCCGCAGCTGGTCTGGGATCAACCGTCGCTATAGAACTCACACGGGCCGGTACAGGATTCCTGACCAGAAGATGGAGATCTTTATCTACCAGACGCTGCTGGGTGTGTGGCCACTGCGCTCAGAGGAGGTGCTCGACGTAGAAGAACGCCTCTCTAGATACTTTGAGAAAGCAGCCCGGGAAGCCAAAGAGCACACGAGCTGGAGTGCGGTCAATGAAGCCTATGAACGTGCACTACGGGGATTTGTGGGCTGCATCTTGAACGATGAGGCCTTCTTGGCTCTCTTTTTGCCCTATCAAGCGAAAATAGCCTATCATGGTGCTCTCAATTCTCTGGTGCAGACGACGTTGAAGATGACAGTGCCGGGTGTCCCTGATATCTACCAGGGCAATGAGTTTTGGGATTTTAGCCTTGTCGATCCTGATAACCGTCGCCCGGTGGACTTTGCCTCGCGGGAGAGGACCCTCCGCCAGCTCCACGACGAGGTCACACGCGACCGGCTGGATTCGACTAGAAGACTCTGTGCAACGTGGAGGGATGGGCGCATCAAGATGTACGTGATCTGGTCGCTTCTCCAGCTCAGGCGTCGCCTGCCAGAACTATTTGCCCGGGGTGCGTATCTCCCCCTGGCTATCACCGGCGAAGAGCAGGCGCCCATCTGCGCGTTTGCCCGTCGCCTGGACCAAAAGACGGTGGTGGTCGCGGCATTGCTGCATACAGCCGCCCGTCATCCTGAGGCCGAAGAATGCCTATGGCACACCCAAACCGTCGGCTTGGGCCAACGACGAGTATGCACCCCTGCCGGGGGCAGTCATCGCTGGTGCGAACTGTTCAGCGGTCGGTCCATGGCATCCGATGAGTCTGTATGTGCGCAAGAACTGTTCGCAGAGCTCCCCGTGGCCGTACTGGTCCCCGAGCCTCTCTATGAGCCATGAGGTAGGTGATGATGGGTCAACCGCTAAAGGACTTGAGCTGAGCTCGCTCCTCCTCATCCAGCTGTAGCAGGGCGCCAAGAGTGCCGGCACTGATGAATCCATGGCTGAAGATGGCTTCGGTGAAGTGGCGATCGTCCCAGCCCAGCTGGCATTGCAACTCCTGAAGCTTTTGCATGCCCGAGTAATAGGTCACATGAGCTCCGGGAAGGAGCAGGTGAGCCCGGGCCTGGGCCCGTGCCGTTTTCTCATCCAGACCCATTTCACGACAGTAGATGCTGTAGACTTGTTCGAGAGGCTTCTGGTTGATGAAAAGATCAATATCAACTTTTATCCGTGCGGTGGTGTGCACCCGGCGGTATTGCACAAACAGGGGATAGGCTGCTTCGGGAAAGATATCTTTCAAGAGGGTTTCTGAGCGATGGGCTATTCCCTCGGTAATAACGGCTGAGGCCAAGTAGTCGCACTTGAAGGTCATGGGCAGGTGTGATGCGGCGGTCTTGACCCGGTGGGTGTGGTGTCCCGGATAGCATTCGTGGACAGCCATCATCTCCAACCAGCCTCGCGTGACCTGCTTGAAGTTATCGTCGTTGAGGACCACCCGCCCCTGTAGGTCGCGAGCTAGCACGTTCCCACCATAGTATGCTCCCCAGGGCGATGTCTGCTTAACCAGTTCGGGCATGGGTTCCACGCTACACTCTTCGCCTTCGGGCAATGCGAC
>SLSY01000212.1 GCA_007130145.1 Bacillota bacterium
GTGACGCCAGCTACAGCACGGCAGATGCTGTTGGAGTTCGATGAGGTTTTGGGGTTGGACCTGAAGGCCGCCATGAGTGGAGCGTATGAAAGAAAAGAAGAAGTGATGCCTTCTGACATCGAGGAGATGGTGAAGGAGCGAGACCGGGCACGGGCCAATAAGGAGTGGTCGCAGGCGGATCGCATCCGCGACCAGCTGCACGCCTTGGGTTATGACGTGACCGACACACCAGACGGAACCAAGGTCACAAAGAAATAGATCATTGCTGGTACCGGCACCACCAGCCAGTGGTGCCGGTATGCTGTGTACACTACGGGCGAAAGCCAGTTTTCTTAGTTTACACTAATCGACAGTTTATTATTAAGTAATTTGAAAAAAATGTCGATAATTATGTTTGTGAGCGTGTGTGCGCTAAAGTGAGTGAAGTCGACCGTCAGCATGTGCGGCGACTTCGTTTCAGGCGGATTTGGATCCTCTGCATGAGAGTGTCCGAACGCACGTTACCCGGGGACAGGAGGTAACCCTTATGCAAGAGGTCAAGCGTCAGGTTGTGGTCTTCACTGTGGGAGATGAATTCTATGCCTTTGACATTGACTGGGTGCGCGAGATCATCGTAATGCAGAAGATCCAGCAAACCCCCAATGCACCCGATGATGTGGAAGGAGTGATTGACCTCAGGGGACATGTGATACCTGTCATTAACCTTCCCCGGCGTTTGGGCCGCTGTCGAAGGCAAGACTCCAATGAACGCATCCTGGTATTGGACTTTGATGGTTGGGAAGTGGGACTGATTGTTGACCAAGTTGAGGCTGTCAAGTTCATAGACGATGGGAGCGTTGCATCGTGTAGCGATCCTCCCACCCAGGTGCTTCGTCACTATCTCGAGGGAGTGGTCAACGAAGGCAGCCTACCCATATATCTCTTGGAGGTGGCCAGCATTATCTCGGGTCCTCGTGACTAGAAGACCCCAGCGGGTTTAACTGCCGCCGGATGATGGGCCCACCAGCAAATTGCATGTGCCAAACAGGGGGGAAGAACGCGTGAGCGGACGTAGAGTGGTCTTCCAGACAAGGGGGATAAAGCATGTTGCGTGAGCTGTACAAGCTACGCATACGGAGCAAACTTTTGGCCATTATGCTGCTGATTGGCCTTGTGCCTGTGCTGGTGTTGGGGATATTTACTTACGTGAGCAGCCAGGGCGCCATACGACAGCAAATCGATGCAACCAGTGATCTTTTCATTGATATGGTAGAGCGTGAGGTGGATGGGTGGTTTTCTCAATTGCGAAGCGATGCGGTGGTCTTGTCTCTTACCAGCGATATCTATCAGAGTCTGCTGGTGCTCTACGCAGCCGGAGGGGACCAGGACTCCTCCATCTGGCGTGAACGACTGCCTATGCTTGACAGAATATCCCAGGCAGTGGTGAACGAGTACGACAACTACAGCACCTTCTTTATCACAGACCCGTGGGGGCGGGTGGTGGTAGCCAGTGATGAGCGCATAGCCCATCAGGATTTGTCCGGCCACCAGTATGTCCAGGATTCACTGGCCGGACGGGTGAATTTCTCTGATCTATTCTACTCGGATGCTATCGAGGAAAATTGCATCGTCATATCCACTCCGGTGTTTAGCGGAGGGGATAGAGGTGCGGTAGTGGGAACGATGAACTTCGTGACCGGTGTTTCCCACCTGGAACGGGCCGTGCAGACCGGACTGCAACGGTTGGGTGAATCCGGAAATGCCTACTTGATCCGGGAAGACGGGGTGCTCCTGACCAACACACGCCTGGGTACTTTAATCGAGGATGCTGTTCTCACAGAGCGCATTGAGACCCGTGCCTTTGAGCTCTTGGAATCCGCTATCGTCCAGGGAGATCGTGAATTCAACGCCCGTAGAGAATACCGGGACTATGACAACAATCAGGTGCTGGGGAGTATGACGGTGGTCCCCTTCGGTGATGGGCACGCCGGACTCATTATTGAGTTCTCCGCGGCTGAGGTATTGGCCAGCGTAGCCAGAATGCGCCATACGATTATGGCTGTCATTTGCATTGCGGTGTTGCTTATCATCATGGTTGGCTGGGTGTTCAGCACGACACTATCTCGTCCGCTCGTTGCCACTGCCACCATGTTGCAGGATATTGCCCAAGGTGAAGGAGACCTTACACGAACGCTGGAGGTTGAGGCTGCGGATGAAGTGGGTGATGTGGCACGCTGGTTCAACCTCTTCGTTGCCAAACTGAGGGATACCATTCTGAACGTCTCCAGTGTGTCGCAAGAAGTGGCCACTGCCAGTAGTTCCCTGGCCGAGTCCTCACAGCAGATGGGAGAGTCATCCAGTCAAGTGGCTACGGCTGTAGCTGAAGTGGCCGCAAATGCGTCCGACCAGGGTCGGCTAACCGGTGAGGTTAGCCAAGGAGTGGATGCATTCAACCAGACAGTAGAGGGCCTCTTGGGCGGTGTGGATGCGCAGAGTCGCGCATCGGGCGAGGTTCTGGAAGCAGTTGTTGACATGTCTCAGCGCTTGGATGAAGCGTTACTGGCCATCAAGAGTACCGAGGAGCTCCTCAACGGCACGGCCCAGGCCGCGACCAGCGGTCACGAGTCCGTCGGCAAGATTGCCGATGGCATGGATCTCATTCAGAACACCTTCTCCCAAGTAGCGACTACTGTACGTCAACTGGGGCAGCGCTCCGAAGAAATCAGCGGCATCGTCCAGGCCATCGGCAGCATTGCTGAACAGACCAACTTGCTTGCTCTGAATGCAGCCATTGAGGCGGCCCGGGCCGGAGTGCATGGACGCGGCTTTGCCGTGGTGGCCGATGAAGTGAGAACACTGGCTGAGAATTCGGCTCGTTCCACCCGTGACATTGCTGACTTAATCAAGAGCATCAACCGGGACATCGAAGAAGCCGTACGGGGCATCGAGTTCGGTGCGTCTGAAATCACAAACGGGGTGCAACTGGCCGGATCCGGACAACAGGTGCTCAATGATATTACCACGCAGGTCGATCAAACCCAAGGCGAGATGGTCAAACTCACGCAGGCATCGGATGCGTTGCGCAAGACCTATGATGTAACCATCCGGGGCATTGAGAACATCGCCGGTGTGGTGGAAAGCAACCGCAAAGCCACTACGGACATGAGTGAGCAGAGCGAGAAGATGACACGGCACATCACCTCCATTGCCTCGGCTAGCGAGGAGACGGCGGCCACCGCAGAAGAAGTATCGGCCGCTTCGGAAGAACAGCATGGGTCGGTCGAAGAGATGATTACCATGACTGAGAACCTGGCCGAGGTAGCTCGAAAGCTGCAAGAGGTGGTCAACCAATTTCGGGTTTGATTCCACCTTGACGAGGTCATAGAAAACCCTCGTCAATGCTTACGGAGAAGCCGGGGTCCAAGACTCCGGCTTCTCGTTGGGTGCCTTCATGGAAAAGGGCTGACATGTGAAGCTATGTTGCATGAGCATGCCCCTAAATGCGTTCCGTTCGGGCAGGACAACGGACGCTTTTGCCAGAAGATTACACTACCAGAACAAGCCGTATCATCTCTGCCTTGCTGTCGTATCAAGAGCCTCAGCGTTCTGGTTTCTCTGAAACTGTGACATTTTTGCTTATGGGGGTGGCTTGCAGGCGTGGATGAGCGGTATTTGACACTATCGGGTATTCCCATCAAGAACTGCTACCGGCCGGACGATACACGGCAGCTGGACTATGCAAGGGACCTGGCAGATCCAGGAAACTATCCATTTACTCGTGGGATCCATCGGGATATGTACCGGGGGCGTCGTTGGACCATGCGGCAGTTTTCCGGATTTGCCACAGCACAGGAGTCCAATGAGCGCTATCGTTATCTACTGAAGCAGGGTCAAACGGGTTTGAGTGTAGCGTTTGACATGCCCACCATCATGGGTTACGATTCGGACCATCCCAAGGCTCGCTCCGAGGTAGGACTCCTGGGAGTAGCCATCGATTCACTGGCTGATATGGAGATACTCTTTTCTCAGATCCCGTTGGACGAAGTCAGCACCTCCATGACCATCAACGCACCGGCCGCAGTGCTCTTAGCCATGTACATTGCTGTGGGCGAGAAACAGGGAGTCGCGTCACAGCGTCTCGCCGGTACGATCCAAAACGACATCCTCAAAGAGTATATTGCCCAGAACTCGTACATCTTTCCACCAGAACCTTCACTGCGCATCATCACCGACATTCTGTCTTACTGTGCCAAGGAGGTTCCCAGGTGGAATACTATAAGCATCAGCGGCTATCACATTCGTGAGGCCGGCTCCACAGCTGTTCAAGAGTTGGCTTTCACACTTGCTGACGGCATGGCCTACGTAGAAGCGGGTATAGCTAGAGGACTGGCAGTGGATGACTTTGCTCCGCGCCTGTCATTCTTTTTCAATGCCCATAACGATTTGTTTGAAGAGGTCGCTAAGTATCGTGCGGCCCGTCGCATATGGGCCCGCGTGATGAAAGAGAAATATGGTGCCAAAGATCCCCGTTCCTGGCGACTTCGCTTCCACACGCAGACGGCGGGTTGTTCTCTCACGGCACAGCAGCCGGAAAACAACATTGTCCGCACCACCGTCCAGGCTTTAGCTGCGGTCTTGGGAGGAACCCAGTCCTTGCACACCAATTCCATGGACGAGGCGTGGGCTCTTCCTGGAGAGAAGGCAGTCACCATTGCCCTCCGTACACAGCAAATTTTGGCCGAGGAGAGTGGTGTGGCCCAGGCGGCTGACCCCTTGGGAGGTTCTTATCTGGTTGAGGCACTGACCGATGAAATGGAACGGTTGGCCCAGGAGTATTTCGACAAGATTGATCGTTTGGGGGGCGTAGTTTCGGCCATTGAGAAGGGTTTCTTCCAGCAGGAGATTGCGGACGCTTCCTACCATTACCAAAACCGCGTGGACAAAGATGAATATGTAGTGGTGGGAGTCAACCGCTATCAGATGGAAGAGAATGTGGAGATTCCCCTTTTGAGTGTAGGACAGGAAAGTGTACGTCAACAGTGGAAACGCCTGGAAAGGGTTCGCTCCGAGCGTGATGGCCAAGAGGTCAGGCGCATGCTGGAAGACCTAAAGGAATGTGCTCAGAGTGACGCAAATCTCATGCCGGTGATTCTGGATGCTGTGCGTTCCTTCGCGACGCTCGGGGAGATCATGGGAACGTTGCGGTCAGTCTTCGGTGAGTACCGAGAACCGGCCCGCTTTTGAAGAGGGGATGCAAGTGGAGAGCAAAATACGAGTGTTGGTGGGAAAACCTGGTCTCGACGGTCACGACCGGGGGGCTAAGGTCGTAGCCCGGGCATTTAGGGATGCGGGCATGGAGGTCATATATTCAGGTCTGCATCGAACGCCGGAAGAGATCGCTCGCATGGCTGTCGATGAAGACGTGGCGGTGGTGGCATTGAGCATCCTTTCAGGAGCCCATGGCAGCCTGGTTCCTGCCGTCATCGAAGGGCTTCGTCAAGACGGAGCCGACGATGTGCTGGTACTGGTAGGAGGCATTATACCAAAAGCCGACGTGCCGGCGCTGGAACAGGCGGGCGTGAGCCGAGTGTTTGGTCCCGGTACACCCCTTGAGACCATCGTGGCATACACCAAGAGCCACGTTCGGCGCAGGTAGCGATGGAGAAGACAAAGGTTTGGCGTTGACTAACGAAGGTTACGTCTAGAGGAGGTTAACTGCGTGAATTTTGAACTGTCTGAAGAGCAACAGGCCATACGAAAAGCCATTCGAGAATTGGTGGCCAAGGAAGTTGCCCCCCAGGCGAGGGAACGCGATCACAGCGGTGAGTTTCCCAGCCAGGTGATTAACGTCCTGGGAACGCAAGGGTATATGGGGATGATGCTTCCAGAAGAGTATGGCGGAATTGAGGCAGACCATATTAGCCACACTGTGTGCGTGGAGGAGTTATCTCGCGGCTGTTCTTCCACCGGGGTGATTTTTGAGGTTCACAACAGCTTGGTGGCGGAGACCATTCTGCATCATGGGAGCGAAGAGATTAAGGAACGCTACTTGCCCAAGATGACCGGTGAATGGCTGGGTGCATTCGCCTTGACAGAACCAGGAGCGGGTTCAGATGCCGCAGGGGTAACCAGCACGGCGGTTTTGGATGGTGATGATTACATCCTCAATGGGCGCAAATGCTTCATTACCAATGCCGGAGAGGCCCAACTCTATCTGGTCATTGCCAGTACCGATCTGAGTCAGAAGAGCCGGGGTCTGAGTGCTTTCCTGGTGGAGGCCACCTACCCGGGTTTTTCCATTGGTGTGTTGGAAGATAAGATGGGTATACGCGCCTCGGCTACCGCCGATCTTATTTTGGAGGATTGCCGAGTGCCCAAAGGCAACTTGCTGGGCAAAGAGGGCGATGGCTTCAAGATTGCGCTGGGGGCGCTGGATGCAGGGCGGATTGGTATTGCCGCCCAGGCGGTGGGCATTGCGCAGGCAGCTATGGAGAAGGCTGGTGCCTATGCACTGCAGCGCCAGCAGTTTGGAAAACCCATCGCCGAACAGCAGGCCATTCAATGGATGCTATCCGACATGGCAACGGATATTGAAGCCGCCCGCTTGCTTACGTATCGCGCTGCCTACCTACGGGGCTCCGGCAAACGTTGCAGCCAAGAGGTGGCCATGGCTAAGCTGTTCGCCTCCACTATGGCCATGAAACACACTGTGAGTGCGGTGCAGATTCTCGGTGGCTATGGCTACATGAAAGAATATGATGTAGAACGCTACATGCGTGATGCCAAGATTACGGAAATATATGAAGGGACATCAGAAGTAATGCGCTTGGTCATTGCCGGTTCTTTGCTCAAGCAACTGGGAGATTAGATCCCCTGAGAGAAGAGGTCTCCTTGTGCATGCGAGTTCTGTCAGCTGTGCGTATGAGAAGTACTCATCGGACAGCTGGCAGAATTTATCTTTCCCCTGAATTTTCGTTTGCTACTGTCATGCTTTGTTTCTTTTGCGTACCCATCTAGGGTGTTCGGAGGGGGCACAGGGCCCCTGTGAAAGGCACATTGGTCCTCTTCTGTGCAGGTATTACACACGATCAAAGCGAACCTGTGAATGGTTGATTTATGAGTTTGAACAGGAGGAATGCCTCATGACGATGAGCCAGGACAAAGCCCGGGGCCGACAGCGTCTTCCCCTTCGCTTTGCCTTGCTTTTTATGGGCTTTCTCACCATGGGGCTGGGCATCGTCATGACCTTGAATGCGGAATTGGGCGTATCATGTTGGAATGTCCTTCACCTGGGTCTTTCTTACCATCTGCCCTTGACGGTCGGGCAAGCAACGCAAGCGGTGGGCATCTTGATTATCGCAACCGCTTACGTGTTGGGCATCAAACCACGGCTGGGTACCTGGCTTAACATGATAGTGGTAGGGCTCGCTATTGATCTGGTCTTATGGTCCAACGTTGTGCCCATCCCCGCATACCGGCTTTGGCAGGCGTTGCTCTTGGTTGGTGGGTTGGCCCTAACTACGCTGGGCATGTGCCTTTACATGTGTGCCGGCCTGGGGGCGGGTCCTCGGGATGGACTTATGCTGGGGCTTACTCTGCGCTTTCGCTCGCGCGTAGGAGTTGTGCGAGGTCTCTTGGAAGTGGGAGCGATGACCACCGGATGGTTTTTGGGCGGGCCCGTGGGACTCGGGACGGTTCTTAGTGCCTTCGTCCTTGGTTGGTTTCTTGAAGTGTGGTTTGCCGGATTGCTCTGGATGCGCAATACGGTGCCAGGCATGGATTTCTTGCAGCTGCCCCCAGCCTTTTTGGATCGTCTCGCTCGGAAGGGGCGGACAACCACGGGGAAGACTGAATTGGCAGGTGCGACCCACGGCCATGAATAGTCGCGAAATGGTCCTGGGCGCCATCATCACCGCCTTGACCGCAATCGGAGCACAGCTGAGTGTGTTTCTGGGGGAGGTGCCGTTTACCTTTCAACTGGTGGGGGTTGCTCTGGCCGGGATGGCTCTTTTGCCTCGCGCTGCGCTCATGTCGATGCTTGCCTATATCGTACTCGGGTTAGTGGGAGTTCCGGTGTTTGCCGGTCTGCGCGGAGGACCGGGGATTGTACTGGGGCCCACGGGGGGGTTCATCCTCAGCATGCCTCTGGCGGCTGTAGCAGTAAGTCTCCTGACCCGGCGCCTGGGAGCCGATACCAAAGCACGGATTTTGGCAGGGATGGTCACCATACCTGTTATGTATTTCTTTGGCTCATTGCAGATGTCTTTGATCTTGGGTTGGCGATGGGATGTGGCCATGGTGGCCACGTTGCAGTTTTTCGTCTTTGACGTGGTAAAAGTGCTTTTGGCAGCGACCATGGCCCGGTCAATGCGGCTCATGCTACGTTAAGGGAAAGCCCCCGTCAGGGGGCTTGCGAACACACGTGTCATCTACCGTCCAAGAAGGCAGGAGAACGGTCGGTCGAGCTTTTATCCGACGCATATGCCGCGCGAGCCCAGGACCACATGGCCCTCTTTTGCTTTGGGCTTGACCGGGTAGCGGTGATGACGAACCTTTCTACCGCTAGTGAGCCCACCGGTGTACGATGATCCCGCGAGCCTGGTGGTCATTGGTCATGATGATACCAACCACATCACCCACCGCGATGTCGCCGATGTCCAGTTCCTGGCGCACCTCATGCTCATCATCCTGCAAGTGGATGATCACATCATCGGCCAGTACGATGGTCGGTCCGGCTTCTCTCGAGCCGGAGTCCAGGTGCTGCTCAATGAGCAGCGCGTTTTCCTCAGCAATGACTTCCAAGATCTCTCCCTCGATGAAATACTCTCCCTTTTGGGGATCGGTATCTCGAAGTGGCCGGTAATCTTCCTTTGCTACCCGTTCAAAGGCAGGTAGCCAGGGCTCTCCAATAGAGATAACATTCAGTGACATTTGCTGTTTTCCGTTTATGAGAAACTGCACGCTGTGTATCCCTTCTACGGCCGTAAGACTGTTGACCAGGGCCTGTAACTGGATGCGTGTGTGCTGATGCCCCATGCTCTCCATTTCCTTCCGGGGCAAGGATACATAGGCGATGTGTTCCATGACATCGACCTGAAGGGACCAGTCTTCGTCAAAGAAGCTGGTGCAATCGGTACGAACCGGGCCCAGAAGAAACTCTTGGGCAATGATATCCTCTAGTGGTTGGCCGGTCTGCATTACGGTGCGTTCCTCTGTTTCCAGCCAGGCCCCGTCGTTGGTGGGAAAATAGAGTGTGATGGATACCTCACCGCCCAAGGGTCGTGGGCTGATGGCATGGGTATCGGCCGGCTCAACCTGTATGAGGCTACTGCAGGATGCTGTGAGCATGACGGTGACGAGCAATGCGAGGCTGAGGACGGTTCGCACGGGGTTTCACCTCCTGTCCTTCATCTGCCTTCAGTCTACCACTAAAATGTAACGTAATCGCCAGGGAATATTTACAGAAGTGTAACGACCACTTATTAGGTGTGAGCCTGTGTTACAATGGACGCAATGGAGCGTGATGACGCAATGTTGCTTGGTACTCTACGCTTTCGCCTTGTCTTGGCGTTCTTTTTGGTTATTCTCATCAGCATTCTGGTGACCGGAAGCGTCACGCTAACTAACTTGCGCCGCACGTTTCTTCAAGAGCGCCAACAGTCCGCTCTGATGTCTGCCAACATGGTGGTGAACTCAGTACGACCCCTGTTGGGCATGGGAGCAAGCGCTGAATTGGCAGCTGCTGTGCGCCGCCACGGTGATCAAATCGGAGCACGCGTGGTGGTCTTTGATGCCCAGGCCAGAGTGCTGGCCGACCAGTACGATGAAATGGTCGGTGAGACCATTGAGCAAAGCGAGGTGGCCGCTGCACTGGCCGGAGAGTCAGTGACCGCAGTACGCCAGCTGCCAGATGGCGGGGCTTTGTTCGCCGTTGTGCCGGTCTATTCGGGCATGGAGATGGTGGGTGGCGTGCTCTTGGCCTATGATCTTGTGGCCCTGGAATCCTCACTTGCCCAGTGGGCCCATCGCTTGTTGATGGGATCTGTTGCAGGCGGTGCTCTAGCCGCATCCTTGGGTTACCTGTTGGCCATGCATTTTACCCGTCCCCTCACCGGTCTGGCCACGGCCGCGCGCAGTTTGGCAAAGGGCGATCTTTCCACCCGTGCGCCCATGCGTGGGTCGCGCGAACTGGTGGAGGTGGCCGGAGCGTTCAATCACATGGCCGAGGGTATGGAGGAGACAGAACGCATTCGGGCCCTTTTCATCAGCAACGCAGCCCATGAGCTGCGTTCTCCGATAGCTTCCATCAAGGTACTGGCCCAAACTCTGCTGGAGGAAGAGGGGGAAGACGCGGCATTGGTCAAAGAGTACTTGCAGGATATGGACACAGAGGCCGATCGACTGACTCTTCTGGGTGATACCCTCCTCGATATCGTGCGCTACCAGAAAAAGGGCAATCTGGAGCGAACGCAAGTCCTCGTGCAGGATGCTATCTTGTCCGCCTGGAACAAGGTGGCATTGGCATATGATGTCAGCGCCATTGCGTTTGCATGCCATGTCAGAGAAGATCTCTATTGGCCACTGGACGAGGCCTGGTTCACTACGTTACTCTACAACTTGTGTTACAATGCGGCCAAATATGTGCCCCCGGTGGGGGGTCAAGTGACGGTGACAGCGCGCGTGGTGGATCGCACCTTGCGAGTGAAGGTGGAAGATAACGGAGAAGGGATCGGCACTGAGCACCTACCCTATATTTTTGAACGCTTCTACCGCGTAGATAAGGCGCGTTCGCGCCAGACCGGTGGTCTGGGTCTGGGCCTTTCCATCGTGAAGGACATCGTTGAGACTCACCGGGGCACCATTACTGTGAAGAGTGAGCCGGGTCATACGTGCTTTTGCGTTTCCATACCTTGCTAACCCCCCGGTGAAAGGGGGTAAGACGCTATGCACCACCCCACTGGGACCATGTGGCGCCTCTTTGCCTGGATCTGTCCTGACCTAGCGGCGAAACCGGTCTGCCTTGGAAGCCTGCGGTTAACTTCGACCGTGCAAGAGAGACAAAACTCTCAAGGAAGCAGGACTTATCGCCCTTCAGTGCGAAATACTGCTGCATGTGTCGAGCGAACTGTCTCGGCGGTAAGGGACAGGGATATAGCCCACGCGTGGTGGGATGGGTTTGTGATAGTGTTTCGGCAAAGCGGGAGGAGGACGCAGCAGTGAAACGACAAGGCCCCAAAAGTTGGGCATGGATGGTTGTAATCGCATGCATATGGAGTCTGGTATTGTTGGGTTGTGCCAGTGATACTGACCCGACAACACCTCCGGATGAGACAGGAGACGATCCGGTGCAGGGAGGCATATTCCAGGAAGCAAAACTAGGGGATGCTACCTACATCAACCCGGTTCTGACCGCAGAATCAGTTGGCGGGACATTGGTCGAGTACATATTTGAGAGTCTGATTAGCGTGGATGCCCAAAGTCAGGTGATCCCACTTTTGGCCCATGATTACCAGGTGTCTGAGGACCAATTGACGTGGACCTTTCAGTTGCGCGAGGATGTAACATGGCATGACGGAGAGCCGTTCTCTGCTCGCGATGTAAAGTTCACCTTCGACAGCATCTTGCACCCGTATTACACGGGTCCTTTACGGGGCAGCTTCTCCGGACTCAAGGGAGTGCAGGAACTCGATGGCGAGCTGACCGGCATCTCCGCCAAGATGCAAGGAGAAGAGATCGATGATGAACAAGCCCAGGCGTTGATGATGGCGGCCTATGAGGACTGGCTCCAACGGGGCGCTGTGCAAACGCCGGACCCATATACCGTAGTCTTGCAGTTGGATGAGCCGTTTGCGCCATTTTTGCTGTATTGCGGAGGCGTTGGTATTCTTCCCGAGCATTTGCTGGGCGATAGCCAGGGGGCGGCCATGGAGGAGCATCCCTTTAATCGCGAGCCCGTGGGTACCGGTCGCTTTCGTTTCAAAGAATGGCAGAGCGGGGAGTACATCGCCCTCGTGCGCAATGATGACTGGTGGGGTGACCCGCGTCCCTACGTGGATGAGGTGCTGATCAAGATCATTCCCGACTGGAACGTGCTGGAGATCGCCTTGGAAACGGGCGAACTCGATCTGGGAGCCGTTCAACACGAAAATGCCGGGCGCATAGAGAAGGAGGAACACCTCTCCTTGTACGAATACCCCCGCTTCACCTATACCTTCATGGGACTTAACATGACCAATCCACTCTTTCAGGACAAGGCGGTGCGGCAGGCGATGGCCTATGCCATTGATCAGCAGGCCATGGTGGATGAGATCTTTGCGGGTCGGGGCACGGTCGCATCGACGCATGCATCACCTGCTCGCTGGGACTACAACCCGGACGTGAAGACGTATCCCCACGATCCGGATAAGGCGAAGGAGCTTTTGCGCCAAGCCGGTTGGGAAAGGATGGATGACGGTAGTTGGGAGCGTGACGGCCAGACTCTCGCCTTCACCCTCTACACCCACCAGCAGCAGCAGCGTGAAGCGGCCGTGGTTGTCATTCAGGAGGATCTAAACCGCATTGGTATCGAAGTGGAAGTGCAGATACTAGATTGGCCCACCTTTGTGGGACAGGTTCTGATCGGGCGCCAGTTCGATGCCGCCGTTGTGGCCTGGAATTTGGGACCTGATCCGGATGCTTACTCTATTTGGCATACCCATGGCGGTATGTATAATTTCATTGGGTATTCCGATGAACGAGTGGACCGGATTCTCGAACAAGCGCGTGTGGTGCTTGATCAACAGACGCGCCTTGCGCTCTACCAGGAACTCCAAGAGATCCTGGCCGAGGAACAGCCTTACGTCTTCTTGTTCTATCCCAATGGACTCGAAGCGCTCAACCAGCGCATGAATATCGTAGATGCTGAGTTTGAGCCCAGCCCGGCTCACAATGGCAATATGACGTGGAACCTTCACCACTGGTGGATACCAGCTGAAAACCAGCAGGGGCCCATGCTGAGCCCCAATTGATGATAAGGCCAGACGGGGGTGCCACCGGCACCCCCGTTCCATAGAGGTGAGGTCGTGACTTCCTACGTAGTACGCCGGTTATTGAGTGTGCTCCCCCTGATGTTAGGCATAAGCCTGATGACGTTCGCTCTTATGCACTTGGCCCCGGGGGGGCCGACGACCGTCATGCTCGATCCAACGATGCGAACCGAAGATCTGGAGCGCATTACCCGCATTTATGGACTAGACCAGTCATGGCCTACCCAGTATACGCACTGGTTGCGTCGCGTAGTGACGGGAAATTGGGGGCGTTCCTTTGTTGACGGGCGCCAGGTCACCGAGAAGATCCTTGAGCGTTTGCCCAATACGCTTTGGCTCATGGGCTTGTCGTTGTTGGTCGCTTTGCTGGTGGCTGTGCCGCTGGGGATCATCAGCGCCGTACGCCAGTATAGCATCACGGATCATATGGCTACCATCGTGGCGCTGGTCGGGGTGTCTCTTCCCTCTTTTTGGTATGGGCTCTTGCTCATCATGGTGTTTTCGTTGCATTTCAACTGGTTTCCCTCGCATGGTATGGGCACATACGGGGTGGCAAACTGGATCGATCGCCTGCGCTATCTGGTGTTACCCGTCGGAGTGCTCGGTCTTGGAACCCTGTTGGCTACGTTCACCCGACATATTCGTGCCAGTATGCTGGACGTCATCGGCAATGACTATGTGCGAACCGCCCGGGCCAAAGGTCTGGGTGAGCGCCGTGTCATCTATGGTCATGCCCTGCGTAATGCCCTGATGCCGGTAGTTACCGTGTTCGGGTTGACCATACCGGCGCTCTTTGGCGGGGCGCTCATCGTCGAGAACCTGTTTGCTATTCCTGGCATGGGCCGTTTGGCTCTTCAGTCGGCGCTCAGTCGGGACTACAATACCCTCATGGCCATCAATCTTGTGGCCGCTGGATTGATGGTTGGGGCCAACGTGATCACCGATATCCTCTACGTTCTCATCGATCCCCGCATACGCTTTGATTAGTCGGGGCCATCCCACGCATCATAAGGCGGCCGGGGGGAGGGGATACGCGCGTTTCCTCCGTCATCGCCTGGGTGTAGGCGGGTGCTGTGTGTTGGTGATTCTGCTTCTTATCACGCTTTTGGCACCCCATTTGACAGCTTATGCTCCCCGCGAACAGAATTTGCGCAACCGGCTGTCTCCTCCCACCGCAGAGCATCCCCTGGGAACCGACATGTATGGTCGCGATCTGTTGTCCCGCCTGCTTTATGGGGGCCGGATCTCCTTGGCTGTAGGGTTACTCTCCATGATCATTGCCGTGGTTGTGGGGACGTTGGTGGGAGCTCTGAGCGGCTATTACGGGGGCTGGATGGATCATGTGCTGGTCCGTTTTACCGAGGTGGTTATGGCCTTCCCCCTCATACTTCTGGCCCTAACGGCGCTGGCTTTGGTCGGTAGTAGCGTAATCTACCTCATATTGATCATAGGTTTGACGGCCTGGCCGGTGACCGCTCGTTTGGTACGAGGGGAGTTTTTGCGCCTGAGGAATCAGGACTTTGTGCAGGCGGCGCGCGCGGTGGGCGGGGGCGATGGTCAGATCATCTTTCGTCATCTTTTACCCAATGCCCTGGGGCCCATGGTCGTCACCGCCACGTTGGGCGTGGCCGGAGCGGTGCTGCTGGAGGCTGCTCTTAGCTACTTAGGCATCGGAGTGCAGCCTCCTACCCCGAGTTGGGGAAACATCCTCTATGAGGGGCAGCGCTACTTGCGCGCCGGAGCCTGGTGGTATACGGTGTTCCCTGGCATGACTATCTTCCTTACCGTCCTTAGCATCAACTTGGTAGGGGATGCTCTGCGCGATAGTTTTGATCCCCGCCAACGCCTGTGAGGATGTCAGGGATAGACTTGGTTGCCTTGCATGAATACCCGGTCAATGTCTTCGAGGGCATGGAGATGTTCCCAAGGGTTGCCGCGTATCATGACAAGATCAGCCAGCTGACCCACGGCGATGGTTCCCCGGTTCTGGTGGCCACATACGGCTGCAGCCAGAGCCGTAGCGCCGTGCAAGACCTGATCTAAGGGAAGACCCAGCTCCTTGAGAAGGCGAATCTCGGTTGTTACGGCCCCGTGATGGTTAAACGGGGTGCCTGCATCGGTGCCCACACCTATGCGAACACCGGCCTGGTGCGCCCGGCATACGCTGTCGCGGTGAGAATCGTAGACGCGCTCGGCTTTTTCTACAGCATAGGCTGGTATGCCGGCGCTCAGGCCATGCTTGACGATTAAATGGGGAGCTGCCAGAGTGGGGACATAGAGGGTGTCTTGCGCTAGCATGATTTCAATGGCCTCATCATCCAGAAAGATCCCGTGTTCAATGCTGTCGATTCCCGCCCTGAGACAATTCTTTATGCCCTCCGTTCCTTGGGCATGTGCCGCTGTCGTCTTACCCGCCTTGTGGGCTTCGTGAATGATGGCTGCCATCTCCGCATACTCCAGCTGGGGCGAACCCGGCTCTACCCCTGGGGTGAGCACCCCGCCGGTGGCCATGATCTTTACTACGTCCACCCCGGCCTTTAACTGGGCGCGTGCTCCTTTTAGAGCCTCATCGGCTCCATCTACCTCGCGGGCAAAGAAATGACCATGCCCCCCCGTCATCGTCAAGGCTTGGCCGCTGGCAAGCATGCGGGGACCGGGGATGACCTTATCGTTGATGGCCTGCCTTATGGCCAAATCAGCTCCGCCAAGACCACCCAAATCACGGATGCCTATGACACCGGCGGTCAGGTACTGCCGGGCGTGGGTCACGGCTCGGATGGTCATTCCCAGGGTCCCGAGGGTACGGACTCGTTCATTGATATCACTTGATGCATCGAGGGTGATGTGCGTATGCAGGTCATACAACCCCGGAATTACGGTATGTCCGTCGGCTTCGATCGTGGTGGTGATGCCCTCCGGGGGTTGGGCTTGCGGCTCCCAGATTCCTTTAATGCAGCCGTCACCAATGCTAAGATTGGCTAGCCGCGGGGACATGCCCAAACCCTCCCAGATCAGGGCTCCGGTGATCCATAGCACAGTGCATCTCTCCTTTGGATGATATATACTAGTGAAGCATTCCTCTCCACAGCGCCATTCCCTGCAGCAGGAGATGAAGGCCTGGGCGCGAATATAGAAGGGTAGGGTGGTCATGAAGGTCGCCAGCGTTGCACAGTGACGCGGTTCTTTCGTGGCCTTTTTGTAACTGGGTAGGTGGTAGCAATGCGTTTAGCGGTCATTGACGGCCAGGGAGGCGGCATCGGCAAGAACATTATCATGCGCTTTCGCAAGGAGGTGGCTAAGGATACACCGATTTTGGCCTTGGGTACCAACGCCCTGGCGACACAGGCTATGCTTAAGGCCGGCGCCACCGATGGAGCGACGGGAGAGAACGCCATCTGCCGTAATGTGCCTCTGGTGGACGTAGTGGTAGGGACCATCAACATCGTGTGTGCTCACGCCATGCTCGGCGAAGTGACACCCGCTATGGCGGAAGCAGTGGCATCCAGCCGCGCCCGCAAGCTGCTGCTGCCGCTTACCAGGCTCGATGTGGAGATTATGGGGACAGCCCAAGAGCCCATGCCGCACTATGTTGATATGCTCTTAGAGCGGCTCAAATCCATCATAGGAGGGGAATAAGATGTGTGAATCCCATGCTTACCTGCAAAAGCCCGATGGGAGCGTTGAACTTCTTTTGGAGAGCGTGGACGTTGTTGAGCCTCACGACGGAGGTTTGATGCTAACGACGATCTTTGGTGAACAGCGTTTTGTGAAGGGGCGCATCCTCAAGATGGAACTGGTCGATCACAAGATTCTGTTGGAGCCGACCGAGTAGATTCACTACATTCGGGAGGGTGAACGGCTTTTGTGGATCCTGCGTCCCTGCAAGCCCCAGAGCAATGCGCAAACGGGAAGCACAGGCGCGGGATTCCTCTTGGTTGCCTAATTGAGTCTTTCCACCCGGGGTTGCAGCTGGGCTTCCTGGAAAAGGCGGAGGTAATCTTCCGACTTGAGCTCGCCCGGTAGCTTGCCAGCCAAGGCGATCAGGGCTGCCTCCAGAACATTGGTGGCAAAGGAGCGCCCATTCAGCTTGGGACTGGTGGTCACCAAATAGGCCACGCCTCGCTCTGTGAGCATGATGGTTTCTTCCTCCGTGGCGGTGTTGGTAACGATGATTTTGCCGGCCAACTGCGCCGGCAGGTAACGGTGCAACATGTGGAAGTCCCCGGCAATGAAATCAGCGCGGGCCCAATCTTTTTCAAATCGTGGTCGGGGCGGTTTGGTCTGTGCCTCACCCACAGGGACCAGCCAGTGACTGGGCAGCTGGCAAAGAAGCGGAGCCATGAGGTCAATGGCCAAGTCCATACGCTTTAACGAAGTGAAGCGCACTGGTAAACCCAATAAGAACATGAAATCACCCAGAACCGTGTGGGCGCCTGCCTTGATAAAGGCTTCGGCCAGGGCATGACGGGCCGCTGCGGAGGCCACCAGAGCATGGCGGTTACGCACCGGTATGCCGTAGACGGGTTCCAGATCTTCGACCAGCTTTCGCTCCAGGCTGTTTTTTACTCCGCTCCCATCCACGATAGGGGTGGAGCCGGCCGCTCGCACCAGGCGCTGGGCATCTTTGAGGAGATGGTGGCGGCGAGAGGAGTATACCCCGAAGTCGATCCCGCCCATACCGAATGCATCCACCTGTCCGTCCAAGCTTCTGAGGAGTGCTTCGGCACGTTTGAGGTCTCCATCCACACCTATGCGCTCGATGATGATGTCTTGATTGAGCAAACGAGTCTCCACGCGCTTATCGCGTGAAGACGAACCCATGCTTACACTGACTATGCGTTTCACACTCTTCCTCCTCGCACCATGTTCCACCCTAGCAATTCTGCTTTTTGTCCTGGGTTCCTTCTTCTGACTATGGTAGTTACTTCTCGGGTAAGGGCTGCGATAGAAACAGTGATCAAGTTCCCGCCGAGGACGATTCTCGGGAGGTATACCCCGAGGATGGCAGGACTCTGGTTCTGGCTGTGGTATATGATCTTGTATAAGCCTTGAAAGGAGATGAGTGTTTATGCGCCCCGTTCCTTTGGCAGAGGCTGCTGTGCAGCTGGGCATCTCCGAGGCAGCGGTTCGCCACTATGTGAACCACGGTGTCCTACAAGCCTATAAGTCGGACGACGGCCAGTGGCTGGTCTATCGTTTGGGTGAGATGGATCCCGGTGAGAACAGCAGCTGTCATTTCGGTCCCACGGGAGACCTGATAGAGACGTTAGAGGAACACATTGCATGCCTTGAACGGGAACTTGCCGATCTCAAGGCGGAGCTTTGCCGGCGGGATCGCATCATCGCATCGCTTACATCACATCATGGCCACGCTAAGCACCCAATACCCCGCACTTGATGAAGTAATATGACATCAGCCAAGCAACCCACCTGACTTGAACCGATTCTACCGGTTTCTCGCAGCACAAGACCACTGTTTCTGCGGCGATGATTGCAACAACGGTTTGGCCTGTACTATTCCTGGTCGGGTCATGGACTCTTCCCCTTGCTGGGGGCTTGTCCTGGCAACAGACCATGCCCGCCTCTGACACAGCGACCTCCTGCTTGTTTTTATGGCTGCTGCAAAAGGACTCAGCGAGCGGTTGGGCGTAGTAGGCAACGAGCCAGACTTCTTGCGGGAAGGGGACGACAGATGGTGGAACGCATGACATCACCCGGGAGTTTCTTTGGATTTGAACTCGGCAGTGACCGGCAACTGGCGCGGTGGGACCAGATTGTGTCCTACTTCGAATTGCTGGCCAGCCAAACACAGCGAATGCGCGTCAATGAAATGGGGAAGACGGTCGAAGGCAATCCCTTCATTCTGGTCATCATCTCTTCGGAAAAGAACATCGAGCAGCTGGCGCATTGGCGTGAAGTCAATAGCAAGATTTCCGATCCCCGCGGTGTGGACAAGGAGGCTCTGGATGATCTGGTTGCCTCCGGGAAGGCGGTGATTTGTCAGAGCATGAGCCTGCACGCCAACGAGGTGGGGGGCACCCAAATGGCTCCCGAACTGGCGTACGATCTCGTGACCGGTGAGGATGGCCCGACGCGTCTGATCCGGGACAATGTCATTTTCCTCATGGTTCCTTGCTTCAATCCGGACGGTCAGATCATGGTAACGGACTGGTATGACGAACATCTGGATTCGGAATATGAAGGTTCTATGCTGCCCTGGCTGTATCATAGGTATGCTGGTCACGATAACAACCGTGATGCATTCATGCAGAACCTGCCCGAGTCCCAATACATGGCCCGACTGCTTTTCTCGGAGTGGACCCCCCAGGCCTATCAGGACCACCATCATATGGGCGGTTACGGAGCGAGGTTTTACGTTGCGCCGTATTGTGAACCCATTCATCCTCATGCCGATCCCTTGGTATGGCGGGAGCATGCCTGGTTTGGAAGCCACATGGCCACTTTACTCGAACAGGCGGGAAAGCGTGGTGTTCTCAACGCAGCCCAATTCGAAGGTTGGGGCCACCTGGGGTTTCACTGGTTGACGGCCTATCACAACATTGCTGGTATGCTCACCGAATCAGCCAGCTGCAAGCTGGCTACACCTCTTTACATTCATCCCGAGCAGTTGGAAGGGGCCTGTGATCGCACCATGCCGGCCTATACCGAACAGACCAACTTTCCCCACCCGTGGCCGGGAGGTTGGTGGAGGCTCAGAGACATTGTGGAGCAGCAAAAGATTTCGGCCTGGGCCCTATTGGACTTCGCTGCCCGTCATCGTCACGACGTATTGAAGAATGCGAGGATCAAGGCGGAGCGTCAGATTCAACGTGGGCGCACCGACGCGCCTTATGCCTATGCGATTGCAAAAGAGCAGCATGACCCGCTCACGGTGTTGAAACTGCTGGATGTGCTCTTGGGGCAGGGGTTTGAGTTGCACCAAGCTCAAGAGGAGTTTACTGCGGGCAGGACCTACCCCCAGGGAACGTATGTGCTATTTACCGCTCAACCCAAGCGGGGCGCTATCATGACGCTCTTGGGCACCACCTACCATCCTGATAATCAATGGACACGCGATAGCGAGGGCTATCCACAGGTGCGTGATATGGCTACCGATACGGTGGCAGAGTTTATGGGGGTAGAGGTGGATGAACTGCGCGATCCGGTGCAGGGTGAGTTTGCCCGCATAGAAGAAGTGAAGCGCCCCCCCGCTTATGTGCCCGCATCATCACACGGATATCTCTTGGATGTTGGCTGCAACGACAACTACCGGCTGGTCAACCTCGTCTTAGAGCAAGGCTTGGAAGTGTTTCGTACCACCGAACCGTGCTGGGTGGAGGGACGCCATCACCAGGCCGGTTCGTTCTATGTTCCCCCTTCGCCCCAGCTGGAGCGCATAAAGGATTCGCTGCCGTTTCGCGCCCTTTGGACCGTCATGTCCACTCCGCTCGAGGCGCCTGTGTCCGAAATCAAAAAAGCTCGCACCGGTATGTATCAGCGTTATTGGGGCGGGAATATGGATGAGGGCTGGACGAGACTGGTTCTGGAGCAATTCTCCTTTCCCTTCCAAACGGTGCGTGATGCGCCGTTCAAGGAAGGACGCTTGTTGGAGGAGATGGACGTCTTGATCCTTCCCTCAGATAGCATGGCCTTTATGTTAGGTCACAATCACCAGGACACCGTCGACCGGCGCTTTTTGCAGATGATCAAGTCTTCACCGCCTGAGTATCGAAGTGGTATCGGCGAGGCGGGCATGAAAGCTATAGCTGATTTCGTGGCCGGCGGGGGGCGGTTGGTGGCGCTGGATGCTGCGTGCGCGCTGGCCATTACCGCTTGCGATCTGATGGTCGAAGATGTAACGGCCTCCAAGAGCACTCGTGAGTATTTCTGTAAGGGGTCTACCTTACGGGTTGGAGTGGATACCATGGACCCCCTCGGTTACGGTATGAAGAGCGAGGCATGGGTGGTCAACTGGAACAGCAGCGCCTTTTCGATTACCGATCAGCTTCGTCCCCATGATTACGCCGTGGTGGCACGATACCCGCAAACTCCTCTTCTCAAGAGCGGTTGGTTGATCGGTGAGCCGCTCTTGCAAGGAAAAGCGGCCGTGCTACGAGTATGTCAGGGCGATGGAGACATTGCCTTGCTGGGCTGCCGGGTACAGCACCGGGCCCAAACCCACGGCACGTTCAAGCTCCTCTTTAACGCTTTGTATAGGTAAGCATGACTCTTTCTGTTGGGCGGGCGCAGGGCCCGCCTTTTCTTTGTGTTAATGTATCAAATAGCACTTGACAGGTGTACAGTCAAGAGGTAGGATATATGTGAAAGACTTCACAAAGTGTTCGGGGGTGAGTGTGTTGACGTTAGGTGGGCGGCTTCGAAAAATCCGTAAAAACAGCACGCTGAGTGTGCGGGCTCTGGCCCGGGAAGTGGGACTGTCACCCAGCTTCATTTACCAGCTGGAGCAGGATCAGGTCATGCCATCTTTTTCTACCCTCAAGAGCATCGCGGCCGCGCTCAATACCGGCATAGGCGAACTGGTGGGCGATGAGCAGCCTGAGGGCTGGATGGTAGTGCGTGAGGACGCACGTCGAAAAGTGGTAAGCGAAGGGGACGTGACCGTTGAATATGTTGCGTTTCTGGGTACTCGCCATCGCATGATGCAACCGCTGTTATTGACCGTGCCGGCCCATCAGCGCTACCAATGTGACCTATTTGAGCATGGTCGCGAAGAAATGATTCACGTGCTCAGTGGTGAACTTCTGGTCAGGGCAAAAGCTAAGGAGATACACGTCGCTTCCGGAGACGTTGCCTACTTTTTGTTTGATCCCATCGATAGTTTTGAAAATACTACATCAAGGCCGGCCCGTGCCCTGTGGGTCGTCAGCCCGGCCTACTGTACTGATGAGAGCTAGGAGGAAAGAACCGATGGCAAAAGTCAAAGCACAAGATGAACAAGGCCTGGCCAAACTGGTGAGCATCATCGAGCGGCACGGGCGCCGGCCCGAGAGCTTGGTGGGAATTCTCCAGGAGGTGCAGGCTGATTACCGTTACCTTCCCGAAGAGGTCATTACCTACATTGCCACCTGCTTGGATCTGCCACCGGCCATGGTCTATGGGGTGGCTACCTTCTATGCCCAGTTTTCACTGGAGCCCAAGGGCAAGTACGTCATCAAGGTATGCGATGGTACCGCCTGTCACGTGCGGGGATCCGATCACGTGTGTGCGGCCATCCGCAAGGTCGCAGGGCTTACCAATGATGATCACACCACCACTGATCTCAAGTTCACAGTCGAGAAAGTATCCTGCGTCGGTGCTTGTGGTCTAGCCCCCGTGGTGATGGTCAACGATGACCAAGTGCACGGAAACATTACTCCGCAAGAGGCCGAGGCCTTGGTGGAAGCGCTGGCTGCTCGTAAAGATGATGCCGGGACCGAGAGGTCGGCCCCAGAGACCGCACCGGCAGAGACCAAAGAACAGGTCGCACCGGAACGATTCCATACCTTGGATGATCTGGAGAAGGCCACCTCTGTTGCTCGCAAGAGGCGAGACGAGAGTGACCCTCGTATTCTGGTGTGTGCTGGTACCGGTTGTATTGCCAGCGGTTCTCTCGGTGTCTACGAAGCGATCAAAGCGCAGATCAAGACGCAGGAACTACCGATTGAGGTAGAATTACAAGAGCATGCGACTTCACCCCAAGTACGTATCACCGGGTGTCACGGCCTGTGCGAGAATGGTCCCCTCGTGAAAGTTGAGCCAAATGGCTTTTTCTATGTTGCAGTCAAACCCGAGCATGCAGCGCAGCTGGTGGAAAGCGTGCGCGCAGGGAAGCCCTACGATGCATTGCTCTACGTTGATGGTGACGGGACACGGTGCCTTACCGAAGGGGAGGTGCCCTTCTACCGGCAGCAGACTCGCGTATCTTTGGCAGACTGCGGAAACATTGATCCGGAGTCGTTGGACTCTTACTTGGCGGCTGGGGGTTATCAGGCCCTGGGTCAAGTGCTTGGCACCATGAACGGCCAAGACGTCATTGATGAGGTATTGACCTCCGGTCTTCGGGGACGCGGAGGAGGCGGTTTCCCCACGGGTCGCAAGTGGCAGTTCACTCGCGATGCACGGGGTGAGGAGAAGTACGTGGTCTGTAATGCGGATGAAGGGGATCCGGGTGCGTTCATGGATCGGAGCCTGTTGGAAGGAGCACCTCACCGCATTCTGGAGGGAATACTGATCGCCGGGTTCGCCATTGGAGCCAACCGCGGCTACATTTACGTGCGTTCGGAGTACCCACTGGCTGTCAAGCGAATTCGCTGGGCGGTAGAAAGAGCACGGGAAAGCGGCTTAATCGGACAGAACATCCTGGGTAGCGGTTTTGACTTTGACATTCTCATCAAAGAGGGTGCCGGAGCCTTTGTTTGCGGTGAGGAGACAGCCCTGTTGAGCTCCATCGAAGGGGAGCGGGGTATGCCCCGACCCCGACCGCCGTTCCCGGCCAGCTCCGGGTTGTGGGGAAAACCAACCCTCATCAACAACGTGGAGACCCTGGCCAACATCCCCGATATCATCAAGCGGGGAGGCTCGTGGTTTGCCTCATTAGGCACACCAAGCAGTCCGGGTACTAAGACCTTTGCTTTGGGTGGACAGGTGAAAAACACCGGCCTCATCGAAGTACCCATGGGCATCACGCTGCGAAAGATCATCTTTGATATCGGTGGCGGCATGCGTCGCGACCTGCCCTTTAAGGCCGTGCAGATTGGAGGGCCCTCGGGAGGCTGCCTCACCCAAGATCATCTCGATCTGGAATTGGATTATGAGTCGGTGGTTCAGGCCGGCGCTATGGTGGGATCGGGTGGCTTGGTTGTCATGGATGCTGGCAGCTGCATGGTGGAAGTAGCCAAGTTCTTCATGAATTTTGTGCAGAATGAGTCGTGCGGCAAGTGCGTGCCCTGCCGGGAAGGCACCAAGCAGATGCTGGCCATCTTAGAGAGGATTACCGCCGGTGAAGGCACCAAGGAGGACTTGACGCGCTTGGAAGTGCTCGGACACACGATCAAGGAAGCGTCCCTCTGTGGCCTGGGCAAATCAGCGCCCAATCCGGTCTTGACCACCATGCGCTACTTCTACGATGAGTACCTAGCTCATGTGGAGAAGCGGGTGTGTCCTGCAGGAGTTTGCACGGCTCTTAGACCACTGACCATCGACCCAGAGGCTTGCAAGGGTTGCACCGCCTGTGTCAAGGTCTGTCCCGTAGGGGCGATTGAAGGACGGCGAAAGGAAGTACACCGCATTGCTGCCGATACTTGCATACGCTGCAATGCATGCGTTGACAAGTGCCGTTTCGATGCGATTAACTGACGATGTGGGAGGGAAAATCAACATGGAAAAGAAACTTGCACCGCGGGGGGAAGCCTCTCTAGCGCTAAATGGCAGGCAGGTAGCGATAGGGGATGCGACCAACCTTTTGGAATTAGCCCGGCGTGAGGGCGTGTACATTCCGTCCTTTTGCTATCACTCACACCTGAGCGTATATGGGGCCTGTCGGCTCTGCCTGGTGGAAGTGGAAGGCATGGGGATGGTTACCTCTTGTACCACTTCACCCCGTCCCGATATGGTGGTTAGGACCATGACCGATCGCCTGCGCCAGGTGCGTCGGCACATCGTTGAACTCATGTTGGCCGGGCACGATCGAGAATGCACCACTTGCTCCAAGAGTGGCAGCTGCAAGTTGCAGCAACTGGCTCAGGACATGGGCATTGAAGAGGTGCCGGGAGAACACATGCCCCCGCCTCGGCGAGTCGATACGTCGAGTCCCGCCATTGTTCGCAACATGTCCAAGTGCGTCTTGTGTGGTGACTGTGTGCGCGTGTGTCGGGAGATCCAGGGCATTGGCGTCTTGGATTTTGCTCACAGAGGACCTCGCATGCAGGTTGGTCCGGCCTTTGACAAGGATCTGGCAGAAGTGGACTGTGTCAACTGTGGGCAGTGCTGTGCCGTGTGCCCCACCGGCGCTCTTTCGGTGCGCAATCACGTGGATGAGGTCTGGAGGGCCATCAATGATCCGGATAGCATCGTAGTGGTCCAGCTGGCTCCTGCCGTACGGGTGGCCCTGGCCGAAGAATTCGGCGCGCTGACCGGTGAAGACCAAACGGGTCGTATTGTGGCAGCATTGCGCCGGGTCGGTTTCGATCATGTATTCGATACGGCGCTGGCCGCGGACCTAACAGCGATCGAAGAGACCCATGAGCTGATGGAGCGCATGAGTCAGCAAGGGGCGCTGCCCTTGTTCACCTCTTGCTGCCCCGCCTGGGTGCAATATGCAGAGCAGTATCATCCGGATTTGCTGCCGCACTTGTCCACTTGTCGCTCGCCGCAGCAGATGTTCGGAGCCTTGGCCAAGACCTACTTTGCCGAGAAGCAAGGGTACGATGCTAAGAGGATCTTCGTGGTATCGGTCATGCCGTGCACGGCCAAGAAGTCTGAGGCGCGACGGGATGAGTTTTCCACCGATGACGTGGCCGATGTAGATGTAGTGGTGTCAACGGTGGAGATGGCGCGCATGATTCGCGAAGCCGGTCTGCAGCTGGGAGAACTCGAGCCAGAGGCGGTTGACATGCCGCTGGGTCTTGCCACCGGTGCCGGCGTCATTTTTGGTGCTACAGGCGGAGTCACCGAAGCCGTGCTGCGTACGGTCGCAGGGCTGAAGGGTGAAGCGAGTATTCACCCTGATTTTGAGAAGGTACGGGGCATGGAAGGGGTTAAGGAAGCTGAGATCAACATAGGTGGAACACCCATTCGCGCTGCTGTGGTCAGCGGGCTGAAGGCAGCCGAAGCCCTCGTGCAGCGGATCAAGGCCAAACAAGCCGATTACGATGTGGTGGAAGTGATGGCCTGCCCCGGAGGTTGTGTGGGCGGAGGCGGACAGCCAACGTCTTCGGTGTCCGGACAGGCCAAGCGCGCCAAGGGCCTTTACCGTCTGGATAAACAACTGCAGCTGCGTAGCCCCCTAGATAATCCTGCTGTAGAGAAACTCTATCGCGAATGGCTGGGAGAAACCGGGGGACCTCGCGCTCACCAGCTGTTGCACACCCAGTATGCGCCGCGCCGGCGCATACGCGGGCGTTCCATACGTGGCATATTACAAGGCGACGAGAAGAAGGCAGTGGATGTTGCTGTGTGCGTGGGCACGGGCTGCTACTTGCGCGGGGCTTACAATGTAATGGAGCGGTTGGTCGAAGAGAGTGACCGGCACGGTTTGACGGGTCGGGTGAACTTGAGTGCCACTTTTTGCTTGGAACAGTGCGACAATGGTGTCGCCATGATGGTGGATGGAAAGGTGATAGGCGGGGTGACTCCGGACAATGTATGGGATGTTCTGCAAGAGCAGTTAGGAACCGCCGATCGTCAGTAGAAAGAGAAGAGGCTGGTCGCCTCGGGCGGCCCGCCGGCTCCACAAAAACCCACGGGGTGGTGTTTCGTGTGACAGTCGTTGATGCAAGGTGGCCCGTCGTCATATCGGTCTGTGTGGGAAGCTCATGTTTCTTGCGTGGTGCCAACCAGGTAATTGAAGCGTTTGAGCATCTGATCTTTGAGCATCGCCTGGGAAGAAGGGTCATCTTGAAAGGGAATTTTTGCATGGGGGAGTGCACCAAAGGGGTGACAGTTAACATCAGTGAGGTCGTCTTCCCCGGCATCAGTTTGGATGATGTTCCGTCGTTATTTGAGCGCCATGTGCTGCAAGCGCTTGAGGGGATACGCCCAGAGCCAGGGGATGACAAGGGGGAATCAGCATGTCCTTGATCCAGACCATGGAAGCCAAGTGCAGGGATTGCTATCGCTGCCTGCGCGCATGTCCGGTACAGGCCATTCGTTTCCGCCGTGATGATGAGACGGGAAACGAAATTCATGCAACCGTATTGGAAGAGCGCTGCATCCTGGATGGGCGCTGTGTGCTGGAGTGTCCGCAGAATGCCAAACGGGTGCGTTCCGATGTGGACTGTGTACAGCAACTCTTGACCGGAGACAAGCCCGTGGTGGCCAGCATAGCGCCATCGTTTTGGGCGGCGTGGCCTACCGACCCACCTTCGCGTTTGGTGGGATTGCTCTTGCAATTGGGATTTGACAAAGTGGAAGAAACCGCGGTGGGAGCCGCCCTGGTGGCGCGAGCTCACGGTCGTTTGCATGAGGGTGAGAGCGACGTGACAAGGCCGCAAATCACCGCTAGCTGTCCAGTGGTCGTATCCATGGTGGAGAAGCATCAACCTGAGGTCATTGACCACTTAGAACCGCTCGTTTCACCCATGTTGGCTCATGCACGCTATTTGAGGGGGAAATACGGCGAAATCGAAGTCGTGTTCATCGGACCTTGCATTGCCAAGAAAGAAGAGGCGGAATGGAAGGGCCGGGGAGACGTTTCATGTGTCTTAACCTTTCGTGAGCTGTGGGATTGGGCACAAGATCAGGGACTAGACCCTGAAGCTGCAACCATAGGGGAGTTTAGTGGCTCACACCCAGGAGCCGCTCGCTTGTATCCTGCAGAGGGAGGATTCTTTCGCACGGCCCAATTGGGAACAGATATGCTTGATCAGAGACACTTGGCCGTAACCGGGGTGGAGGAGTGTATGTCATTCCTGCATCATCTCGCCAAAGGAGATTATCCGCAAGTGGATGTAGTGGAGATGATGGCGTGCAGGGGCGGTTGCCTGGGAGGGCCGATGGCGGTGGAGCGAGATGATGCGTTCTCTCAGCGCCAGCGCTTACTGGACCACTATCATAGGGACGGGGGCGAGCAGGAGCTTGAAGAGGTTTTGGGCTTGGATCTGGACGCTCGTTACTCCAATCGCAAGTTAGTTGAGGCTGAGCCCAACGAAGAAGAAGTCCGCGAAATCCTGGCGATGACGGGCAAATATACGGTTGAAGACGAATATAACTGTGGAGCCTGTGGTTATGACTCCTGCCGCGAGAAGGCGATAGCTGTGTTCCAAGAACGGGCCGAGGTGGATATGTGTATCCCCTACATGCGGAGGAAAGCCGAGTCTTTCTCGAATTTGGTCATGAGCTCTTTGCCCAGTGCTGTCCTCATTGTTAACAGTAAGCTGCACATCGTAGAGGCCAATCCGGCAGCCGAA
>SLSY01000129.1 GCA_007130145.1 Bacillota bacterium
CCAACAGCTGAAAGTGGATGTGACGGCCAACAACATATCCAACGTAAACACCCCGGGATTCAAGGCATCGCGCGTGGAATTTCAGGATGTCTTCTACACATTCTTACGCCCTCCCGATGATCCCGATCTCTTGCTTCAGGTCGGACACGGGGCCATGCCAGCGGCGACAGTCCGGCAGCTTACACAGGGCATTCTGGAGCAGACAGGAGACCAACTGCATCTTTCCATTGAGGGAAGCGGTTTCTTTCAAATCCAGAATGATGATACCGGCGCGATGCAATACACGCGCGACGGCACCTTCCGGCTGGACGCAGACGGGCGCATCGTGACGGCGGACGGACGCCCTCTGCTTACCAGCAGCGGTGTGGTTACCGTGCCTGACAATGCCGTAGAAGTGCAGATTGCTTCTGACGGCCGAATCACGGCTTATCTGGCCGACGATGCTCCCCGCGATCTTGGTCGCTTGCAACTGGCCATCTTCCCCAACGCTACCGGACTGCAAGCACTGGGCCATAATGCCTACGTGGCTACGGCGGCCAGTGGACCTGCCGTCATTCACTGGCCGGGGACGGCGGGCACCGGGCAGGTGCGACAGGGTTTCGTTGAGCGATCCAATGTAGAACTGATCGAGGAGATGGTGGGCCTTATGACTGCGCAGCGGGCGTACGAACTCAACAGCAAGGTGGTTCATGCGGCCGATGAGATGATGGGACTGGCCAATAACCTCAGGAGGTGATGTGGCGTGATGATTCACGGCGTGGCGGCAACAATGGCTCACTCCGTTTCGGGTAGAAGAGACCTGTCTGAGGTATGCCAAGAGTTTGAAGCGTTATTCATCGGTGAACTACTCAAACCTCTCGATGATGCTTTGGCAGGAGATAGCCATCAAGGCATGCTTGCGCCCCTGGCTCGCCGGACGGTGGCCACAAGCCTTTCGGGCTCTCTTGGCATCGGTGAACTGCTCTACCAGCAACTGGCCGCTCAAGCCGGTCTAAGGGATGATGGGCCTGCATAAGCTACTGGTGACCGGGTAGAGGGGGCACGGCTGGTAGTGGCTCGGTCGGCGTTACTATGCATGCACGGCACTGCCAGGAACTATGACGACCGGGCCGTTGGATTTGCTCCTGACCTTCTGCATTGCCCTGGGTGTAGTCACCGGTGGTGCGCTGGTAGGTGCTCTGGGGGCATTGGTCTGGGGTGAGACTCCTATGACCACGCTGGTGGAGTTGGCGGGCCGTTTGAAGATCTGGGGTATGGTGGCTGCACTGGGCGGTACCTTTGACTCCATACGCAACCTGGAAAGCGGCTTTCTGCAGGGACAACTCCGCGTGGTGGCCAAGCAGTCACTCTTCATCGCCACCGCGTTTCTCGGGGCTCACTTGGGATTCTTGCTCATTCGCATCGTATGTGACCGGCGATGAAGGGGCGCTTGGCGGCCGCATTTGTTTTGGGCATCATTGTGGGTAGCGCCCTGACCACTATGATTACGGCCCATCGCGTTGAAGAACTCTGGCGTCAGCGCCAAGAACTGATGTTCACAGTAGCCGATCAGCAAAGCCGCATTCGCTTGCTCACCGAAAGCCTCGCCGAAGAGCAGGATTCTGTCATCGAACGATTCGTCATCACCATAGAGGGAGTGGACGAAGTAGACCAAATTCAGCTGAACCAGCGTCTACGGGATCTTCTGGCCCCATTGGTGGGCCGGCCGGCCCTGAGTTTGGACGGGGCGCTACTCTACCGGTTGCTAGACGGTCAAATTATGGAAGTGAACCGCAAGTGGTACCAAATCACCCCCAAGCTTATCGTTATCTCCTCGGCGGTGGACGTCATGGTGGCAGCTAAGCAAATCACGCGCAACTAAGCAGGGAATGCGCACGGTTGACAGAACCTTCCTAAACAAGAGGCTTGTTTTGGGGGGTAGTTCATGCTAGATAAGGCAGCGATAGAGAAGATTATCCCGCACCGGGATCCGTTTTTACTAGTTGATCGTATTGTGCAGATGGAAGCTGGCAAGAAGGCGGTGGGTGAGAAGTCGGTACATGAGGAAGAATGGTATCTGGCGGGACACTTTCCCCAGCGTCCAGTGATGCCGGGAGTGCTTATCATTGAAGCACTGGCCCAGACGGGAGCGATTGCTCTTTTGGCTGAGGAAGAAGGGGATCATTACCTGCCTTTTTTTGCGGGCCTTGATAAGGTGCGCTTTCGTCATCCGGTGTTTCCGGGCGACACCATGCGCCTGGAAGTGGAGATCACCCAGCGTCGTACGACCTTCGGAAAAGGAGAGGGTCGGGCCTATGTCGGGGAGCGTCTTGTGGCCCAGGCACAACTGATGTTTGCATTGGTTGACAGGTGATTGGTGGATTGCTAGAATAGATCTGACTTTGAAAACCTACACAAGCCCTTATCAAGAGTGGAACGAGGGAACCGGCCCGATGACTTCCCGGCAACCGCGCTCTCGAGGTCAGCGGTGCCAAGCCCGGCAGAGTGGGTTATGGGTTCTCCATAATTCCAATTCTGAAGGATGAGATTGCGCTCGCCCTTACCAGACTTGGAAGGGTGATTCGCTTTTTAGGGGGGATTTTCATGTTCTTGCCCCGTTTGATGGCCACAGGAATCGGGAGCCTGCCGCATGCCGACCCCGGTGCGGCGGTGGAGGCGGTAGCTCGTTTTTTGCCCCAAGCTCCTTTTTGGCCCCAACTCCCCAAGCGTGGCAAGCAGGAAGGCATGTGTGCTCAGTTTCTGCCCGGGCTGCCCGGATGGGCAGGAGACCATCTCTTGCAGGCGAATCCGGCTCGGATCACGTTGGAGGAGAGGACGGCGTTCTTTGAACGTGCCTTTGCTGCGGGACAAGACGGCTGGCCTTTAGATGAACAGCGCGCGGCAGGCTATGAGACCTTTCTCAAGCGAGAGTGGTCGCCACCGGCTCGCGTGCTGAAGGGGCAAGTCACAGGCCCTATCACCATGGGCATATCGGTCACCGATGATGAGGACAAACCCGTCCTCTACAACGATGAGATGATGGAATTTGTCTGCACCCAATTGACCCAGCTGGCGCGGGGGCAGGAGAAGTGTCTTGCTGGCAAGGCCGGGGACGAGTCGGTGAGAACTATGATATTTATTGATGAACCCTGGATGGCCGCCTATGGGTCAGCTTTTGCTGCGTTTGGTCGCGACACCGTCATTCGATATCTCAGCTGGGTTATGGAAGGCATAAAGGGTTTGAAAGCAGTTCATTGTTGTGGTAACACCGATTGGTCGTTGCTCTTGGCCACGCCAGCGGATGTCCTCTCCTTTGATGCGTATGGTTACGGAGACAAGGTGATGCTCTATGCCGAGGAACTGGCATCCTTTCTGAGAAGAGGCGGCTATTTAGCGTGGGGCATCGTTCCCAGCGAGGGCCCGCTAGCGCAAAAGGAGACGGTGGATTCCCTGCTCGAGCGTCTGGAGGCATGGGGGGAGCATCTCGCCCGGTTTCTGCCCTCGACCCTCTACTTGTGGGAGAGGTCCTTTATCACTCCATCATGCGGCTTGGGTAATCAAAGTGTGGAAGATGCAGAGACAATACTCAATATGACAGACCGTCTAGCCCAGAACATGAGAAGCAAGGTTGGAGGGGGATGGTAGAATGAAGCGTTTGTTTACCTCGGAGTCGGTCACGGAAGGGCATCCTGATAAGGTTGCTGACCAGATGTGTGATGCCTTGCTCGATGCCATCATCGAGAAGGATCCAGCGGCACGGGTCGCCTGCGAAGCCACGGTTAAGACGGGCTTGGTCTTGATCACCGGGGAAATCAGTACCCAATGCTATGTGGAGATGCCCCGCATTGTTCGCAATACCTTGCGGCGCATTGGCTATACCCGGGCCAAGTACGGTTTTGATGCTGATACCTGCGCGGTACTCACCGCTATCGAGGAACAGTCCCCCGACATTGCTCTGGGTGTAGACCGTTCGCTGGAGGCCAAAGAGGGCCAGATCGGTGATGAAGAGATGTTTGGTGCCGGTGATCAGGGCATGGTATTTGGCTATGCATGCGACGAAACGCCCACGCTCATGCCCATGCCCATCTATTTGGCCCATCAGCTGTCAAGGCGTCTGGCCTGGGTTCGTCATGAGCGGATTCTCCCCTTCTTGCGTCCTGATGGAAAAACCCAGGTGACCATAGAATATGAAGGCGATCAGCCCAAACGTGTGGATGCCGTGGTCGTTTCGGCTCAGCACCGCGCCGATGTGGGTCTTTCTACCATTCGCGAAGGTGTGATGGAGGAAGTGGTACGAGCCGTGATCCCAGCCCAGCTGCTTGATGATGACACGCGCTACTTTATCAATCCCACGGGTCGTTTTGTGGTGGGAGGACCGCAAGGGGATGCGGGTTTGAGCGGACGTAAGATCATTGTGGACACGTATGGTGGCTATGCCCGACACGGAGGAGGGTCTTTTTCCGGCAAGGACCCCAGCAAAGTGGACCGTAGCGGGACCTATTTTGCTCGTTACGTTGCTAAGAACGTCGTCGGCGCGGGACTGGCCAAGCGCTGCGAACTGCAGGTGGCTTACATTATCGGGGTGGCCAATCCGGTTTCACTCATGGTGGAGACGTTCGGTACCGGGGTCATTGGTGAGGAGGAACTGAGCGCTATTCTCATGGACACCTTCGACTTCCGGCCGTCGGGGATCATCCAGCACCTCGGACTGAGACGACCCATATATGAGAGCGTGGCTTGCTATGGACACTTTGGCCGGGATGATCTGGATTTGCCCTGGGAACAGCTGGACAAAGTGGAAATCTTACGGGAGAAAGCCGGGCTCAGCTGATCTGGGTGATAGCCTAACCGTCAGGGCCGTTTCAGCATAAGATGGTATGACCAAACCGGCCGCGGCGGGAGGGATATATGTGGTCCATTGGCTTTTCTATGTGTTTGTGGGCGGGCTCATCTTCTACTTGTTGTTTTACTGCGTCTGTTGGCGCGTCTGTTCTGGTCGCCGCCATGGGTCCGGGTGTGAAAGGATTTCTCAGGTAGGATTGGTCCTGGTATTGCAGGATCGGGAGATGTCCATTGAAGGCATCCTTCGACACCTGTTGCGCCTTGTACCAATCTTGTGCGAGCGCCGGCTGGAGTTGACACTGGTGGTGGTGGATCATGGCTCGCGCGACCAAACCCCCCTCATCATTGAACGGCTCATGCGCAAAGCTCGTCCCTTACGCTTCATCCGCCGGCAGCCGGGGGCAGCGACATCCGAGTCACCTGTGGAGATGGGGCTGGCTATATGTCCTGGTCCTGTGGCGCTGGTCGTGGAGCTGAGAAAGAGCAGCGATGCTGTGGATGTATTGGAAGATATTTCTGTGCTTTTGGCTGCGCATTGCCGTCTACCCCAACCCAGGCGAGTGAGAAGGAAGAGTTGACCCGGCTCGCATGTTCAAGCCCGAGTCTTCCGCGTCTTTTCCGACACATTCGGACTCTTCCGCCCAGTACATGCCATGCCCACACCAAGAGATGACTTATCGCACACTGGTTGGTCAGAGTGTATGGTCAACTCTGCCGTAGTACATACGGGTGGACATGATCTCGCGCGTTCTCCTTGACATTGACCCAAGGGAAGGGCAGGTTGTAGTGGGAGCAATGTGAGGCCACAACTCAACAGTGATGGGATGCAATCTGCTTGAGTGCCTCCAGGATTGCAAGGCCCGGGAGTTCTTCCCGAGCCCGGTGCGGTTATCGAGTGAGGCCCAACTGGGCGAGTCTCTGCGGTGTGGGTATGCCCCGAGAACTCCAGCCACGGAATTGGTAGTACTCGTCGAGCATACGGTCGAGATCTTGCTGGGTGATCACCGAGTCGCTGGTGGCCCCGCGCGGCAGCTTCTCTGCCATCCGGGCCGGAAGCGAGTCTTGCTGGCGGTCAAAGCCTTCACGCACGTTGAACATCCGGCACAGGTTGAATACTCGCGCCCCAATCTCCATGAAGTCTTTGGAGGTGAACTCTTCCCCGGTGATAGCCGTAAGAGCCTCGGCCAGCATGGCCGGGGGGGTGGGGCCGTAGTCCCAGGAGGTGAAACGGCAGATGATGAGACTATCTTGGATGGCCCGTAGGTCCTGGGCCAAGGCGATGGCTTCTCCCTTGTGCTCGGTGCTGGTGCGAGAAAGCCCCTTGAACTTATCGGTAAACCCGATATCCGGCATGGTCTTGCCCGCTTCCAGGTTGGTGTCATGCATCCCTTGCGTGTGGCAGGCGCCCCGATTGGAGGTGGCAAAGGATAGACCCTGACCGACCTTGCCCCGAGGCATATGCACCGGGAAGGCCTGGTTCTTTACCTGCAGGGCAAAGTCTTCCGAGCCCTGTCCCACCTTCTCCGAAGCCGCTTTTAGCCCTTCGGCTAGCAAAGCCCCCAGGCCGCGGCGAAAACTGATGTCCTCAATGAGCTTTAGCACAACATCGACGTTTCCCCAAGTCAACTCCAGGCCGCCGGTGTCTTCCTTGGTGAAGATGCCCCGTTCGAAACACTCCATGGCCCAAGCAATGGCCAGTCCCGTGTTGATGGTGTCCACGCCAAACTTGTTACACAACTCATTGGTCTTAGCGATGGCTTTGAGGTCGTAAATCCCCACACAGGTGCCGAGAGAACCAATGGTTTCAAACTCGGGGCCGCCATAACGGGAATCCACCGCAAAGGGTCCATCCGCGATGGTCACCACCCGCCGGCATGCCACTGGGCAGCCCTGACAGCTATCGCGGCGGCTGAGGATGGTGGAGGTCATGGTTTCGCCGGTGACCTTGTCAATCTCGTCGGATACGCCATCCTTGAAGTTGTACGCAGGATACATACCCATGGCATTGTGGGGACCGATGCCCCCAGCGGTTCCGTTCTGGCGAAACCCCTGACAAGCAGGGTGTTCCTTGCACATCTGGGTGATCTCTTTGCGTAACTGGGCCAGACGCTCAGGATCGTGTACGCGAAGCTTCTCCTCGCCGAACACGGCCACGGCTTTCAAACCTTTGGACCCCATGACCGCGCCGGTGCCGGAGCGGCCCGCCGCTCGATTGTTTTCGCTGATGACGCAGGCGAACTTGCACTGCTCTTCCCCGGCCGGTCCGATCACGGCTACTTCGGCCTGGGAATGGGTCTGTTGGAGAATGGTCTCCCGGGCGTCAGCAATGAATTGGCCCCACAGGGCGCTGGCATCGCGGAGTTCGGCCCGGCCTTCGGTAACGTAAAGGTAAACCGGCTTTTCCGATTGCCCCTTGACCACGATGGCATCAAAGCCAGCGGCCTTCATCATGGGACCGAAACGTCCGGCTGCATTGGCCTCTCCCCAGCCCCCGGTCAAGGGGGACTTGCAGGCGGTGATGTGGCGGGTGCTACCGGCGATGCGACTTCCCGCCAAAGGGCCCGTGGCCAGAATGAACAGGTTGTCTGGCCCCAGTGGGTCGGTGCCCGGTGCGACTTCGTCATAGAGAATGCGAGCCGCCAGGCCCCGTCCTCCCACGTAGTCGCGGACCTGCTCTTTGCTGAGCGGTTGTACTTCGGTGGTCCCGGCGGTCAAATCCACCCTGAGTATGTTTCCTGCATAACCTTTCATATGATCTGTCCTCCTTTAGCCTCCGGCGACCGGCGATATGATCCAAACAACATCGCCGGGCACAAGCTCACGGTCGAGTGCTGCGGCAAGGGTCAAGCTCTTCTCGTTGATGACCAGGTGGAACCCGCGGAACTGACCGTTCTTTGGATCCTGTAAGTGGACGCGCGCCTCCGACGGGATCTTCTCTCCCAGTTCCTCCAGAAGGTCCCGGACTGTGCCGCAAGACATTGTGCAATCTCTCATGCCCATGGCGGCGGTCAGATAGCCAAAGATCTTGACCGTCACCATGGCGTAATCTGCTGGGGTGAAAACATTGAGATTCCTGTTTCCTCCTCGTGGTGCCGTATCATGTCAATGCCATCGAGTTCTTGAATGAGAATGTCGGCGGTGAGAAGCACCTCGGTCCCGTCGTCCATCAGATGTCCGCCAAAGGCCTTGCCGTCGGCCAGACACATGGTGGCGTGCACGTGTAGAAGAACCTCGCCCTCATCGCCGTGGCACATCAGACCCGAGGCCGATAGAAGTTCAATGGGACCGTTCACGGTGATGGGATCGCTATATCCGTAGCTTAGCTTGAGAACGGGGCGCGAAATGGGTCTAAAAAGACGGCTTGCTTAGAACTACCGGTGCAAGAGAGCAGTGCCCCATTTTTCACCCCGTGCTTCTCACAAACCTCTACCAGGCCCTTCATGAAATTGCTTCCCGGCAGTCGTCGCGCGGCAATGATACGCTTGCCCTTGCCTTCGGCTGTCTTGGCGCCACTCACCAATCGTCCCTCCCCAGGTTCTGTGCATGGGTGCCGCCCCAGGGAGTTTTCGCTATATGCCAAGCACTGACCCCCATATCCTGCTGGCTATGGCTGACGTCATCTCATGCGGAGCCGTGTTGTTTCAGGGGCATGCGAGAAAGCGAAAGTTCAAGAATATCTCGTCTTTTCCCCCGTAGGCTGGCAGAATGGAGTCAGACAGGCCTCGGCAAAAAGGGATAGCGTGTCCCCACCCACACAATGTTTGACATTCAATTCTCGCACAGGGTATTCCTTCATTGCTTGCACACCCTGAAACCTAATTCCTACCGCATCGCTTCTGGGCCGGGTTGTCGTGTCTTAGGTATCACACAACATCTTCAACATCTTCGTGGCGGCAATCAGAGAGCGTCTTGGAGTGAATCCTCCCTGCCCGCATGTAGATCTGGAACTCTTGCATTCGAACCGTCAAGATAGCTTCGCCCGGTTGTGTATCAGGGGCCAACCTCCTTACATGTTGGCGTCACCATGCCATGGGCACTCAGCGCAGTTGCATCACTGTGTCGCATGTGAATTTGCTGGTCGTCTTGTTTCCCGGCCCGACAGACTTTGCCGCTGATGTTTGTGAAGTGACAGTACGCCACCCTCACGTGTCTTGCCTCTTCCTTCGATGATTACTACAGAGGCCCAAAAGGAGGAGGTTTCCCCATGCTCAAAAACTGCACATGGTGTGGCCGTGTTCATTCCAACACGGTGCGGGATCTGTGCCTCACTTGCTATGAGAAAGAGGAAGAAGAGTTTCTCTCCGTCTATGACTGTGTGCGGGAATGCCCCGGGCTGGGGCTGTCTGAGATCAGTGAGAAGACGGGCGTCAAAGTCAGCCACATCCTCAAGTTCGTCCGCCAGGGACGTCTCAACTCACATAACCTGAATATGGCGCTGACCTGTGAGATATGCAAGGTGATAACCAAGATGGGGCGCATCTGTGAGGAGTGCCGCAAACGATTGGAGCGAAAGATGGATGAGAC
>SLSY01000003.1 GCA_007130145.1 Bacillota bacterium
CCAGAGAGCTGGCTGGCGCCAGCTTCAAGGCAGCGGAATTTCGGCAATGTGTCCGCCCCTATGACAACGGAACCAGGCTGGATTCCCTGCGTCAAGAACAGAACCGGCTGGTCTTGCTGACCAACCCTCATATCATCCCGGACTTGAACAACATGCTCAAGTTCATCGGCCCACCTGTCTCGGAGCTGTTTGCCCGTATGGTGGCCGTTGTGAAGAGCCAGGAAGACCTGGCGCTGACTGTTAAGTATGGCGGCAAGAATTATGGCTGGGAAATCAGCGTCCGACGAGGTTCCCGCCCGATCGTCAGCCTCACGCCCCGCCGGGCAGGGTTTACTGTCCTCTGTATCATGGGCAAGAAGGAGATTGCCGCTTTTGCGAACTGTTCTGACCTGTTTAGCGCCAAAGCCAAAAAGCAGGTCGCGGACACCAAGATGTTGCATGATGGTAAGTGGATCTCGTATCTAGTGGAAGCAGAAGCCGACCTAAGGAATGCCATCGCCTTCATGGCCCTCAAGCGCTGGGGAAACAAAGCCAGAGAGGCGATGGCCAGTTTGCCATCGGGGGAATCAGCTATACCCACAGCCTGCGAAGACTGCCACGTTGGAAGGTAATCGGACTTATCTACGCTGTATGAGGGGTCAAGACAGCTCACAGCCTATCACTAGACCCGCGCAGTATTATGGTAGCAGCTAAACGCTTGAACTCGCCCGACCAGTCTTGCAGTATGCTACTATTGAATGGCGTCAACATCAGCCACAGAGATCAAGCCAGAACCCGAGGCAATTCCAAACCTGACAGACGGTAGTACCATTTTTGGGGAACTCACATTCAGGGTCTGTTGCATCTGCTTCACAGGAAGGGGAAAATCATGCAGTTGGTAATCTGCAACTGAACCTCATGTTCTTTGGTGAACAGCACCTACCAAGTCCTTGAGTTCGACTACAAAGCAAATACCGGTTCCGGGTTTGTCCAGTTCGCCAGCCTTGACAATGGCATCTCTTACGCTCTGTAACTTTTCTTCCGGAATAATGGTAAGGACCAGTTCCTTTTCTGGCTCAATCGGTATGCCCCATATCTTCTTGTGCTCATGAATTCCGGTTCCCCGACCATACACTATGGTCGCTCCTTCGGCTCCCGCTTCCCTAGAAGCCGCAACAATGCAATCCGTACACCCTTTTCTAGTTATGGTCACGATCAGATACTGCTTCATTCCTAGCAAGTCCATTGTCTCCTGCACTCTCCTTCCAACGATAAACAGCGCCCATTATCATAACCGAAATGATTGGCGCCAAAGCTACCAAAGCTATGAGCCCGAATCCATCCATCACCGCCGAGCGTCCTTCCATCACGTCGGCCGCTCCGACTCCAACCGCCATCACAAAGGAGACCGTCATGGGACCGGTAGCGACTCCACCGGAATCAAACGCAATCGAGGTAAAGGTTGATCCAGCCCATCGAGACAATATAAAGGCAACGATGTATCCCGGTATCAGTATGGATAAAAGGTTAATTCCATAAAGAACCCGTACCATGCCGAGAGCTACCATGAAAGCCACTCCACAGGCGAGAGCGACAATGATCCACCAACCTCTAATCGAACCAGTTGATGTATCCTGCACCTCTGAAGCAAGGATATGGACGGCAGGCTCAGCAATAGTAGCAAGAAAGCCCAACCCGAAGCCGATCGGAATTAGGAGCCAACGAATGGCCGAACCGCCCAAGACACGCCCCAATTCCAGACCCACGGGAAAAAAGGCCACCTGGACCCCCTGTAAGAAGAGGGTAAATCCAACAAAGGCCAGGATCATTCCTTTTGTCATCGAGATCACTACAGTGCGGGGAAGCCTCAGTAACCATAATTGCAGCACGGCAAACAACACCATGATGGGGGCTAGGGCCTGAGCGACCTCTACCGCAACATGGGGTAAACCACTAAATAGAGTGGCCATGACATCCATCACCCAAGAACCACTCCCAGAAGTAGTACTGCGATGACCGGGCCAATTGAGGCCAAGCCGACCAAACCAAATCCCCCACTCAGGGCAGTTCTTCGCCCCAATACCGCTGCTGTACCCAAACCAAGAGCGAGTATAAAGGGCACGGTCATGGGCCCGGTTGTTACTCCGCCCGCATCAAACGCGACCGCCACGTAGTGTGGCGGTGCAAAAAAAGACAAGGTTAACACGATAAGGTACCCGCCAGTTAGTAAGACGGTGAGGGGAATGTTGAGGAATAAGCGTACCATCGACAAGGCGACAAACACCCCCACTCCCACAGCAACCGACAAAACCAAGGCCATACTGCTGATGTGCCCCCCCGACACCATATCGACTTGATAGGCCAATACGCGCACATCAGGCTCTGCCACTGTGATCACCACTCCTAGCGCAAAAGCGCCTATCAGTAAGACATATACCGAACCGTAACTGGGTAGAGCTGAGCCAATCAATCTTCCTACCGGGAGTAGTCCGATCCTAACCCCCTGCAAGAAGAAAAATAATCCGCACATAACCATGATAGCACCTAGCAGAAACTCGACCACTTCTTGCATATTTGCGTCCATAACAGATAGTTGTAATACGATTACCGCTACGGTAATAGGTATAACTGCCCTACTAACCTCGCTGAGCACTTCGCGATTTGACCGCAAGAAGACCACCCCTCACACTATCAGTGGCTGACTCACTTACAACCATTGATGTGCATTTCCTTTTGTCTAATACCAAAAAAGAACTAACCTGATTACTGTATTGGGCTCTGCTGGACCCTTGCGTCAGCGTTAAAGAGCAGCCGTGCTTATATGAGCTAATGGGAGAGTGCACACCTTGGTTGCGGGCTATGTGCTCAGCATCGACCCGTGGGGCGGGAGTACCCGCTACAAGCAACAGCGAACCAAAGAATCATGAAATCATGGGAAGGAACTACTTCCACTTTACCTCCCACCACGACCAAAAGCAACGTAACTGACAAGCCCAACTCGAGAAGATCTCGCAGTTGTCTTCACACAAGGGCGATCAATCAAGGCGTGCTTATGTGCCTATCACATCGCCCTCTATTATCTTCGTCCCATCCGCCCTTCTTCCTGCCACGAAGATCCGGCCGAGCTTCCGTTTCCTCCAGGGCACGGCTGAACTGGCTCTTCTGTGGTTTCTTACTTGGCTTCGACCGTTTACGTGGGGACACGAATGCTGCATGATGATCATGATAGACTAAAAGAGGGATTCCTCGCACTCTGTCATGTCCAGATACTTTCTACCACTGGTCTATCTCTCATCGATCTCCATAAGCAGTGCTCCGATTCTCCGATCTCAGTTTCTTCTCTTTTACGCGGCAGTCCAAGTTCGAAGCCGCCACACGCACCCGTCACCGGCTCAGGTTCAATGCCGAAATTCTCTGGATCCACGAGTCCTTCGTCTTCGATACCCACCAAGTCGTATCCCCTTTCGTTGAAGAATACGCAGTCCATGATCTGAGCGGTCAAGAGTCGCCTCTCCTCTCAAAGGGTGTCCTTATATCGAAACGGGGTTCTTATCTACACTCATACCCGACTCCAGGCCTGACTTGAGGAGCGTGTCACAGCCCCTTGTCCTGACCCCCACGAGCCCCCAAGGTAGATGAAAGCTGATGCTCGGAGCAATGTCAGTTCCACTAACACTTCACCTGCACCAGATTGGTCTTCGCTGAATCCCAGTTAAACTGATCTACTTGCTCTAGCAACTCTTTCCATTCTTCGTCTTTGTGATCATCGCGAACACCGGGGAAGACTTCATCGCGAAAACCTGGGCCGGGTTTGGATTGGTCTTTGCGCACGACTATGGCAGTTAAAGGTGAATGCTCGTTTTTCGTGCACCGATCGTGAATGAACCACAGTATCTTCGGTACAACTCTGTGGTGAGTTCCGATGCTCCGAGCAATCTCACCGTAGGTAGTGAGTTGCCGTCTATTTGCAGATGCAACCAGATGTTCCACTGTTGCAGGAACAAGCAACATCACGACCTTCATGTTTTCCCACTTCTCGATCAGGATATTGTCTCTTATTGCGACCCCCTCAAGGGGCCTCACGGGGTCCAATCCCGGCGGTTCAGCGGATAGAAGGGTCGAAATGCTTCGGGAATGGGAGCCAGGTCTTGATAGTGCCGGAGAATATGCGGGCGCAGTTGCTCCAAGAGTTCGGCTTCTCCTTGCGATGAGCTCGCGGTCAGGCTGTGTACCAGTTCATGCTTAAGAGCCTCTTCATCAATGGTCAGCATGTTCCCGTCCCGCATCAGCACCTGACCCTCCACCATGACCAAGCGGACATCGTGACGGCTCTTTTGCATGACCAATCTTTCTTGGGGTGTGGCCTCCGGATGCACGTACGGGTCAGGGGCCAGGTCCACTACAGCCAGGTCAGCCGCCAAGCCCGGTTGCAAACGCCCGCATACATCTTCCCAGCCCACGATGCGAGCCGCATTGGTTGTCGTCATCTCCACCAACATGGCAGGTGTAACCGCCCGGGGGGTACCGGGCTGCAGATCGGCAACGCGATGCAGTTTCTCCGCCAAACGCATCTCAGCGATGATATCCTCATCATCATTGATCCCCTTGCCATCAATGGCAACGGCTACCGTTATGCCAGCCGCGAGAATGGCCTTCAAGGGCAGAATACCGTTTCTCATGTTGAGATTACATCCGGGATGATGGGTTACCGATGCCCCGGCCTCAGCCAAAAGGGCAATATCCCTTTCCGACATCCAGACACCGTGGCCAATGGTAAGGTGGGGACCTAACAATTCCAGCTGATCCAAGTAGGCAATACTGGTCTGACCATGGGTGCGAACAATGGAATCGTTTTGGTAAGGGGTTTGTACCGCATGCATGTGGATTTTGGCATCAAGCTCACCGGCCACCTCCCGCATGGCCTTGAGTAATTCCCCGGAGCACCATTGGGGTCCCATGGGACCCAGGCCGATGGGCGCAGTCTTGGCATGCTCGGCGCACAAAGCTCGAAACTCCTCAAAGTATTGGCGGATGAATCCGCCAGGATCTTCCGGTCGGTAGCGGGCTTCGGCCCGTTCACGCAGGTCTGGGGGCAGGCTGGGGAAAAAAGCATTATCATCATACGTGAGCAGGTTCGCATCTTGTATGGTGGCCGAAAACGCCCAGCGCATGCCCGCCTTCTGATAGGCGGATAGGACGCGGTCAACCCCTTTCATGCCGCCCATATGGTGAATGGCTGTACATCCCGACCGAATGTGTTTGACTGCGCACCACAGCGTGTCCAAATAAGGGTCGGGCCGGGAAATGGTGGGGGTGATGGTCTTCCAGTATTCCAGGTGGTCGTACCCGGGACCCAATTCGAAATAACTCAGCCCACTACCATGTGAATGGGAATCGATCATCCCCGGCATGACCAAGCACTGATCATCCCCTTCCACCGGTACATCCGGATACTCCTGGCGCAGCTGGCGATATGGACCGACCGATGCCACCTTACCGTCGGCCTTGACCGCCACCGCACCATGGGCCAGCACACCATCTTCTCCCGCCGCTGGATCAAACAACACGTACTCACCGCGTACCAAACGCACGATCCGTCCATTTTCCATATCACTGGCTCCTTCCGCTCGCTTTCTAGCTTCCATGGGTTTTTCAGCTGAGACTCTTGACCAATCCCATTATCCTTCCGATCAACGAAAGATGAATCCTTATAGTTGTGTGAAATAGGCATTCTCTACAAAGAGAGTGAGCCCTTCCATATTGAGTCCGTATCATTGTATAGAATAGGGAATCTCCGAGAAAGATAAAGAGCCATTCCAGGCGTTCTTGGTTAGAATGGAGTTGCGAAAAGCAACACACTAATCCAGAGGAGTGGCGAATGACTCAATACCAGATCACCCTAGATACAGAGATTTTGAACCAGCTTTCTTTGTCGGAAATTCGCGGGAAACCGGTATGGCCCCTTTGTTGGAGTCGATCTAAAACCCGCGTCTTGCAAGCACAAGGCAAGGAACAACTGGGGGCCGCACCCTACGAGAGGACCCAGACACGCGAGGATCAGAGAAATGGCAGTTATGCCCAGACATCGGTGGTCCAGCTGGCACACGAGGGCGAGGGGTTTGATTTCTTGGGTTACCACTTCCGTCGCGTCCCGGTAGCACAAAACCCACATCGCCACTTCTGTGCCTGTTGGCCCAGTCGTAAAGCGATGCAGGCGGCCCGGGATCGGGTCCGCGACCTGACCCCCCTGCACCGGGTGGGGCTTCCCGTCAGTCAGGTAGTAGGAGACTTGAACCGTTTCCTCCATGGCTGAGGTGCCTATTTCCGGCACGGAAATGCGACCCCTCAGTTCAAGGCGCTGGACCGGTATGTTACCGACCGTCTATGCTGCTTCATTGCACGCAAACACGGCAAGCCGGGTGTGCGACGCGGACTCTCGGTCCTGCTGAGTTCACACACTCGTTTGGGGCTTACCTGGATCGCGGGAACCGTTAATCATCCGTCAGCGAAAGCGGCCAGGTGAACATGTCTGGAGAGCCGTGTGAGGGAAAACCTCACGCACGGTTCGATGGCGAGGCGCTGGAGACGGATGGATTCCATCCACACCGCGCCAGCGCTTTACCCTACTGACCCGCAACATACTGGATAAGACACCCCATACCCTGCGTTCGGAGGTCAAACAGGCAGTACGGGCGCTTCTGACGGTGCCCGATCCCGACACTGCTCGCTGGCTGCTCAAGCAAACGTTGGAGAAGCATCAAGAGAAGGCCCCCAAGGCCATGAAGTGCCTGGAAAGAGGGTTTGACGATGCCATAGCCGTGCTGACATGACCCGAGAAGTCTACCGGGGTGGCGGTTTCGGACCACGAATGCCCTGGAGCGCTTGAATGAAGAGATCCGGAAGCGGGAGAGAGTGATTCGCATCTTTGCGAATCGGTCTTCAGTGATAAGGCTGGTGGGATTGCTTATGGAAGTCGACGAGAAATGGACAAGCGGCAGAAAGTATCTCGACATGACGGAGTACGAGGAATGGCTGGGTGAGCAGGAGCAGACTCGATGCAACATGAGACGGATTGGCTAACAACATGACCAAAAACCAATTTACACAAGAATTCGGACTTAATCCCTTGCTAATAGAATTATGCGCATCTCTCTTGATAACGTAAATAACAAGATGGAATCTGATTTCAGCGCAAATCCACCGTCTCTGTAACGATAATGCTTATACCAGCCGGTGGGTTTTCTGCTCATGATCAGAACGTAATCAACGACTCAGTAACTACGTAAGGGGAGGTAGGATCGTGAACGAAGATATCTTAAAGGGAAAGTGGAGCAAGCTGAAAGGCGAGGCCAAGAAGATGTGGGGGAAGCTAACTGATGATGATCTGGTAGTAATTTCAGGAAACAAGGACAAGCTGGTCGGAGTTCTACAGACGAAATACGGATATTCGAAAGAGAAGGCAGAGTAAGAGTACAAGTCATTTCTTGACAAGCATAAGTAGTTGTATAATGGGTATCGCTTTTTGAAGGCGACAGACGATACCCATAGCGTCTGCCGTTTTGTCGAAACGGTTCGATGATGCGATAGCGCAGCTCTTCATACTTGCCGGACAGCGACCGAAGCCGGTGATGATTGGAGTTTCCAGAAGGCAGACCAGAGTCCTCAAAGCCGGGCGGCTTCATTTTTCAGTCCTCAATAGAACATTTGAGGTGATTGTGTTGAAGAAGAAAGCACTAAGAATTGCTCTGCCGGTAATGTTGTTATTGCTGGCTGTCTTGACCTATCAAATGGCCACTGTTAAGCCCCAAGCTGTGGCAGCCGTAACAATACAAGTCAATCCGACGTTAACCCTGACTCTTGACAATGAGAACATAGTGTTGGAAGCAGAAGGAGAAAATGCAGAAGGAGAAGTTGTTGTTGCCGATTATCCGGTAGAAGGAAAAGAACTCAAGGAAGCTCTGGAAAACTTAACGATGCACCTTCATGATAAAGGGTTTTTGAGGCCAGACAGTGAGGTAATCATTACAGTGCATCCCATTGATGGATTAGATCAGCAAAAGTTGTCGTCACTATCTGAATTTGCCCAACAAATCATGTCGGAAAGTCTGAACCGCTATAATGTGCAACAACCAGATTCCTTTGTAATAAGCCATGGGTTGCATCAATTTTTAAAGGAACTTAGCCTTATGCCCCTGGATTACGTTGAACTGCTGAAGGCGAACTTAACGGAAGAGGAAATTATGGAGGTTATAAATGCTCTGGGAAGAAAGGATGCGAGTGTTGGGGTTTTGCCGTATATAGAGTTTAATCTTGAGATCGAGTCCGATGACCGGGAGTTGTCAGTGGAGTTTGAGCAGAAACGCTATGGCATTTATGCTGAAGTTGAATTTGAGGAAGAGGAAGAAAAAGAGATCGAGCTGGAAGGTTCTGCTGCTTTGGAGTACCTGCTTCCCATTTTGGAGAAACTAGAACTTGATGGTACCATGTCCAAGAAGGAAATAGTTGACAGGGTTTTGACTGCTTTTGGTTGGGGATGGCCTTACGAGGAGTTTGAGCTTGAAGTCAGATTTGCGGACGGATCGTACATTGACTTTGAGTGGGAATCTGCAAAGGCCTACAGGGAAAACGGAATAACACTTCACTACAAAGAGTTTAGTCTGGAAATCGAATCCGATGAGCGGGAGTTATCAGTGGAGTTTGAGCAGAAAGATGGCAGTCTTTATGCAGAGGTGGAATTCGAGGAAGAGGGGAAAAAAGATATCGAGCTGGAAGGTTCTGCTGCCTTGGCGTACCTGCTTCCCATTTTGGAGAAACTGGAAATTGATGCTTCCATGCCCAAGAAGGAAATAGTTGACAGAGTATTGACTGCTTTTGGTTGGGGATGGCCTTACGAGGAGTTTGAGCTTGAAGTCAGATTTGCGGACGGATCGTACATTGACTTTTAGTGGGAATCTGCAAAGATCTACATTGAACCGGCAGCGCCAGCTCACGCAATGATGCTGTCAGCATCTGAGGCGCGACATATGGTCATCAGCCAGTTCGCCGGCATCATTCAGAAGATTGAATATGCCTATGACGATACCAAGCCGATGTATAAAGGCGAAGCACTGAAACCGGAATATAAGGTTGTGTTCGAAATCAATGCCAGGACCACAAACTGGGTCAAATGGGATACCAGCAAAGAAGATGGCTGGGATGACTTCGCTCATGCGCTGCCAAACATGATCACGATGGATCAGGCAGCTGACTCCGTCATCGGTAAGTCCGGACACTCCGGTACCTTCATACAGAAGATTGATTTCCTGTGGGATGATTCGGAACCGCTGTATCAGGGCGAAGCCTACCGCAAAGGCA
>SLSY01000040.1 GCA_007130145.1 Bacillota bacterium
CTACTCGACAGAATAGGACCCCCGCACCATGACGATGATGTCACTGGTAGCCTGCATGCCGCGACCATCGCTGCGCGGTACAATGAGTAAATGATTGCGTGGCACATTCACCCCTAAGCCAAGGTCGCCGCCGGCGGTAACATCAGCCAATCCACCCAGTTCGCTGTCGATGATGGTGGCCTGCCCCGCCCGCAAAATGAATTCGGTACCAGCCCCTCCCAGTAAGCGCTGGCCTGCGTCCACTTCGACAACTTCAAGAGCAGTCAACTCGTCCACGTATTTGGTTACCCAGCTCTGGGTCACCAGAGGATCACCCGGTGAGCCCGGTTCGGGCGACGTCTGGGCCAGGACCTCATTGATAAGCCAAGCACCACTAAACAAAAGTGTACAAACCACGACGCCCACGACCACTGTTCTCCCTCTGTTCAAAACAGCACCTCCATTACTTTCTCTCCGCCTGCTGGTAAAGATAGGCATAGATGAATTCATCAATGTCCCCGTCCATGACCCCTTGCACATTGCCCACTTCGAGATTCGTGCGGTGGTCTTTGACCATGCTGTAGGGCTGGAATACGTAAGAGCGAATCTGACTCCCCCAGGCAATATCCTGATGCTCTCCTCTAAGATCGGCCAGTTCCTTCTGGCGCTCGGCTTCTCTGCGCTCGGCCAGCTTACCCTTGAGTATGCGGAGAGCACTGAGCCGGTTGGCATGTTGCGAACGTTCACTCTGGCACGCGACCACGATATTCGTGGGCAGGTGAGTGATGCGTACCGCCGAATCGGTCTTGTTGACATGCTGTCCGCCGGCCCCGCTAGCGCGGAAGGTATCTATCCGCAGTTCATCTGGGTTGATGGTGATCTCATCATCGTCTTCGATGACCGGCAGCACTTCCACCGAAGCAAAGGATGTATGCCGGCGGGAAGACGAATCAAACGGTGAGATGCGCACCAAACGGTGCACCCCCTTCTCCGGACGCAAGAAACCGTAGGCGTACTCGCCCTGCACCTCAAAGGTGACGCTTTTTAGACCCGCTTCATCCCCGGGCAGGCTGTCCATAAGCTGCCACCCAAACTCGCGCCGACCTACCCATCGGGTATACATGCGAAAGAGCATCTCCACCCAGTCCTGTGCCTCGGTGCCTCCGGCTCCGGCGTGTAGCGAAAGAATGGCGTTGTTGGGTGCATATTCGTCGGACAGGAGCGTCTTCAGTTGAATGCTCTTGAGTTCGGCCTCCAAACGAGCCAACGACTGTTCCGCCTCTCGTAAAAAGGACGCATCGTCTTCTGCTTCTCCCAGCTCGATCATGGCCTCCACGTCCTGATAGAGCTCTTCGAGTTTCTTGAAACCGGCGATCTTGCCTTTGATGCGTGCTGCCTGGCGCACTACCTTCTGGGCTTCGTCCTGTTCCTGCCAAAACGACGTGGACTCCATGGCCTCATTGAGCTGTCCCAGCTGCTCTTGTAAACTGGCAAGGTCAAAGAGACCCCCTTATCTTGTTGAGCACCTTGCCCGCTTCCTGCAATCTGCGCTTGACTTCATCATACATGGACAGTAACCCTCCGTTAAGCGCTGCGTCCGCAGCATTTCTTATATTTCTTCCCGCTGCCGCAGGGGCAGGGTTGGTTCCTCCCGATCTTCTGTCCCTTGCGCACCGTCGTTACCCGCTGTGCTGGCTGGGCAGGACGCGCCCGGGGAGGTGGCGATGTGGCCCGGCGCTGCATACGCTGGTTATCCGGACGCATCTCCACGCGGAACAAGAGGGTGACAGCATCCCTTTGGATCTCTTCGGTCATAGTGTTAAAGAACTCAAAGGCTTCCGCCTGATACTGTAAGAGTGGATTTCGCTGGCCATAGGCCCTGAGCCCAATTCCTTCTCGCAGATCGTCCATGGCGGCCAGGTGGTTCATCCAGTGCTGATCCACCACCCTGAGCAGCAAGGCACGCATGATGTCTTCTCCTATGACTTCCTTGCGCTCCTGGTAAAAGGCTTGAGCCCGCTCCTGGAAATACTCTACCAACTGAGGCCGTTCCATGCCCGAAAGACTCTCAGAGCAGAGCTCCTGTCCGGGCAGAAAAGACCCGTTGACATGCTCGATTAAGCTCTCAAGGTTCCATTCTTCCGGATGAATATCAGCGGGCGTATGGGCCGACACCGCATCTTCAACGACCTTATCCACCCAGTTCTCAATCTGCTCCTCAAGATCAGCGCCCTGCAAGACGCGCCGACGCTGTTCATAGATGACCTCTCTTTGCCGGTTCATGACATCATCGTATTCCAGGACATTCTTTCTCATTTCGAAGTTTCTCGCCTCGACCCGGCGCTGGGCCCGTTCGATGGCCCGAGAGATGAGAGCATGCTCGATGGGTTCGTCATCTTCCATTCCGATGCGATCCATCACCCCCGCAATGGCATCGGAACCAAACAGGCGCATAAGGTCATCTTCCAAAGACAGGCAGAAACGAGAAGACCCCGGATCGCCCTGCCGCCCCGAACGGCCGCGCAACTGGTTGTCAATGCGGCGGCTATCATGGCGTTCGGTGCCGATGACCCGGAGTCCACCTGCGCAGATCACCTGTTCATGCTCCTTGCCCATGGCCTTGCGGCTCTCTTCCAGGAATTCCTCATACTCCTGGCGGGCAGCGAGCACCTCCTCGGCATCACTGGCAAACTTGTCCGTGGCCATGGCCACCACCTCGGGCTCATAGCCTTTTTGCAGCAAGCGTTCCCGAGCCCTATAAGCGGGATTACCACCCAACACGATGTCGGTACCGCGCCCGGCCATGTTGGTGGCGATGGTCACCGCCCCGAGCCGTCCGGCCTGAGCAATGATGCGCGCTTCCTTCTCATGATGCTTGGCGTTGAGGACTTCATGATCCACTCCCCGACGTGCCAACAGACGGGAAAGATGCTCGGAATTCTCAATGGAAACGGTGCCTACGAGCACCGGCTGCCCCTTCTCATGGGACGCGACAATGTCATCAATGACGAAGCGAAACTTGGCGTCTTGCGTCCGGTACACCACATCGGGCTCATCCTCGCGGATCATGGGTTTGTGGGTGGGGACAACCACCACGTCGAGCTTATAGATCTTGCTAAACTCCTCCTCTTCCGTCACCGCCGTGCCGGTCATGCCCGCCAGCTTATCGTACATGCGGAAGAAGTTCTGAAAGGTGATGGTGGCCAAAGTCTGCGATTCTTTCTGAATGTGCACGCCTTCCTTGGCTTCCATGGCCTGGTGCAAGCCGTCGGAGTAACGCCGGCCCGGCATGAGACGCCCGGTAAACTGGTCAACAATGATCACGTCCCCGCCCTTGACCACATAATCCACGTCCCGGCGCATCAGCGCCTTGGCCCGAATGGCATTGCGCAGGCAGTTGTTGAGTAAGACCATGTCCGGATCGTCAAAGAGGTTAGCAATCCCCAGCATACGCTCGGTCTTTTCAATGGCTCCATCGGTCGGTTCTACCGTACGCGCCTTTTCGTCGACCGTGTAATCCACCTCTGGTTTGAAATTACGTACCAGCTGGGCAAAGCGCCGGTACAGATCGGTGGAACGCTCGGTGCTTCCTGAGATGATGAGGGGTGTCCGCGCCTCATCGACCAAAATGGAGTCAACCTCATCGATGATGGCGTAATGCAGGTCTCGTTGCACCATATGATCGGAGTGGTGCACCATGTTGTCGCGAAGATAATCAAAGCCCAGCTCGTTGTTGGTTGCATAGATGATATCACAGCTGTACGCTTCCTTACGCTCCTCCGGCTCCTGGCCGTGATGTATGACCCCCACGGTCAGGCCCAGGAAACGGTAAACTTGACCCATCCACTCACTGTCCCGGCGGGCCAGGTAATCGTTGACCGTGACGATGTGTACTCCCTTTCCCGTCAGGGCGTTCAAATAGGCAGGCATGGTAGCAGCCAGGGTCTTTCCTTCCCCCGTCTTCATCTCGGCGATATTGCCTTGGTGCAGGACGATACCGCCCATGACCTGCACATCGAATGGGCGCTCACCCAACGTACGGTGAGCCACCTCCCTGACCACAGCGAACGCCTCCGCAAGCATGGCCTCAAGTGACTCGCCCTGTTCCAGGCGCGAGCGTAAGCGGGGAGTATAGGCAGCCAGCTGTTCATCACTGGCCTCGTTCATCTCACCAGACAGGCGATTGACTTTCTCCACTAACGGCGCCAGCCGTTTCAATTCTCGCTCATTGGTATTAAGTAGATTGGATAAGACCTTAAGCATCTTGGGACTCTTCACTCCTCAACCTTCAGCAGAGATTCAATGGTCCTTCGATTGTATCAGTTCTCGACCCGTGTGGCAATCATAATGGCTGCTCTCCTTGGGCTTGTTCCTCATCCAATACGCTAAGAAATGCCTCTACCACCTCGGGATCAAACTGGCTACCAGCACAACGCACGAGTTCGGAGCAAGCCTTGTCGTAGCTGTAGGCTTCCTTGTAAGGACGCTCGGAGGTCATGGCGTCAAAGGCATCGGCCCCTGCCAGTATACGGGCACCCAAGGGAATCTCTTCGCCCTTGCGCCCTTCGGGATAACCCGTGCCATCGTAGCGTTCGTGATGATACTTGATCCAGTCGTTACCGCGCTCCAAGAGTTTGATGCCCTTGATAATGTCAGCACCCAAGGTCGGGTGGCGTTTCATCACTTCATACTCTGCGCGAGTGAACACACCCACTTTGTTGAGAATCTGGTCGGGGATACCGATCTTGCCGATATCATGGAGCGCCCCAGTATACTCCAGGATCTCCAGATCATCCAGGGGCACGTTCAGTTTGCGCCCTATCTTAACGGCCCATTCCGATACGCGAGCCGAGTGGCCGTGGGTGGTAGCATCCTTTGCATCCAGTGCCGCACTGAGCGCCAACATAGTTTGGAGGTAGCTGGCTCGCATGTCCACATAACGCTGGAAGGCCTGCCGGGCCATGAGAAGAGGTATGAAGAACAGCGCCACGCTGCTGATGCCGGCGGCCAAATGCACCTGAGCAATGAGAATGCTCATGGGGATGAGGGCGAACATGTTGGGCAGCGACCATTTCATGTTGGAGTGCCACATGCTCCAGGGGGAGGACCCGTCCCGCACGGCAAAGGCAAACAGAGCGAGCATAGCATTGACCATGGTGTAGGTCAGGGCAGCCAACACAAACGGAATGGCCGTCACCAGTGAAATCGAGCCAATCTGGCCGCCGAAGAAATGGTAAACCTGCCCTCCGGCCATGGCGGATATCGCCAGCATCGAACGGTTGAACAACACAATGCGCAAGGGCACCTGTCCACTGACATCGCGCCAGCGTGTTGTACCCAGCGCCGCCACCCAGACGGTAGCGGGTATGCCATAGATAATGTAAAGAGCGTGAATAATGGCCCCGCTCACCGAAACGGTACCCCGGTTATTGGGAAGTGGGATGGTAGCCACTTCGCTGAGCACGACTAGAAGCATGAAGAAGAGTATTTGCAGGATCTTCTCATCCAACTGGGGCCGGTAGGAGTATAACACAAGCGCTCCCACCAGGATGACCACTTCCAAATAGCGGTGGAATAGCCTTGTTCTCAGCAAAAACGTTCTCTCCTATCGTGCAGGAGTCCCAAAAAGAAGTTGGACCGGCAGCTATGGTGTTAGCTTATCCTACTTGCCAGCTAGCTCCGCCAGCGAACACTAGTGCTGCAACAGCGAACAGAGCCTTGATGATGCGGAATAACACCGAGAAAACCTCCTGCACAACCTCCTACCCAGCACCGCTCCTGCCGGAATGGGTCGCTCCGCTGGTTTATCTCGTGCCGGCCGCCGGTCCAAAATGATCAAATGGAATTGAAGCGACGATTGAGGGCATCCAAGGTGGCCTTAACCACTGCCTCCCATTCATCTCCGCGTACCACACACGATCCGGTTAGAATCTCTTCTGACTCCATTCCTACGAGGGAAACAGCAACCAAGATAGCTTGTTCCGTTCCCATCTCAATGATGGAGACGTGCTCTGCTGTGAACATCACCTGATCCCCCAGGCAGCTTTCCACTGCTTTGAGGGTGGCTTCCACAAACAGACGCAAACGATTGCCCACCGTCGAAGGTCCCTCAGCCATGCCGAAGAATTCCTCGGCGTGAAAATCCAGTTGGACCCCGGCCCGCCCCCAGCCTTGCGAGAGATGATAGTTCAACCCCACAATCCGTGCCCGCTTCTGCTTTCGATCCATATCGAGGGATTCTTTGCCAGCAATGACTTTGATCTGGTCGGCCTTGAGATGAATATCGTGACAGGTAAAAAGGGCCGATTGGATATCACGTACTACGCGCTTGATATCACGCTCGCCCGTGGTCAGTACGTGTATCTGGTCAAGGCGCCCGTCCTCAACCGCAATTTGGGCACGATCTACGCCCCGAATACGATTGAGAGTCTGTTCGCAAGAGCGATAATCTCTGTACCGGCCGTCCATCCCCATTCACTTCATCCTTTTAGTGCGGCTATCTGGAGCTAAGACTTCTCCCCCATATTACATAATCCTTCCATTGCCGACAGAATTCTCAACGCCCTGGTTCACGCTGCCTTATGACACGATCAGCCAAGAGCCAAAGACCACCGGAAACCAGACTATGACCGCCTAGAATGATGGGAAGAGAAGAGTCTTGACAGGCGCGCGTGAACTGACGCAACATATCATCAGAGATGACCTCCCACTGGCCCAGATCAGAGTGGAAACGATCATGATCACTCAGCTTTCTTTTCAGATGATGAAACATGACGCGAGTGTCGATGAACGCCACCTGACAGGTGCTTTCGATCAACGCGATCAAACGCTCGGGGCCGGCCAGCTCCAAAAGATGGCCCAAGAATGATACGACCTCGCCCCTCTCATCGCGGCCCAGAGCCTTCATCCCTCGTTCCTCAGATATCACCCTCACCCGGTGACTGAAATTCATGTTGATATGGGTGATCACCGAGGGGCCCACGCGACCGGCGACCAACATTTCCACGCTATCTTGAGCCAAGAGGTCTAAAGCTCTCAAGAGCCGGGACGGGTCCCAAGGCAGTGATGTCAGAGCCTCCCGCCCGCGCCGGCCCAGATCGGGCGCCAAAGAAAGGATGAGAATGTCAGTGGGGGTGTCAATATCGAAGTTCACCCGTGCCGAATTGGGGATGAGGTGGCGCTTGCAGCCCGCATCTCGGAGTGCCCAACCCAGCGCGTTATCATGAGCCGGAAGAGGGATTTCTCCCAGAATCTGAGCGGGGGCAAACCCTATCAGGTCGGCCGACTGCACGTTGTTCATCACGACCACCCGCTCTTCGCTTACGAGAAGTTCAGCTACACCGGCCAGTTCCTCGGCGGTAATCAGCGGGGCTGCCACTCCGCCTGCATAGATAACCCGCTCTAACCGGTATTTCTCCACGATATCCCGCAGTCGGGAGCCAAAGTGAAAGTCGTCTCCGACCGCCTCATATTCCACCGTCACACCCATCTCCCTGGCCCGGGCAGCCAGATCCGCATAGGTGGTGCAAAGGATGACATCATTCATTCCTTGCACGGCAAGAAACTTCTCACACGAATCGAGGGTGAGTTCCTTTCTCACCCGGGCCATTTCCCTTTCTATCGAGGAATGATTCTGACCGCCCTCAAATACCACGGCCACAACGCCAGCGGCTGACATGTCCATCGTCCCTTCTTCAAAAAAAGAGGGCCCTGATAGAAAGGGCCCTCTTTGGCTCTGACCGGTTACATTCCGGGTTCGATCAAACCGTAGTTGCCGTCATCGCGCTGATACACCACCGATAGCTGTCCGCTCTCGGCATTGAAAAAGAGAAAGAAGTTGTGCCCTACCATGTTCATTTGCATGATGGCCTCTTCGGGACTCATGGGCTTCATATCGAATTTCTTCACCCGTACGATCTTGGGTTCCTCTTCCTCTTCGGGCTCCACTTGTACCTGATTGGGCGCAGGGCGCTCGCGCAGCCGCCGCGCTATTTTGGTCTTGTACTTGCTGATTTGCTTCTCCAATGCATCCAGGACCAAATCAACCGAAGAATACATGTCGCCGCTGCTCTGCTCTCCGCGCAGCAACATGCCATCCAGGGGAACGGTGACTTCCACGATGTGTCGGTCATGTTCGATGGCTAGCGTGACCTGTGCACTCAGGGGATCATCGAAATACTTCTCGATCTTTCCTACCTTCTTTTCGACATACTCCCTCAGCGGCGGGGTAACGTCCAGATTCTTGCCTCGCACAGTTATCTGCATGCTTAGACCAACTCCTTCCTGAACCTTATCCCTAGTAATACTATTCCCTTCCGCTAGTCCAAATCCTGCCCATGCATAAAAGCCCCGGTTGGCTTAACCGGGGCTTTCTCGAGTTACCATGGCTTACACCGTACGAACGACATTGGCCGCCTGGGGCCCTCGAGCCCCATCCACTACCTCAAACTCCACCGCGTCACCTTCCTGCAAGGTTTTGAAGCCTTCGCCTTCAATGGCTGAGTAATGAACAAAGACATCAGTACCGTCCTCACGTTCGATGAAACCATATCCTTTTTCCGCATTGAACCATTTGATCCGGCCTTCCATCAACTTTATGCCTCCCTAATCAAACTCCACGCTTAGTGTGCCCATCTGTTCCCCAACTACTCTATGAACATCCATGTCGAATGAAGGTGGTAAAATTACCAATTAATGTATGCATTTTGGAATTTAGTGGCTTCAAAGCTGTGGACATTGTGAATAACTCTGTTGATAACCTGCTCTTGAGGGATTTTAGCCTGGGGAGAAACCTGTGGATTGTCGAAACAGGCTTTTAGTCTTGCGTTGATTGTCGTATAAAGGCGAATGCCGGGGGGTTAGGAAAACTTTGCACCACAACTTAACAAAACCCATCCTTCACTTCTCCCCCTCCATCATCCGCGTCGGCAAACATCGTTCTTCAGTTCACCACGACGATGATGGCCGCTACCGCAAGTAGATCAGGTATCAGACCGTGTGGAGGACCCAGCTCGAAGAGAATGAAGGGGCGATAAGATGCTGTCTCCCTCTACTAGCGGGCCGCCACGATAACGGAAGGAGCCACAGCCTCCATGAAGATCACCCCGCCCACAATGGGTATTCTGCCCTAGAGAAGGCTGGCCAAGAACACTACCGGTGATGACAGCTTCCCTTTTCAGGAAGAGATTCGAGGCGGTTCAGTTAGAGGGGAGATGTGGACATGATGTCTTCGCTGCTTGATCCCTAGCAACGGTACGAAGAGAACGATCCTGACAGTGACAGGAGCTACTTAAGCTCTTTCATCTATGCAACGGCCTTGGCCACTTGCATCTTGGTAGTTTTTCGCCTTGCGCA
>SLSY01000025.1 GCA_007130145.1 Bacillota bacterium
AAGAGTTTCTGAAGGGACAAGGCCGCTTCCGTCACTTGCTCCGGCCGGAAAACAAGGAAAGGCTCGAGATTCTGCAGAAGGAAGTGGACCGCAACTGGGAACGTCTCCTCAAGCGTACAGGAGCCTGATATGGTATAATGAAACGGGTTTTGGAGGGGATGTTTCATCCCCTCTTTCCCCTGTTAAGAGCAAACAACCGGGGAATAACGATAAGTGAACGAGGTAGGTGTTTGCCCCTATGAATGACATGAGGGCGGTGCGTGTACGCTATGCGCCGAGTCCCACCGGATACTTGCACATCGGTGGCGCCCGAACCGCGCTTTTTAACTGGCTTTTTGCCCGTCGCTACGGCGGGCGCATGATCCTGAGAGTAGAGGATACCGATGCTCAACGCACGCTCGAGGACTCGGTCGAACAGATCGCTGAGCAGCTGAGGTGGTTGGGTCTGGACTGGGATGAAGGTCCCAACGTTCAAGGGGACTACGGCCCCTATTTTCAGTCGCAGAGGCTAAGCCTCTATCAAGACGCCGTCCGGCGCCTTTTGGACAGCGAACGGGCCTATCGCTGCTATTGCACTGCCGATGAACTGGCAGAGCGACGCAGAGTAGCCCGGCAAGAAGAGCGATCTCTTAACTATGATGGTCGTTGCCGGCTGCACGAGAAACCCGTGGAGGGAGCTTCCTTCGTCGTCAGATTAAAGACACCCGATGAAGGGATAACACGGGTTAACGATTTGATTCACGGTCCGGTTGACTTTGATAATGAACTGGTGGGTGACTTTGTCATCGTCAAGTCCGACGGTTTTCCCACCTACAACTTTGCCTGTGTGGTTGATGACGCCCACATGGAGATCAGTCATATCATACGTGCGGACGAGCACTTGTCCAACACCCCCAAACAGGTTTGGCTCTACGAGGCGTTGGGATACGCTATGCCGTTGTTTGCCCACGTCCCTATGGTACTGGCTCCTGATCGGAGCAAACTCTCCAAGCGGCATGGAGCAACCGCGGTTTCAGAGTTTCAGGAGCTGGGGTACGTACCAGAAGCCATCGTCAACTATCTTGCTTTTTTGGGCTGGACGCCTGAAGGCGAGACGGAGATTATGGACCTAGATCAGATGGTGGCGCAGTTCTCCTTGGATGATGTTTCGCATACGGCCAGCATATATGATGTGACCAAGCTCACTTGGATGAACGGGCACTACCTTCGTACACTGCCTCTGGACGATCTGACCAAGCGGGCACTGCCTTTTTTGGAGGCTGCCGGGCTTTTGCAGACGCCACTTAGCGAATCAGAACAACACCGGGTGCAAGAACTCGTGCAGTGCTCGCGAGAGCGGGTGAAGACCCTGGCGGAGTTTGCCACCGCCTTGGAGTATTTCTTCTGTGATGTTGAGAGCTATGATGAGAAAGGCGCCAAGAAGCACTTCACCAAGCCCGGTGTGGCAGCGCTCTTGCGCACGGTGGCAGAAGACTTGAGAAAACTGGAAGATTATGATCTGGAGAATGTGGAGAGAGTGTGTCGCGAACTCATCGCCCGAGAGGAGATTTCGGCCGGGCGACTCATCCATCCGGTGCGCTTGGCACTCACGGGACGGACGGCAGGTCCGGGCCTCTTTCATGTTATTTGGTTATTGGGTAAGGACAAAGTGCACAAACGGCTCCATCAGGCGGCAGACTACATTGATGAGTTGACCTCGCGGTGATGATGCAGGTGATAAAGGAGACATTTCTGTAACTTGTGCTTGATCGCACCGGTTGATCGTGCTATAATTTTGGTTGCGATTCGCTTTGGGGGATCGGCTAGTGGTAGGCCAGCAGACTCTGGATCTGCCTGCGGAGGTTCGAATCCTCCTCCCCCAGCCAGAAGAGATAATGGCCCCATCGTCTAGCGGCCCAGGACACCGCCCTCTCACGGCGGAGACAGGGGTTCGAGTCCCCTTGGGGCTACCAAAAGAAATAACCAGTTCAAGAGCAAGATCTTGGGCTGGTTTTTTGTGTTCCTGACCAGGATGAAGGCGAGTGAGTGTCAACTGCGAGGTCTAGCTGATCTGGCAAGAATCCTCCTGGCGGTAAGGATGCCATGGCAACGCCGGAACCAGTGTAAGATGGTAGAAGGAAAAAGAAGGCACGTCGGATGCTACGGCTTCAAGAGGACCGGATGCATCCCGCCTGTCCAGCAGATACTCCGGTCAACCCAGCTGGCGATGTGCCTTCACAAAGGTCAGTGTTTCCTCATAACGTCTCGTCTTCATAAACGAATGCGCTTAGCCCGGAATACTGCTTCCACCATGGTCTTGAAGCTGGGATCAGAAATTATGATATCCTTGGTTGTTACGGAGCCCCTCCGGCGCTTAACGTTGCCCCAGGCGATCTCAGCCGGTGGAGATTTGTGTAATGCACTAGTTCGCTACATGCGGTTTTGTCAATTCAACCGCGATCTTCTGGTGGCGACTCGCCGGGAAAGACCAGTTTGCGACCCTGAGCAAAGGCCTTCAGGTTACCTTCAATGGTCTTAGGGGGCACATTCTGGCTGATCACATCTTCCCAACTCTCCAGCTGCCACGACAGATGACGGGACAGGTTCCCCAGCAGGATGGTGTTGGCCAACCGGGCGTTTCCCAGCTCCTTGGCCATGGTCTTGGTGGGTAGGGCGGTGACGCGAAAACCCTGGGCCCTGAACTGTGAGACTACGTTGTCAGGATACTCCTCCTTTTCCAGGAGAACCCGGTTGGGGAAGATGACGTCCCGTCCCATGATAATGGTAGCAGCAGGTTTTAAAAACTCCATCCATCGCAATCCTTCCAGATCCTCAAACGATAGCAGGAAGTCCCCTTGACCTCTGGATATGAGCGGGGAATGGACCTTGGTGCCAAAGCGCACCGTGCCCCACACCTTACCGCCTCTTTGTGCCAGACCGACCACATCGGTAGCCTTCACGTCCCATCCCTCGCGAAACGCGACGCCGGTCAGGATGCGGGTGGTCAACACTAACCCCTGGCCTCCCACACCAGCCAACCATATACTGGTCGTTCCCATGCATCACACCTCCTGGCTGCGAGAACTCTTGATCGCCTTGACCGGACACACCTGAGAACATACCGAACACCCTACGCACATGTCTGGATCGATGAAGGATCTTTTCTCCTCTGTTCCCGCTTCAGCTCGCATGGAGATGGGCGGGCAGTTCACTGCAATACACTGGCGGCAGCTGATGCAAAGATCGCTGTCCACATAGTAGTGGGGATATCGTAGTTTGAAGTTGAGAGCGCAGGGGCGCGTGGCTATGATCACTGAGAGTCCCTGGTGCTCCATGGCTGACACAATGATGCGGCGGGTCTTATCATAGTGAAATTGGTTGACCACTTGCACATCTTCAACACCAAAAGCTCGCAGCAGTTCAGGGAGGTTGATCCCGGTGAGGTCTTCGTCTTTCACGAAATCTCGGGTGGTGGGAGTCATCTGACCACCGGTCATGGCCGTTGTCCGGTTGTCCAATATTAGCAGAGTAATGTTCTCACGGGTGTTCACTAGGTCAGCCAATCCGGACAGTCCCGAATGGAAAAAGGTCCCGTCACCAATGGTGGCCACCAGGGGTTTGACGTTCCCGGCCATCCTTTGCGCCAGGGCTACCCCTTGGATCATACCCAGGGAAGCTCCCATGCTGAGGTTCGTCTTGAGGACCTCAAAAGGCTCCAGAATACCCAGGGAGTAACAGCCAATATCGCCAATGACCACAGCTTGGGCCTGCTTGAGAATGTGAAATATCGGCCGGTGCGGACATCCGGCGCAGAGAATAGGAGTGCGACCCACAACGTGTGAGTCCTCTGCGGCTGAGGTTAGCGCGGAAGGTATGACGCCCGCTTGGATTAACCCGGTCCTGATGTCATCGGGGGTGAGTTCGCCAGTGAAAGAAAAATAGCGCTTGCCTTCTACGGCCAGCCCCGCGGCTTTGAGTTCATCTTCCACGAACGGCATGAGCTCTTCCAGAACAATGACCTGTTGGTGCAGCGCGGCGAGTTCTCCGATGCGTTGCACCGGAAGCGGATAGCTCATGCCCAGCTTCAAGATAGACACGTCGGCTCCTAGTTCTTGCAGGTGCTGGTAGCTGATACCACTGGTGATGATCAGGCACCGGAGGTTTGAGCTCTCTTCATATTGCTGGAGTGGACTGACCTCACTTAATTCACGTAGGGCTGCCATTCGTTGCTGCATGAAGTGCTGTTGATCCCGGGAATAAGGAGGCAACATGCAAAAACGCGCCTGATCTTCGTTGAATCCCTCTACTGGCTCATCGCGGCGCTGACCCAGCTGGACCACGCCTTGGCTGTGACAGAGAGTGCTGGTCAGGCGGATGATGACAGGTGTTCCCCATTGCTCGCTTATGACCAGCGCCTCATCCACGTAGTCCTTGGCCTCCTGGGCCGTGCTGGGCTCGAGCAGTGGTATGTTGGCAAAACGGGTGAAAAAGCGCGTGTCCTGCTCGTTTTGGGAACTGGATAGTCCGGGGTCGTCTCCGACCACTAGCACGAATCCACCCACCGTCTCCACCTGGGTGAATGTCATCAACGGATCTGCTGCAATGTTGACTCCCACGTGCTTCATGGACACCAAGGATCTGGCTCCGGCGATACTGGCGCCGATGGCCACTTCCAATGCTACCTTCTCGTTGATTGCCCACCGGCTGGTCATATCGGGATAGTCTAACAGACTCTCCATGATCTGAACGGTGGGTGAACCAGGATAGCTGGTAGCCACTCGACCGCCGGCTTCCCAGAAGCCTCTAGCGATGGCTTGGTTGACTGACATTACCGCTGTCTTGCTCAATGTCACACCTCCTGACATAATGAATCCTGCTTCAGCATAGATGACAGACGCTGAGCAGTGCGCCTATACGCGATAGGATGTTTCATCTTTGCATTTCCTCAACCTGTCGCGGATTTCCTCGTTTGCTCTTGAAGTTATCATCTTCACCCGCAGAAGAGAACGGCGCAAGAGAAGAGGAATGAGCAAGGCGGTCTGGGGCGATTTCAACTGGGCCGTCTCGGTGCCCCTCAGACTCCTCATCATGGGCGGGTTGCTTCTACGCAGCTTCTAAGCAGGGACCCCAGGCTTTTGGATGCTGAAGTAAGGCGCAGCGTCACTGTATAGGCTCTTTTGAAGTGAAAGTCTATGGTCTGAGTGTCTTGACCATCAGCAAACATGGGTTTTCTTCACCCCACAAGGCGGTGAGTTCCGCTAGAGGATAGAAACCCATCTTCCGATAAAAGCGCCGAGTCTGCCGGTAATGTGGATCGGGATGAGTATCACTCAATGTCTTGACCATCAAAAACTGCTTATCGGGCGTCATTCGAAGTTTCGCTTCGGCCACCCGCAGAAGCTCAGAACCCAATCCGTGGCCCTGAAAGATACCGAGTATCCCCATGACGTGAATCTCGCTCGTATAAAGGTTGTGTTCTTCTATGCTGATGAATCCTACCGGCTTGTCCTCTGCGAACGCTGCCAGAAACCACTGACTCTTGACTTTCCTCTCATAGTCGCCGATGGCAAACTCCAGTCCAAACCAGTCGGGCAGCTGTCGGAGTATGGCGGAGCAGATTCGGCTCTTGTCAACACCACAACGAATCTCATCAAAACGAATGCTCCCAGGACGCTCTCTCCCCACGGTGATACTTCCCTTCCCTAGGAATGAGGCTACGCGGCTTGCTTTGTACGGCAATACAGTGGACCGAATCATCTTGGCATGGAGGAGCCCGGGATCTCAACCTGTCCCACCGGTTGTTGACGCGCCTTACTTATCTGGATGTTGGTTCCAAAGACTTGTGACAAATGAGCCAACCGGTCGATGATACGAGCCCCGTGTTCCCCTTCTGCCAGTTGAGGGACACCTCGTCGCGTACGCCTTTCTCCCAACTGCAAGCTGACCGGATAGAGATCAATACGGTTGAGGCGACCCTGATGGAAAGCGCAGATGGGGAGTACCGTCTCCCAGAAGCGCCCGTCAGCATGGAACGCCTTGGGGTTTCCTTGTGGATCTTGGCTCTCGAAATCGAACAGGTCGGCGGGCGTGGCGCTGCACGGCAAATCGTACAGATCATACAGCTCGGAAGGCAACCGGGTTATCTGCTCGCACATGAACATGACATTCCCCAGAGAGTAGAAGACGGGTTTTCCTTGGTAGATCTCGATTCCCCGGAGCATGTGGGGTCCGTGTCCCACGAAGGCGTCGGCGCCGGCACGTACGCACGCGCGAGCAAACTCGATGATGAAGTCTGCCGGTTGCTCATTGTTGATCTGGCCTGCAGGGCCTTCATGCCCGTGCAAGCTAACGACGACATAATCTGCCTGTCTCCGGGCTTCATGGATAGAAGCAGCGATGGCTTCTCCATCGTTTTCATTATAGCTCGAGGTCGTTCCAGCCTTGGGGGATACGCGGAAAGAGTGGCCCAAAAAGGTATAGCTGTCGCTACGGTCTTTTCCCGGTCTACTCAGGCCAAAAGCACGCTCTCGTTTGGCCACCGCGGCTGTTCCTGTGGCTTCATCAATATGCTTGATCGTCTCCCATTGCTCCCGCGTTACCAGGTGGGTCAGAGTATGGCGCAACGGATTGATGCCAGGCCGGCCCACAAAATCTGTTCTTGTGGCACCGGCTGGCGCCCCCGCGGTGTAGGTGGAAGCAACTCCTATCAAAGCGACCCGGCCTCCTCGGGTCTCCAGATAAGCGGGCATCCTTGCTTCTCCCAGTGTCTTCCCGGCGCCGGCGAATAGCATGTCCCGCTTACGCATTTCCTTCATGGTGTCATGTAAGCCAGATCGTCCGAAATCAAGAGCATGGTTATGGGCCAGATTGAACATGTTAAAGCCGGTGAGTTTCAACTCATCCAGCACGTAAGGAGGCATGCCCAGATGAATACCTCCGTATTCAGCAGCGGCGGGGGTGTTCGGCCCAGGGGTGACCAGTTCTACGTTGGTGAACGCCGCGTCGGCCCTCTTGATGCGTTGCACCAATGGCGTTAACGTCTCATTGTGAAGACCGTGAATCCTTCGCGCTATGATTGAATCGCCGGTAGCAGCGAAAATGAATGTCTTTGCCAAAGCGACGCTCCTCCCTCACCGTTCCATTCGCCACTTATGCTTCTTGCTCCTGTGGTGCTGCTACCGTCCGTTCTCCAGGAAGGGGTCGAACTCTCCGTGGTAAGGTGCCATAGTCGGACGTGGGCTTGTCATTGGCGAGGACATGTTCCGTACCACCAGCTTCTCTGTCATTGACGAGGAAGAACGAATTGCAGTAAGTATAGATGCAATTTCTCGCAGGGTAGATGACCTCAATCAACCGGGCACGGGCGATGGTTGAATGTCACGGCTGGTCTCATGACTCAGCACGGTCAGGCCGGGAGCTCCGGAGCTCCCGGCCTTCTCCAGCAGGCGTCACGCGATGGGCAAGGTGACTTCACTATAGAGAACCCGTGTGCCTGCCTCTTGCATGGCCTGCTTGACCAAATGAGCCAACCCTTGACAGCAGGGAACCTCCATCTTGACTACGGTGACGCTGTTGATGGGATTATTCCTAAAGATTTCCACGAGCTTGGCCTTGTGCTCTTCTGCCCGATCCAGTTTGGGGCAGCCGATGATGGTAATGCGACCGGCCATGAACTCCTCATGGAAGTTGCCATGGGCATAAGCGGTGCAGTCTGCTGCTATCAAGAGATCAGCATCTTTGAGATACCCTGCTTGGGGGTTTACCAGGCTCATTTGAATGGGCCACTGTCCAAGATAGGAACGAGGCTTGTGAGCGTTCTTGCCCGTTTCCGGCCCCGGGGTCCGTATGTTTTGGAATTGACATATGTTCTGACCGGGACATCCCTCACGCAGCGGTGCGCCGTCCTTCTCGCCCCGTTCCTGCATGCGCGCTTTCACCAGTTCCTCGTCAAAGGCTTCGGCCTCTCGCTCAATAATGGTGATGGCTCCGGTTGGACACTCGGGCAGGCAATCTCCGAGTCCATCGCAATACTCATCACTCACCAGTTTGGCTTTTCCGTCCACCAACTGCAGGGCCCCTTCGTGACAGGCGTCTATGCACAAACCGCATCCGTTGCACTTGTCTTCGTCGATGCAGACGATCTTGCGCTTCATGATTTCAAGCCTCCTTTGTGTTATCTCTTCCATATCCTATAATAGAAGAGAATCGCAACAAGTGCGGTAACCCAGGTTACGAAAAGAGGAGATAATGTGAGACACTTACGGCATTATCTGCAAGCCTCGCAGCTTTTCGGGGGATATGGACATGTGCAGCTGGCGCGATTACTGCAGGGCCTGCGCTACCGGATCACAGAGTTCAGGGGAGGCCAGGTGATTGCCCAAGAACACGCTCCTTGCTCTCATATGGGCATCGTGCTAGTGGGGAAGGTGGAAATCCAAAAGACCTTTGCCTCCGGCAAGGTGGTGTCGGTATCGCAAGTACAGGCAGGCGAGGTATTCGGGGAAGCGATGGTCTTCTCCCAGAAGGGGGAGTATCCGGCCACCATCGTGGCCGCCCAGACACCAACCCATGTCATGTTCATCTCCCACGAGCAAGTTCGGGTGCTCTGCAGTAGCGATGATGCCTTTTTCCCGCGCTTTGCCAGCCTGCTCTCAAATAAGCTCTTGCTGCTCAATAAGAAGGTACAGCTTCTGTCTTACCCTTCTGTACGGCAAAAAGTCATCGCTTATCTCCTTGATCTCTACGATGAGGATGAAGGTACCCAGATCAGGTTGCCTGTCAACCGGCAGATGATGGCACAAGAGCTGGGCATGCCCAGACCGTCGCTGTCGCGAGAGATGATGAGACTCCGTGAGGAAGGGTTCATTGAGTTTCATCACAATGTGGTGGACGTCAAGGATGCCGTGGGCTTGAGGGAAGAGTTGCTCCTCTAGCAGGGGGGTAGTTTTTTGACTCATGCGTGTATCCAGCCATGAGGGGCTCTGGACCAGCAAGCAGTGAACGCTTTTTTCCCCCTGGTGCTTGACAAGGAGAAACGGGTACCTTATAATCAGGAACTGTGACCGGTCACACAGTCTTAGATGCAGCACGACCGGTCATTCATCACTCATAAAGGTCTTTGAAAACTAAACAGCGTATCTGAGTTTCTGTAAGAAGTATTCGAAACAAGGGAGCCTGACAGGCTTTCTGGTGGATAGAAGCGGGGCGCAAGCCTCGTGAGATATTCAACGGAGAGTTTGATCCTGGCTCAGGACGAACGCTGGCGGCGTGC
>SLSY01000059.1 GCA_007130145.1 Bacillota bacterium
AAGGGGCGTACCGCCCTCATCGAGGTCGCCGAGTTCCCCGGGCCCATCCGCGCTCTGGCCATGGCCAAAATGGTGGAGGAATTCGGCGCCCGTGCTGTGGTGGTCAACTTCCATCCCTATACGGTGAAAGAAAGGCGCCCCACCGTCGATTTCCTCATCAGCCAGGGAGAGGATCCGGAGCTTGTGCTCACGCAAGGTCTGTTCAGCCTCGGCACCTTCGAAGCATCCAGCGACACAGAACAGGAAATGCGGCGCCTGGTGGCCACGTATGACGAGGCTATCTACTTCGGAGTGCCCAACCGCTTTCCCGGGGTTCCGGTGGTGAACCTCACCAGCGAACTGGGCATGCCCCAATTTGGTTTCACCGGTATCACCAAGATCGCGCGGATGGTAAAAAGCGCTGTGGATCAGCATCACCGGCCGCGTTCACGATTGTTTCGCCACGTCCTTTATGGCCAAGATAACGACGCCCACGCGGCGGGTTGCCCGCACCGGAGGAGGAAAGGCATTGAACGATCTGAGTCAACCGATGAGCAGTGAGTACAGCGAGGGAGCACCCAGCGCCTGCCACGACCCGTACTTGCGCTGCGCCTTCTTCGGGGCGGCCCAGACAGTGACCGGCATCCGGCGGGCGTGCGTACTGTCGCACTCACCCCAGGGCTGCGATCAACTGGTGAACACCGCCTTCGGCTGGCAACAAACTGATTACCTGGCCACCAAGTCGCTGTGTTCCAAACTATGCGAAGACGAGATCGTCCACGGGGGCGAGGCCACGCTGGCTAAGGTGATCGAAGATGCCCGCGCCTTCTCAGTATCAGCGGTCTTTGTGCTTACGGCCTGCGGCCCGGAGATGGTGGGCGATGACATCGTGGCGGTATGCCAGGAAATGGCCGCTGATGTGCCCTTTCAGCTGGTACCCATTGAATGTGCAGGTTTTCGTGGCACCCAGTACGACGGGATCGACATTGCATTGCATGGCTTACTCAATCAGCTGGTAGAAAACCCTGGCGAGCCCATGGACAAGATCCCGGATTCGGTGATCCTCATTGCCCCCCACGCCAGCGCTAACCCCAGTTGGCCCGGTGATCTATCTTGGGTTGAAGACATCCTGGAGCGCTTTGGCCTCACCGTCCTTGCCTCCCTCACCCACGGCACCGGACTCGAGCAATTGAGGGACATAGGCCGGGCGCAATACAGTCTGATGCTAACCCACGATTGTGGCTATCGCACCGAAACCCTCTTGGCCGACAGATGGGACATTCGCCCGCTCCTCCCCACGAGTGCCCTGAACCGTTCACAGCGTTTGCCCCTGCCCGTGGGCTTTAGCAACACCGGACGCTGGCTGCAGCGCTTGGGGCAGGTGCTGGACAAAGAAGACTTGGCTCAGAAGATGGTGGTTCAAGGAGAACAGTTCGCGGTGGAACAACTGCGCCGGCAGGGACTGCCATACGAATTCTTCAATGGAGCTCAGGTCGCTATCCTCGCCGATGCCACCCTCGCCGTTCCCCTCCTGGGAATGTTGGCAGAAGATCTAGAATGTGAACCGGTAGCGGTGGGCATACGTTCCCGCGCCCCCGAGCTACACGCTCTTGTGCGTGACGAGTGCGATAGGGTTGCCATATCGCCTCGTATAGAGACGGGAGTGGGGGTGTATGAGACAGCGCAGATCTTGTCAGCTGCAAAGCCGGATGTGATCATTGGCAGCAACATCGAACGCCATCTGGCAGAAGATCTGGGCATTCCCTATGTCTTGCGCGTGGTGAATCCCGTCGCGCGCTTTCGCTTGACCAACCGGGAGTACTTTGGCTACCATGGCTTTCTCAACCTCATGGAAATTATGCAAAACGATTGGTGGGATACCTTCCGATCAAAGAAACGACACAACCGGGCCCACTGGCTAGACGGAAGGGGTGAGGGTGTTGAACCCTGATATGCGCCAAATTGCCATTTACGGAAAGGGTGGGATTGGGAAAAGTACCATTGCGGCCAACCTTTCCGTCGCTCTAGCGCAAGGGAGCAAAGAGATAATGCAGGTAGGCTGCGATCCCAAGCGTGATTCCACTCGCAATCTCACCGGGGGACGACTCATCCCAACGGTACTAGACACCCTGCGTGACTGCCTGCGCCGGGGTCGGGACCAGCATAGCATCGAGCTGGAACAGATCGTGTTTCCAGGATCAGCCGGGGTCCACTGTGTTGAGGCAGGTGGACCTGAGCCGGGCATTGGCTGTGCCGGACGCGGGGTGCTCACCGCCATCCAGATCTTGCGCGACCTGGACGCCTATCGTACCTACGAACTGGACCTGGTGATCTACGACGTCCTCGGTGATGTCGTCTGTGGTGGCTTCGCTCAGCCCATACGCGAGGGATTCGCCCGCGAAATCTTTCTGGTGTGCTCCGGCGAATTTATGAGCCTCTATGCGGCCAACAACATAGCCCGCGCCATCGAAAGACTATCCCGGCGCGGACAAGCCCGCTTGAGTGGGTTGATCTGCAACAGTCGCGGCCATCCCACGCTGGAAAAGCTGGTGCTCGAAGCAGTGGCAAAACGCATGGGAACCCAGCTGGTGGGCTTCATTCCTCGCAGCCAGAGCATTGGCCGTTGTGAAGTAGAGGGTATCACGGTGATGGAAGGCGCCCCCGAAAGTGAAGCAGCTGGGGCCTTTCGCACGCTCAGTGAAAGGGTACTGGCTACCGAGGGTGGAGTCATTCCCGCGCCACTGGAGCTGGAGGAGTTGGAACACATCTACCGGCATTGCGCCAGAGAGGAAGGCTCATGAGCATAGACGAGCATCCGTGTTTCTCGGCCCCGGCTCACTTTCGTAGTGCACGGGTTCATTTGCCTGTGGCCCCGGCCTGCAATATCCAATGCAATTACTGCGATAGAACCGTCAGCGACTGTGTTCATTCATCCCGACCCGGCCTCACCGCCCGCATCATGCGCGAAGAGGAAGCCCTGGAACACGTAGCTGCCTTCCGCGCCCGCGAACCACGACTGCGCGTGGTGGGCATAGCGGGTCCAGGCGAACCTCTCTACAATGACGCCAGTTTTCGGGTCCTGCGCGCCGTAGGCGAGCGGTTCCCCGATGTAACGCTCTGTCTTAGCACCAACGGTCTCCTATTACCCCGAGTCCTTCCTCAGCTCCTTGACATCGGGGTGGGTACACTGACGGTTACCATCAATGCGTCTTCGCCTCAGGTCGCCCAGAGGATCTACCGGGGAGTTGACGTTGATCATCTCCTAGCTCAACAGCTGCTGGGAATAGAGCAAGCGGCAGCATGCGGTCTTGCCGTTAAGGTCAACACGGTACTCATCCCGGGAGTAAACGATGGGCAGGTCGTGGACATAGCGCGACGAGCGGCAAGGGCCGGCGCCCGACTGCAAAACATCATCCCGCTGATCCCCATCGGTCGCTTCAGCGCACACGTTGCTCCCACGCCAGACCAACTACACCAACTCCGCCAGCTGGCAACAGTGCACCTTGAACAGTTCTACCACTGCCGGCAGTGCCGGGCCGACGCCATGGGAGTACCCGGCGAGATGCCAAAAGCCTTGCCTTGAGCCGTGACGGGCGCTGCCCAGACAAACCCGGGCCCCACCTGATCACGTTCGCCATTGCTGGTATGCTGTAACCAATGACAAGCCGTTGGTGCCAAGACACACACGGGTGGGCTTGTTTGCTCATGTCAATGAGCATGACAGACCTAAGCAGCTAGCAACCCAAGGTGGCAGCCGATGACGAGCAGCACATCGCTCTTGGTGGCCAACACACCGTCACGAGGCGATGGGAGCATCCGTTTTCATGATGAAAACACCGATCACTAGGTCATGTTTGCCGGAGCAACCCATGGGGACGGACTTTACGCATTGCCCGTGCTGGCGTGAACAAATCATATGACGTTTCATCTGGATGCTCGCAATGAATTCCATTCGGCAGCTGCCATGGGCGATCATCGTGACAGTATCATGGCCGATGGACTCCTCGTTGCAAAGGACAAGGTTACGGATGTGGGAATCATCTCGAGGTGGACACGCCAAAACAGACCGCTAAGAGGCCTCTGGCGAGCGCTTGCTACTGCTGTTTTCATTCGTACACCAAGAATTTCTCGAGCAATGAATCCGTTCGCCTTGCGTCATTCATCCTCAGCCATTCATGTCAAGCCCACCGGCCGTGGGTCCGGGCCCATCCCTTGACAGCCCGAATCGGTGCGCCTATTCAGCTGCAATCATCTTCTTAATTTCGTCAACAGTTGCTACCCGTCCGGCGCTTTGGACCTGGTCATCGATGACCAAAGCAGGCGTCATCATCACGTCATACTCCATAATTTCATGCAACTTGTCTACCTTGACCACTTCGGCTGACGTGCCTGTTTCCTGTAGGGCGGTCCGAACATTGCTCTCGAGCATTTTGCACTTTGGGCAACCAGTGCCCAGCACCTTGATGATCATTGTCCACGTCTCCTTTCATTCGGGGCCCCTATGCCATAATCGTGCCAAATAGCAACCCGCTGATGGTCGCCATGATCACCACGAGGGTAACGAAAAGAACCGTCTTCCGGTTACCCAGAACGCTACGGATCACAAGCATATTGGGAAGACTGATGGCCGGTCCAGCCAAGAGTAGGGCCAGAGCCGGTCCTTGTCCCATGCCCGAGCCCAACAGCCCCTGCAAGATGGGAACTTCTGTCAAGGTCGCGAAATACATGAAAGCACCAATGACCGAAGCGACCAGATTAGCGGAAAGGGAATTCCCCCCCACGACCCGGGCAATGTAATCAGCCGGGATCAGGCCTCCTTCCGTTTCCGGTCGTCCCATCAAGAATCCGGCCACCAACACACCGGCTAAGAGTAAGGGCATGATCTGTTTGGCGAAGTCCCAGCTAGCATCAACCCAGGCCAGCGTCTCTTCCTTGTCAAACCACGCTTTCAGCATGAATCCCAGCAGTAACAGCAAACCACCGGTAAGGTACCATTTTAGTTCAAATACCGTCTGCCAGAAACCGGTTGCCTGCTCCGGTCTGCCCCAGGCGGCGAAAATCAGGATGAGCACCAGAGTGGCAAAATAGGCCAGAGTCTGCCCGGGCGTCCTCTTCTCTTCCTCCTCAGCTCCCAACGCAGCTTTGCGAGACCGCTCTGCTTCTTCCGAGCGACACAGCGCTGCCATGGTAAGGCCAATGACGAAGGCAAAGACGATGGCACCCACGGCCCGGGCCACACCCAATTCCCAGCCCAGGATCCGTGCAGTCAGAATAATGGCCAGAACGTTCACCGCCGGTCCGGCGTACAGAAAGGCTGTGGCCGGACCGATCCCTGCGCCTCGCCGGTAGATGCCGGCAAAAAGGGGCAACACCGTGCAGGAGCACACCGCCAAGACCGTTCCGGAGACCGAGGCTACGGAGTAGGCCAGCCACTTGCGGGTCTGGCCACCAAAATACTTGATGACCGAATCCTGGGAAACGAAATTGGCGATGGCCCCGGCAATAAAGAAAGCCGGGATCAAACAGAAAAGAACATGTTCACGAGCATACTCTTGCACCATGAAAAACGCCTCTATGATCGCCGACTGCACCCGAGTTTGATCGAACGGAATCAAGTAGGCTGCCAGAAATACGGTCACCATATAGAGGAGTTTTTTCGCTTCACTCATCTTTCGGTTCCTCCCCAACGTCGAATTGGCACTTTGAGAACGAATATTGCATTGCAATCCCAAGAGGGTTGACGCATCTCCTTACTCTATTATATTATCATATTACGATATGACGATGGAAGGGGTTTTCTCCATGGATTCTTGCCTTGCGGTGATGAAGGCTCTGGCCGATGCCACCCGGCTGCGCATCATTCACCTTTTGAAGACAGGGGAAGAAATGTGCGTATGCCAGATCGTCGCCGTGCTGAACATGAGCCAATCCACGGTATCGCAACACCTGGGTATGCTCAAACGGGCTGGTTTGGTAGCAGACCGCAAGGAACGACGTTGGGTCTTTTATCGTTTGCACCCTGCCTTGGGTCCTCAGCAGCAAAGCATACTGGATAGCATCGCCAGCTGGCTTCAGGACGACCCCCAGATGATGCAGGATCGAATCCGGTGGCAGCGTATACAGGAGTTTTCCCCCGAACAGTTATGTAGCGGAAGAATAGATGAGACACTAAGGATGGGAGGCAATGAAGCGTGAGCAGCGACAGCGAAAAGAGCCGCAGGCAAGAGAAGGTGCGCGATCTGGGGTTTTTCGAACGCTATCTGACGGTCTGGGTTCTTCTCTGTATGGCAATCGGAATTGGTTTGGGTGCCATGTTCCCTGCTGCCAGTGAATACTTGAGTGGCCTGGCCATAGCACAGGTCAACATTCCCGTGGCCATTTTTCTTTTTGCCATGATGTATCCCATTATGGTACAGATCGATTTTAGTGAAGTAGTGTATGCCGTAAGACATCCGAAGCCCGTTATCCTGACCCTGGTGATCAACTGGGCCGTCAAGCCTTTTACCATGCTCTTTTTCGCATGGTTGTTCATGCGCTTAATCTGGGCGCCCTTTATAGACACCCAAATGGCCACATCATATATGGCCGGCATGATCCTCCTGGGAATCGCCCCGTGTACCGCCATGGTCCTGGTATGGAGTTACCTGGCCCGGGGTTCCATGGGTCTTACCCTCGTCATGGTTGCCATTAACTCTTTGACCATGCTGTTTCTCTACGCACCGATGGGAAGCTTTCTGTTGGGCGCTTCTGACATCAGCGTTCCTTTCATGACCATGCTTCTTTCCATTCTCATCTATGTGGGGTTAGCGCTCGTGGCCGGATATGTCTCCCGCACTCATCTCATCCGCACGCGAGGAATCGAATGGTATGAAACCGTCTTTCTTAAGCATACGGGCAAGGTATCCATGGTAGCGCTGCTGGCCACCCTGATCTTTCTTTTCATGTTGCAAGGGGAGGTCATACTGGCCCAACCTTTGGTCATCGCCATGATCGCTCTACCGCTCATAATCCAAACGTTGGTCATATTCGCCTTGGCCTATGTCCTGGCCCGCATCCTGAAACTAACCTACGAGGACGCTGCGCCCGCAGCCATGATCGGTGCCAGCAACCACTTCGAGGTTGCCATCGCTACGGCCAGCACCATCTTCGGGGTTGCTTCTGGAGCAGCTCTTGCTACAGTAGTGGGAGTTCTCATTGAAGTGCCCCTCATGCTGATATTGGTGCGGATCTGTCTTCGAACCCGGCATGGGTTTCCCCGCCGGAGCAGGGCATGAGGGTCGAGCCGGGGTCGTGTGACAAAGAAGGAGGTCTGTTGCCTACCCGCAATGGATTCGAGACGTTTTTTGTGCACTGACCACTCATGTTAGTAGCTTTTACCATGAGCGATAGCGACTATAAGCCAGTTATTCGCCGGCACCACAGCCAAGCGGCTAACAACGTGTTGGGACCCAAAAGCTAGGCCATGTTGGTGTTTTTCCCCTCTCGAGCCTGCTGTTTTGTGCGGCCGGCAGGAGCTGAAGACGAAGCAGCAACCCGCAATAATCCCCACCAGCTCGCAAGACTCAGTGAAGGTGCAAAACATGCCAGCCAACTTGCGGTGGACGGTTCATCGTAGCGGATACCGTATTCCCTCAAGGTGTTCCTGAACAGGTCAGATGTGATGCGCACCTGGCATGTTGCACATGGGGGCGCTCGGGTTTGCGGACGTTACCATCGACATAGCAAGCCGGTTGGAGGAGGCAGGCGTTAGCGTAGCCCATGCTGTTGTCAGAGCCAAAAGGCCCGTCTCCTTGCCGGTGTCATCTTGGTGCCGCACTCGAATGCCGGTCAAGTTCGCCGCTTGCATGTTGGTCACCACCGCCATGGGTCATCGCGTGGAAGAGAAACCGCATACCGTCTCAGCGATCAACTGGACACATCATGGTTCAAAGAGTACGTGCTGCCAGTTGTTTCTTACCCGGGGCCAATCCGCTAATCAGCTGCCGGCAAGAACGAGAGAAATGGGCAGCTCTGGCGATGGTGTCGATTTGGGCCTGGAAATCTTCACGCGGCAGGCATGCGTTACCCACGTTGCACAGGCAACACTTGCCAGGACCGGCTAGACCAAGTCTTTTGTAAAGCAACACGGCTTTGATCTTGCGATGCTCCCATGGGAGCTCCTGCCGGCGCAATCATGGCTTTTTCTGAGGTGAAAATGCGACGACGTGGTGACGATTGCCCTGGACCACTACGCCCCGTGTCGGTGAAGGGGTGCCTTTTGCAAGGCGCAAGGTTAGGGTGAACAAGGCCGCGACCTGCCCCGCATCATTTAGCCAGCAAGCAGGAGTCTTGCCAGATGTGTCTAATGTTGCAGACAGCAACCCAGCATGGACAAGGATGGGGAAAGCAAAATGAAATGCAAGCACAGAAGATACAAATTGCTGGCAGATTTTGCTGCCGTTCACCGCTTCCTCACCGAGGTTTACTCGCCTGACACCTTGAACAGCTACCTTCTACCGGAGTTTTTCGAGTATGCGCATACGCATCCTGCCTTCAATCACAAGCTGACCCATCGCTTCGGGCTGTGGGAGGATTGCGACAGAGTTGTGGCTATCGCATGTTATGAAATGGATATTGGCCAGAGTTTTCTTGTGACCGACGTCAAGCATGCATTCTTGCTGCCCGAGATGCTTCACTTTGCTGAGCAAGAGCTATCGGTTGCCGCTGGTAGCAAGCACTCTCTGTCCGTATGGATAACGGACAAGGAAACTGACAAGGTGAACCTACTAAGAAGCCAAGGGTACAGCAGGGTATACACAGAACCCGTGCGGATATTCCCCTACAACCAGTCCTTCCCTCAGCCGAGATTGCGCGATGGTTTCTCCCTTCTATCTTTAGATGATGACAATGATCACGAGAAGATACACACGTGCCTTTGGAAAGGCTTTGACCACAAAGATGAGCCCGATCACGACATTGATTGCCGATGGCTGATGCAAAGCGGTCCCAACTTCAGAAAAGATCTGACCACGGTAGTAAAGGCCCCAAATGGTGACTACGCCTGCTTTGCCGGAATGTGGTTCAATGAAGCCAATGGATACGCGTATCTTGAGCCGCTGGCCACGGTGCCAAAATATCGGGGCCTGGGGCTTGCTACCATGGCTCTATGCGAGGCAATGAGGAAGACAAAAGC